>OMVS01000069.1 GCA_900314575.1 uncultured Olsenella sp. | reverse complement strand
GCCGGCGTTTTCCCGGGTAACAACGACGTACCGGTCCGCTCCATGGCCCGGCTCCGCCCGCGACCCGTCCATAACCTCCGAAACTGCAACTATCAGCGCGGGCAATTGCGGAGGAGGGGCACGGGCGACGAAACGGGCGGAGAAGCCGGGCACATTGTGTGGCTCTGAGACCAACAGCGTACAGGACGCGTGACGTGGGGCGCGGCGTGGGGCGGGGCGTAGACTGCGGGCTTCGCCGGCGCGTCGGCCATGGAGCGGGGCGCCGACCACGGGACACACCGCCGCAGGCGGCACCGGCACCCGCGGCTACCTCAGCAGCTTCACCAGCCGTACGACCGTGCCCTGGCCGGAGCGCTTGAGATGGATCGAGACGCTGTCGGCAAGCAGGCGCATGAGCTTGATGCCGCGCCCGCGCTCGACGGCGTCCACGGATGAGACGGGCTCCTCGTCCGACGCGAGCTCGAAGCCCGCTCCGCAGTCGCTCACGTCGACGATCGCCCTGTCGGGGTAGCCGGTCACCGTCGCCAGCACGCCGCCCTGCTCGGTGTGGTCGACGGCGTTTCCCATGGCCTCCCCCACCGCGAGCGTCATGTCGAAGAGGCGGTCGCCCTCGAACCCGAGGTGGCGCAGCAGCTCCTCCACGCGACCGCGTGCGGCCTGGAGGTTGTCCCCCTCGACGCGCAGCACGTTGTGGGAGACGGGCTGGGCCTGGGGGTCGAGCTCCTCGAAGCGCGGGCGCTCGCCCGTCTGCTGCACGGGAGCATAGTCCACGAGTCGGTAGATGCTGAAGATGCGCATGACGCGCGGCGAGACGTTGATGCACGAGAGCAGGCCGCCAGACTCGCGCATCCTGCGCACGGCGTCGAAGAGCATGCCCATGCCCGCGGAGTCGACGTAGTCGGTCTGAGCGAAGTTGAGCATGATGCGGCGGCAGCCCTGGTCGCTCAGGCTCTGGATGAGCCTCTTGAGCGACGCGGCCTGCCGCACGTCGAGCGATCGCCCCACGGGCACGACTGCTATGTTCGTCTTTCCTGCCATATGGGATTTGTTCCCATTGTGGCGGAGCGCAATCGCGCGAGGCCCCGCGACTTCGCGATGTCCGCGTTCCTGGCGCCGCTGCGGCCCACGTCCCGGGCGGCGCCGCTGCGGCCCGCGCCCGCCTACGCCTCCGGCCCGACCCCGTCGAAGCGCAGCGCGACCATGGCGACGTCGTCGTCCAGGCTGTTGTGCGTGAAGCCGTCGAGCGTGGCGAGCAGCCGGTCGCAGATGCCCTCGAAGCCTGCCGCCGCCTCGCGCATGACGGCCTCCCTGAGGCCGTCCTCGCCGAAGAGGTCGCCCGCAGGCGAGCGCGCCTCGGTGGTGCCGTCCGTATAGAGCAGCAGCATGTCGCCCTTCTCGATGGACTCCACGCCGTCCTGGTAGGCCATGTCGGAGAAGGCGCCGACCACGCCCGACTGTACGTTGAGCGTCGCGTACTCGCCCGTCCTGCTCCGCATGAGGATCGCTGGCGGGTGTCCGGCCGAGCAGTACGTAATCGTCGCCTCGTCCAGGTCGACGAGGCCCACGAAGAGCGTGGCGAAGGTCTCCACGCGCGAGAAGCCCAGGAGGAAGTCGTTGAGCGAGCGCACCATGCGCGCCGGCTTGAGCCCCTCCCAAGCGTAGGCGCCCAGGGCCGTCTTCACTGCGGCCGAGACGGACGCGGCCTCCACGCCCTTCCCCGAGACGTCGCCCATGATCACGCACGCGCGGCGCCCCGGAAGGCGGACGAGGTCGTAGAAGTCGCCGCCCACGAAGGCCGAGGCGGTGGCTGACGAGTAGAGCCCCTGGGCGGAGATTCCCTCGACCTCCTGCAGCTCGTTCCTCATGCCGCTCTGCAGCGCCTGCGAGATGCGCTTGTCGCGCGCGCTCTCCTCGCGCCCCTGGGCGAGGTCGCGCACGTCATCGGCCAGGCGGCGCAGGAAGTCGACCTCGCCGTCCTCGAAGGGCTCCTCGCCCGCGCCTCGCGCCAGCACGAAGGCCAGGCGCGGGGAGATCGCGCTCCCCACGTCCACGACGACGGTCTGCGAGAGGTCCTCGCCCCACGCCGCGAGCGCGCGCCCAAGCGGCGAGGACGCCTCGAGGGGCGCGACCTCGCCGCCGTCCCGCGCGGGGTCTGCCAGCTGGGCGGCCGCTTCGGCCGCAAGCTCCATCCTGCGGCCGTCGGAGAGGACGGCCATCCCCCTCGAGCCGTCCGGCCCCAGGCGGACGCGGACGAAGCGGGCGTCGAGCTCGTCGGCGGCGTCGGCGAGAACCGAGGCCACCAGGGCCTCGTCCAGGGTGTCGGCGGCCATGAGGCGCTCCCTGAGCTCGGTCGACCGCGCGGCCAGGTGCTCCTTGCGCTGGGCGCGCATGGCGGCGAAGGCGCCCATGAGCTGCACGGAGAGGTACTGTCCCACGGCGTCGAGCAGGCGCGCGTCCTCGCGCTTCGTGGGGTGGACCGCCTTCCAGCCGACGATGATGACGCTGATGACACGCCCGCCGAACCACACGGGGACCACGAGGAAGCTCGTGAAGGGCGGGAGCAGCCGCGCGTCGACGCGGTGGGTCTCGTGCGTCTCCTCGTCGAGCACCTCGCGGGTGGCGAGCCGGCCGCGGCGCAGGTCCTCGGTGGAGGCGCTGAGCACCCTGAGACGCATCGCCTGGCCGAGCCGCTTGGCCGCGGCGCCCGAGACCTTTGCGTAGGGCAGGTACTGGGCGGCGCGGCCGACGTCCGCGCCCTCGCTCATCGCCCGCAGGTGGAAGCCGTCGGACTCGGCGATGTAGACCATGGTCCCGCTCGCACCCATGGTCCGGTCGATCCCGTCGAGCACGCGCTCGAAGAGGGTCCCCACGTCGGGCGAGTCGAGCGTGCCCAGGACGATGTCGAGCGTGCCCGACAGGCGCCGGTTCGCCTCGGAGAGCTCGGAGACGAGCCGCTCGTGCTCGGCGGCCACCGCGGCCTCAGAGTCGTCCCTGTGGGCGACGAGCAGGTAGGTGTCGCCCGGCGCGCGCACGCGGTCGCAGCGGACGACGACGCGCGCCGGCGTGCCGTCCAGGCTGGCGATGACGAGGCGCGCGGAGGTCCCGTCGCTCGGGAAGGGCAGGGAGGCGAGCGAGAAGGGCGTCTCGGGCGCGACCCCCACGGCCGGCGGGAAGAGTCCGCGCACGTCCAGGCCCACGAGGAAGTCGTCTGTATGCTGGAAGAGGCGGCGGGCCTCCTCGTTGGCGAGGAGTATCACGCCGGCGCCGTCGAAGGCCACGACCGCGTCGCCCGTGAGCGCGAGCAGCCCCGCGAAGGCGCCCGAGACCGAGGCCCTGCCGATGCCCGTGACGCTCTCCACGGGCCTCCTGCGCCCCTCTGCGCCCGCCTGCGGGGAGCGACGGGCCCCGTCCGTGTGGACGAGCCCGGGGCCCGACAGGGCGTCCGCGCCCCCGTCCACGCCTGCGGCGTCCTGCCGTCCATCCTGGTCGCGCCCTGCGTCCACGTCGCGCTCCCTCCGCCTGCGCCGCCGGGACCTTCCGAGTACGGGGCCCCTCTATACGAAAAAGGGCGCCCGAAGGCGCCCTGCAATTCGTGGTGTCGGAGGCGGGACTTGAACCCGCACGACCTTTTAGTCAGTCACTAGCACCTCAAGCTAGCGCGTCTGCCAATTCCGCCACTCCGACATGCGAGCGAACTCAGTGCGTGCTCGCTTGCAACAAGGAATATATTAGCAGACCGTCAGACGTGCGCAAGCCCCAATTTGGATTTTTTTCTCGCCTTCGGTCCGCCGCTCTAGGGCAGGCCAGGGGACAAGGACGCGGGCCCGCCCGCGGCATCCCGGCGGCTCACGCCGCCGCAGGCTGCTCCTCCCGCGGCATCCCGGCACTCGCGCACCTCGCACCTCCCCTACGAAAGAGGGGACGCCTTGGCGCCCCCTCAGGTTCGTGCAAGCTCCGCGGCAAGGCCGCCGAACCTTCGTTACTTCTCCCAGCCGTAGTTCTCGGGCGACGGGGTCTCGAGCAGGCATGGGCCGAAGTTGGCTAGGCCCTTCTTGGCCACGACGACGTCGGCGCCGCAGAAGACGGGGATGAAGCCGTAGGACTTGAGGGCCTCCTTCTCCGCCTCGTTCACGGCCTTCATCTGCTCGGCGTGGTCCGCGATGCCGCAGACGGCCGCGAACTTGGCGTCGAGCTCGGCGTTGCCGAGGTGCGTGAAGTTGGAGGAGGACTCGGAGCCGTAGATCTGGCCGCCGTTGTTGTAGGAGGCGGAGCCGGCGCTCCAGGCGAACAGGACCGTGTCCCAGTCACCGCTGGTCAGCGTCTTGGAGAACTCGGACGCGGGGTGGTTGTCGATCGTGAGGTTCATGCCGGCGTCCTTGCACATCTTCTGGATGGCGGCGGCGCGGTTCTTGGTGACGTTGGAGTCGCCGAAGGTCGTGAAGCTGAAGGCGACCTGCTGGCCGTCCTTAGCGTAGTAGCCGTCGCCGCCCATCTCGTAGCCGGCGTCCTCGAGCGTCTTCTTCGCAGCCGCGATCTCGGCCTCGGAGTCGCTATTGGCCGTGATGTCGTCGGGCAGGTTGTTCTCGTAGCCGTCCTGCCACTGGCAGCAGAGCAGCGAGCCGATGCGCTCCTCGGACCAGTTTACGCCCTGGTAGACGATGCTCAGGATCGTCGGGACGTCTATGCACTGCGCGAAGGCCTTGCGGACGTTGATGTCTTTCATCGAGTCGCGCGTGGAGTTGATCTCGATGTTGGCGATGGAGATGGAGTTGGCGCGGCGGATCTCTGCGCTGTCCATGCCGGCGAAGTTGGAGAGCATCTCCGAGGAGCCGGTGGCGCCGGGCTCGGTCGCGTCGATCTCGCCGTTCTTGAAGGCGTTGTACATGGCCTGGGAGTCCATCTGCTTGTAGACGATGGACTCGAGCTTGGCCTCGTCACCCCACCACTTGGGGTTGCGCTTGAAGGTGATCTGCGTCTGGTCGAAGGTGTCGACGGCGAAGGGACCCGCTCCCCACTCGTTGTGCGGGTTGTTGTTGAAGCCGTTGTTGAAGGTCTCGGCGTCGGCCGCAGCGTCCGGGTGCAGGAACGCGATGATGGACTCGACCGGGTAGTACGGGGTCGAGAAGGTGATCACGCACTCCTTGTCGGTCGCGCCGGCCTTGACGGACTCGATCTGCTGGTAGCCGTCGGTCGAGGCGGGGGTGTAGTCCGCGTTCTGGCCGCTGCAGGACTTCCAGACGGACTCGTAGGCGCGCCAGTCGATCGGCGTGCCGTCGTTGAAGGTCGCCTTGTCGGCGATCTTGATGGTGCAGACCTCCTTGCCGCCCTCCTCGGTCGTCTCGATGGAGTCGATGTAGTTGGGGTCGGGCGTGAAGGTGCCGCCGTCGGCGCTCTGCTTGAAGGGGTTCAGCGGCATGTAGAGCTGCCAGAAGTACTTCATGTACGTGGTGTTGCCGTTGATGTTGAACTGGTTGAAGTCCGGGCCGATCTCGCTCGCGGAGAGGTTGAGCGTGCCGCCGTCCTTGATCTCGTCGCGGGACTTGGGGTTGGTGTAGACCTTGCCCTTCTCGGGGAGCGGGAGCTTGGTGAGGTCGGTGGTCGCCGGGCTGCCGCTGGCCGGCTCGGTGCCGGTGACGTCGTTCCCCTGCGCGACGTTGTTGGTGCCGGAGCCGTTGCCGCCACAGGCGGCGAGGCCCAGGCCTGCGAGTACGGCCGCGGAGGCGGAGACGAACGTCCTGCGCGTGAGCTTTGCGGTCATGTGTCGTCCTTTCTACAGAGCCATGACAGAGACATTTCCTAACTATGGCACAAGCGATTCTTGATACCGGCGAGGTTGGCGCGCTCTCTCCAAACGATGGCTAAACACCAGCCTCCGGTCGTCCTAGGCCTCGCTACGCCCTGCCACCGCGGATGAGGGAGGACGCCGGGACGAGCTCGCCGTCCTTGTAGACGAGGCGCTCGCGCGTGCGCTCGACCTTGGGGTCGGGGATGGGGATGGCCGAGAGGAGCGCCTTGGTGTAGGGGTCCTGCGGGTTGGTGAAGACCTCCTCCGTGTCGCCCTGCTCCACGATCTTGCCGAGGTGCATGACGCAGACGTAGTCGGAGATGTGGCGGATGACGGCCAGGTCGTGCGCGACGAAGAGGTAGGAGAGCTTGAGCTCGCGCTGCAGGTCCTCGAGCAGGTTGATGACGCCGGCCTGGATGGAGACGTCGAGCGAGGCGATCGGCTCGTCGAGGAGCAGGATCTTGGGGCTCGTGGCCAGGGCGCGCGCGATCGCGATGCGCTGGCGCTGGCCGCCGGAGAACTGCGACGGGAAGCGGTCGACGTAGTCGGGGTTGATGCCGACGAGGTGCATGAGCTCGCCGATGCGCTTGTTGATCTTGTCCTCCGGCCACTTCTGCGCGCGCAGCGGCTCGGCGAGGACGTCGTAGATGGGCATGCGCGGGTCGAGGGAGCTCATCGGGTCCTGGAAGATGACCTGCAGGTCGCGCCTCAGTTCGCGCCTCTCGCGACTGCCCTTGATCTCCGCGATGTCCTTGCCGAGGACCTTGATGGTGCCCGACTCGGGCTTCACGAGCTCCATGATCTGCGTCAGCGTCGTGGACTTGCCGGAGCCCGACTCGCCCACGAGCGCGAGGGTCTCCCCCTCGTGGATCTTGAAGGTGGCGTGGTCGACCGCCGTCATGGTGCCCTTGTTGCGGCGGATGAGGCCCTTGCCCTGGACCGGGAAGGTCTTGACCAGGTCGGTGACCTCGAGGACCACCGGGCGCTGGTCGCGCGGGACCTCCGCCCACTTGGGCGGCAGCGGCTCGAGGGCGGGGTAGACCTTGTCGAAGGTGAGGTGCTCCGCGCGGATCTTGTCCTGGTGCAGGCAGCTCACGAGGTGCCCCTCCGAGGGCTCGAAGGCCTCGAGCGCGGGCTCGACCCTGTGGCACTCCTCCGTCGCCATGGGACAGCGCGGCGAGAAGGGGCAGCCGGAGGGGATCGCGGCGAGCGAGGGCGGGTTGCCCTTGATCGGCACGAGCCTGCTCGTGGCGGCCACGTGGGGCTTGGGGACGGCGCCGAGCAGGCCCATGGTGTAGGGCTGCGACGGGCGCTCGAAGACGGTGTCGATGCTCGCGCGCTCGACGGCGCGGCCCGCGTACATGACGAGCACGTCGTCGGCCGTACCGGCAACGACGCCGAGGTCGTGGGTGATGAGCACGACCGCGGCACCCGTCTCGCGCTGGGCGACGGCGAGCACGTCGAGGATCTGCGCCTGGATCGTCACGTCGAGGGCGGTCGTGGGCTCGTCGGCGATGATCACGTCGGGGTTGTTGGCGATCGCGATGGCGATGACCACGCGCTGCCTCATGCCGCCGGAGAACTCGTGCGGGTAGGAGTCGAGGCGCTCCTCGGGCCTCGTGATGCCGACGGTCTCGAGCAGCTCGACGCAGCGGTCGTGGACGGCCTGCTTGTCCATCTTGGGGTCGTGGACGAGAAGGGCCTCGGCCAGCTGCTCGCCGATGGTGAACATCGGGGTCAGGGCGGACAGCGGGTCCTGGAAGATCATCGAGATGGACTTGCCGCGGAAGGCCGCCATCTCCTCGTCGGTCTTGCCCACGAGCTCCTCGCCCGCGAACCGCACAGAGCCGGAGACGCGGGCGTTGTCGTCGAGCAGGCCGATGAGCGAGAGCGCCGTGACGGACTTGCCCGAGCCGGATTCGCCGACGATCGCCAGGGTGCGGCCGCGCCACAGGTCGAAGTTGACGCCACGGACCGCGTCGACCCTGCCGGCCTCGGTGTTGAAGGAGACCCTGAGGTCGCGGACGCTCATGATCGGGTCGCCGGTGGGCGCCCCCTTGGGGCCGTTGCCCTCGAGCAGCTCGTATGCGAGCACCTGGTCGGGCGTGGTCGAAGAGCCCTTGTCGGCTGCGATGTCCATGTTCTTCTCTTTCGTGTTCATGACTCTACCCCCTGCCTAGAGCGCCGGCTCGGCGGCCTCGGCCTCGGCCTTGGACTCGGCGTCGGCGTCGTCCTCGACCTTGCCGGCGGCGCGGGAGTACGGGTCGATGGCATCGCGCAGGCCGTCGCCGATGAGCTGCATGCTCACGCAGAGGACGATGAGGACGACGGAGGGGATCAGGATGACCCAGGGAGCCGAGAGCATGGCCGAGGACCCCTGAGAGAGGAGGTAGCCGAGGGAGGTGTCGGGCGCCTTGATGCCCAGGCCGAGGAAGCTGTAGGCGGTCTCGGAGTTGATGCCCGAGATGACGCCGAGGACCGTGTCGAGGATCAGGATCGAGCCCAGGTTGGGGATCAGGTGGCGGACGATGATCCTGATCGGCGGGACGCCCATGTACTTGGCGGCGCGCACGTAGTCGCGCTCGCGCAGGGAGAGCGCCATGGTGCGCAGGGTCCTCGCGTAGCCGATCCAGCCGAAGGCCGTGAGGCCGAGGATGAGGGTGATCCAGCCGGTCGTGCCGCTCGCCGAGCGCACGATCATGGCGACGAGGAGGAAGCTCGGGATGATCAGGAGCATGTCGAGCAGCCACATGCCGACCTTCTCGCCGATGCCGCGCGCGTAGGCGATGGCGGTGCCGACGATGGCCGCGATGATCGTGGTGAGGACGGCGTAGACGATGCCGATCGTGAGCGAGCGGCCGAGGCCGTGGACGACGCAGGCGAACAGGTCGAAGCCGCCGCCGTCGGTGCCGAACCAGTGGCGCGCGTTGGGCGGGACGTTGAGCGCTGTGAAGTCGGGGTCGGTGTAGGTGAACTTGGTCATGAAGGGACCGAAGACCGCCAGCAGCACCATCACCACGAGGATGACGAGGCCGACCATGGCGCTCTTCTGGCGCACGAAGCGGCGCCAGATCAGCTGCGCGTAGCCGATGCGCTTGACCTCCATGCCCGAGCCGCCCTGGGCGTCGGCCATGAGCTCGAGCTCGGCGTTGGAGAGGTGCGCCTCGCTGTCGATCTTCTCCGCGATGGAGTCGTTGGGGGCGCCTGCCGCCTGCGCGTCCTCGCCCCTCTTGCCTGCGTCCTGGCGCAGGCCGTCCTTCTTCTCGTCTGCCATGTCTGACCTCCTAGCTCAGCTTGATGCGAGGGTCGAGCGCAGCGGCGAAGAGGTCCGCGAGAAGCGCGCCGACGAGCGTGCAGAGGCCGGAGAAGGCAGCGACGGCGACCGCACCGTAGATGTTGTTGCTGTTGATGCAGTTGATGAAGTACTCGCCCATGCCGTGGATGGCGAAGATCTTCTCCGTCATGACGGCGCCGGTGAAGACGCTCGCGATGGAGAAGGCCACGCTCACCGCCGTGGGGATGAGGGAGGCGCGCAGGGCGTGCTTGCGGATGGCCTGCTTGCGGGTGAGGCCCTTGGCGCGGGCCGTGCGGACGTAGTCGGCGTGCATCTCGTCGAGGAGGTAGGTGCGCTGCCCCAGGTGGTAGCCCACGGAGGTGATGATCGTGAGGACCACGGTGGGCAGGAAGATGTGCTGCAGGAAGTCGAGGAGGGCGATGAGGAAGTTGTCGCCCGTGTAGCTCGAGAGCCCCGTCACGTAGAAGATCCTCGCCCCGGAGGCGGTGTTTATCTCGATCGCGAAGAACACGATCAGGATCGCGAGGACGACCGTCGGGATGACCATGAAGATGGAGGCCACGCCGCTCCAGAACCTGTCCTGCCACTGGTACTGCCGCTGCGCCGTGTAGACGCCCAGGCTCACGCCGATCACGACCGACAGGACCGTCGAGAGGGCCAGCAGCTTGACCGAGTTCATGATGCGCGAGGAAATCTCGGCGTTGACCGAGCTGCCCTCGGGGGTCTTGCCCCAGTCCCACTGAGAGAAGATGCCGTTGAGCCAGGTGCCGTAGCGCTCCATGATGGGCGTCTTGTCGTTGAGGTTGGCGTCGTTCAGCGACTTCTCGATGGACTCCTGCGGCGGGCGCGGGGTCTTGGACTCGTAGTTGGACCTCGGGCTCATGAAGGCCGACGCCATGAAGAAGGTCAGCGAGGTCGCGACGAAGATCATCACCGCGTAGCTCACGACTCTTTTGAAGATGTACAACAGAAAACGCCCCATTGAAGGCTCCTCACGCCATGCTCGCCGCCGCGGCGAAGCTGTGGCCACGGCGATGGCCCATGCGCCCAAGCGCACAATTGTTTACGAGCAGATTTCCGACAAGTTATTACTATACTCCAACACCGTTACGCGGACGCGCGCATAGGGGCACCAATCCCCCGTACGGAGCCGCCGTCGGCGCCTGACCTGC
Source organism: uncultured Olsenella sp. (assembly GCA_900314575.1). GTDB lineage: Bacteria > Actinomycetota > Coriobacteriia > Coriobacteriales > Atopobiaceae > Olsenella_K > Olsenella_K absiana. The sequence goes on along the minus strand of OMVS01000069.1, from coordinate 130 downwards.
ACGGACCCAGGCGAGGCGGCGTGGCGCCGAGCGGTAACGTACAATTCTTTGCGCACTTTGACAGCAGCATAGTGCCCAGGTAGCAAGGAGGGCATGGCCCGTCACGGTATGATTCGAGTTGTCGAGACAA
>OMVS01000035.1 GCA_900314575.1 uncultured Olsenella sp. | reverse complement strand
TTGAGTGGGAGTGAGCTGGGCCTTCGTTCCATCTAGTTGCAAGCCGCCCGCCTGTTGGCAGTGGTTAGCATCTATTGGCACGACTAGGACGAAGCCACCCGGACTTTCCGAGAGTGAAACGTAGGAATCAGCCCCGAAACAAGACCGTTTCGGGGCTGATTCTATAGGCGTTAACCTGGGGAAATACTCTCGACAACCCTTCAAGAGGACGACGTGATGATACTCCCTGCTAAGAGGGGCGAACGGATGCCAAAACATGCCAACGCGGTGATGGAAGATTTCATCGCGTTTTCAAGCCAGGGGGGGCATCTGGCGCCGTGCCATGTAGTCACCTTGTAGTCACCCCGCTTTTTCGCCCCCTCTTTTTGAAAAGCCGCAGGTAGAAGCGAAGAGTGAAAAAACACCCGGAAACGCGCTTTCCGCCGCTTTCACGCCTATTTCCGGGCTCTAGAAACGTCGTTTTTCACTCTTCCCACCGCGCTAGCCGGCCGATTGCGGGGACGGATTGGGCCTCAAGAAACGGCAGTAGTAATGCGAGAGTGAAGATCGCGGTGTTCCCCGAAGCCCTGTCGCCGACGCGGCGGCCTTATCGGAAAGACACAACGCGCCGCCTTGAAGAGAGCGCGGCACCGTGCGCGGTTCTTGAGCGGACGGCGCGTTCGAGCCACTCCCGTGAACCGCCGCCCGCCCTCAGTGCTCGCTTGCCCCGAGCCCCTCAAGGACGGCAGTCGTCCGAACAGGGTCGCTCGCTCCCAGGAGGTATGCCGTGCTGCCCTTCGTGCGCACGAGGAGCCACGGGCCCGCCTCGGGGTCCAGGCACACCTTGAGCGGCCCGTACTCCTCGCTCGAGAAGTCGCCCTCGAGGAAGGTGTCCGCGGAGCCCCCGAACGTGCGCGTCATGTCGGGGAGCCGGTGGAGCGCATCGACGGACTCGACGTCGCCGACGAAGATCTCGTAGCTCGTCAGCACGTGGCTCGCGCGGACCGTCTGCCCGGAGAGCTCCAGCGTGACCGGCGCCGACAGCTCCTCGGCGATGAACACGCCGGCCAGTGGCAGGCAGAGCAGCACGGACGTGAGCACTGCCGCTATCGCCTTGCCGGCGGGCCGCGCCAGGTTGACCGACGTGCCGACCCCGACGCGGTCGTTCACCATGAGGCTGGAGTCGTCGGGGTTGAAGTAGAGGAGCCCGAAGACCCAGCGGTCGTCCTCGTCGATGTAGAACCCTTCTCCGCTGTCCTTGGAGAGGCGCTCCTGAAGGCCCCGCACGCGCATCTCGGTCGCGAAGGAGGCGACGAACAGGGCCGCGGCGGGAAGCGTCATCCCCACGAGGTACAGAGTGGGCGAGCCTTGAAAGAGGAGCTGCGACCAGCTCACGAGCGAGAACGCGGTGGCCGCAAAGAGGCACACGCGCCCCCAGGCACGCCTCCGGATGCGCGTGAGGGCCAGCGTGAGGGCCCCGTCGGCGTCCACCGCCTCGCTGCGGTCGCGGTAGCACCAGCGGAAGACCGCCCATGTCGCGAGGGCGCCCGCGGCGGAGAGCAGGTAGACCGGCAGGCCCCCGCGGTCGAACAGCGCGGGGGCCATGCTCGCCGCGACGACGAGGAGAAACCACGCGTTCGAGGTGCGCGTTCGGGGCTGGGCGGCCGCCCCGATGTCCGCAACCGTCACGCGCCGGGGGCCGTCCTTCCCGCCGCGGCGCCACCCGCGCTCGTCCTTCAGGGCGGCGAGCCTCGCGTTCGCGCACGCGAAGACAACCTCCGGGGCTATGCAGGCGACGAGAACCCAAATGCTCCAACAGACCGCAAGCGGCCCCGCGAGCGCGCGGACCGACCCCGCGGCGGCGCCCGCCAGGGCGACGGCAACGAGCGCGACGGCCCACGCGAGCTGCCGGCGACGATACCCCGAGAGGATGGCCGCTACCTGCCCGTCGCCATGCGCCTCGCGAGGCAGCGTCACGCCCACGGCGATGTTCTTCTTGAAGCGGGCGCTGTCCCTGAGCGCCAGCCATATCGGAATGGGAAGCCAGCAGCACACAAGCCAGATCGCGGAAACTGAACTCATCGCAGACCCCTTTCTCTTCGGGAGCGAACCCCGTCCAATAGGCGCCCGCAGAGCGCGAGTACCTCCTCGCGCGGCATGCCGCCTGCAACGAGCTCGTCCAGCTGCAGCCGCAGCGCCTCCACGGCGCCGGGGCTGGGACCCGAGCCGGCATCCGGCTCCGCCACGAAGGTGCCGCCGCGCCGGTCACCCCGCACGTGCCCCTCCTGCTTGAGAAGCTGGTAGGCCTTGCTCGCGGTCATGACGTTGATGCCGCACTCCGACGCGAGGGCCCGGACGGTCGGCAGGCGCTCGCCCGGCGCGAGCCCGCCTTCCGCTATGGCCCGCACGATCTGATTCCGAATCTGCCGGTAGACGGGGATTGCGTCCGAGAAGTCTAACTCCAGGAGCATGGCGTGCACCTCCTGCGGTCAATGTACTATCTGTATTAGATACAGTAATGCATTAATGCGACAATCGCAAGATAAGGAGAGAGAGCGGCTCCGGTCGTCACCCTCAGGTGATTTCATTGGATTTCAGCCACGGTACCTGGCCTTCCAGGCCTCGTATTCCCCTTCCGAGATCTCTCCGCTTTCCAGAAGGTCCCGCATGCGCTTCCATGCATTCAACGCCTGTACGGCCTTCTGCGAGCCCGGCCTCGACGGGTCCGGGGCGACAGCGACGCCCGCATCGGTGGCGACCGGTTTCAACCCGAGCACCCGCTCGAACCTGAACAAAACCTCGAGCGCGCCCCTTGCGCCGCTCACGCCCACCTCGCGAATCGAGTCGGCTGACACATCCAGCGCTTCCGCGATCCTCTCGATCTGCTCGTCGCCCGGCGTCCTGATATCGCGCTCGTAGTTGCGTATGGCGGACTCGGTGAGCCCCACCTCCTCGGCGAGCTCCCTCTGGGTCATGTCGACGTCGTTGCGGTACCTTCGTATGCGCTCGCCAATGCTCACGGATCCTCCTTGCTCCTTGGATGGGGAAAGCATATTACAGCACGCAACCGTGCGCAATCGATTGACAGCACGCTAACGTGCTGTTATTCTACTTCGATATACAGCACAAATGCGTGCTTTATATCCATCCAGAACGATTGGGAGGAGACGGGATGTCGGTGAGGCACGAGGCGAACGGTACCTGGACGGCACAGGTCTGGTACCGCGACTACAACAAGGACCTGCGGCACAAGACAAAGCGCGGATTCGAGACGGAGGACGAGGCGAAGGCCTGGGAAAAGGAGTTCTCCGCGGAGGCGGAGGGGTCGGTGGACTCCACCTTCGCCTCGTTCTACGAAGTCTATTCCCGGGACGTGCGGCCCAGGCTGCGGGAGCATACCTGGATCACGAAGAAGTACATGATAGAGGGAAAAATCCTCCCGTACTTCGGGAACATGCGCGTGAACGAGATAGAGCCACTCGACGTAGTCCGCTGGCAGAACGGGCTCATGGCTCACCGCAACGAGAAGGGCGAGCCCTACTCCCAGACCTACCTCAGGACCATCAACAACCAGCTGTCCGCCATCTTCAACCACGCCGTGCGCTACTACGGCCTCGCCTCCAACCCGTGCGCGCGCACCACGAGGATGGGCTCGTCGAAGGGCGGGGAGATGCTCTTCTGGACGCGCGACGAGTACCTGAGGTTCTCCGACGCCGTGGCGGATAAGCCGGAGAGCTACTACGCCTTCGAGATTCTGTACTGGTGCGGCCTCCGACTCGGGGAGCTGCTCGCGCTCACCCCTTCGGACTTCGACTTCGCCCGTTCGGAACTGAAGGTGACGAAGTCCTACCAGCGCCTCCAGGGACGCGACGTGGTCACTCCGCCCAAGACGCCAAAATCCGTCAGAGATGTCGTCCTGCCTAAGTTCCTCGGAGAGGAGCTGGAGCAGTGGGTCGGATCCCTCTTCTTGGACCCCGACGCGCGAATCTTCACGTTCACGAAGGCCAAGCTCCACCACGAGCTCGACCGCGGCTGCAAAGCATCGCACGTCAAGAGGATCCGCGTCCACGACCTGCGCCACAGCCACGTCTCGCTGCTGATAGAGATGGGCTTCTCGGCGGTCGCCATAGCGGAGCGCATGGGGCACGAGAGCTCCGACATAACCTTCAGGTACGCCCATCTGTTCCCGGACAAGCAGAACGAGATGGCGCGCGCCCTCAACGCCTCGAAGGAGGGGTTCTGATGCCCTGTCCGAACGACCGCAGGGAGCGCAGCGTCACCGTCGGCTTCAGGATGACGCCGGAGCAGAAGCGCTGGCTCGACCGCGTCGCCGAGGAGAGCGGGATGTCCAAGCAGGACTTCATCATGGCGAGGCTGCGCGACGAGGCGATCGCCGTCGTGCCGAACGTCCGGGTTTACCGGGCGCTGCGGGAGCACATGGTGGAGCTGCTGCGGGAGCTGAGGCGGATCGGCGCGGGCGTCACCGTCGATGAGCGCCTGCACGAGGAGATCGAGCGGCTCACGCGCGAGTTCGTCGACCTGCGCGGGGAGACCGAGGCGTCCGCAGTCAACACCGAGCGCCTCGACATCCTGGGTATGAGCCGCCGTTAGAGCCCCCGCCGCTTCCGTAAACCGCCTCCCGTTTCCCGTATCGAAGAGCCGGGGCGCGCTTCACCGGGGGCTCGATTTGGGAATGCGTTTCATACGGCGGCGTCCGGCGGGCAGGGTCACGGCGCAGCGGCATCCCCCTCCCGCGTTGTTCGAGAACCGCGCCTCCCCGCCGTGCGCCGCGGCGATGCGCCGCACGATCACGAGACCGAGGCCGTGCTCGGAAAGGTCGGAGCCCGGCCTCCTCCCGAGCGCCGCGAGCGCATCGGCCCCAAGGCCCCGGCCGTCGTCGCTCACGACGAGCACTAGCCGCCGGCCGAACGGGGTGCCGAGAAGCCCGCCTCGGACATCAAGGGAGACCGTCACGCGGCAGCCCTGCAGGTTGTGCCGGAAGCTGTTCCCCACGAGGTTTACCGCCATGCGACGCAGCAGCGACTCGCTCCCGCGCACGCAGACGCCCTCGGCGGCAGGCGCCACGTCGAGCTCCAGCTCGCAGGCGCCCGCCCCCTCGTCCAGGAAGTTCGCCACCACCGAGCGCAGCATTGCCGCTACGTGCACGTCTTCGGCATCCACCGGTTCCATGGCGTAGCGCAGCCGGTTCACCGCGTTGAGGTCGGCGAGCAGGCCTGCCGCCTCCCTCGACTTCGCCACGATGCGGGCAGCCCGTTCGCGCGCGCCGGCATCGAGTCCGGGATCCTCCATCAGGAGCGAGGCGTCGGCGACGACCGCGGAGAGCGGCGTCCGCACGTCGTGGGACACGGCGGCGACCCACTCGTTGCGCGCGTCGTCGCGCCGCTTCCACGAGCGCCGGGAGAGCGCGCTCACGAATACGACGAGCGAGACCAGGTTCACGCAGAAGAGCGCGATCAGGAGCAGCACGCCGCCGCTGAACTCGTCGAAGCCCTGCGAGAAGCTGTACTTCCAGGCAGAGCCCCTGGGGGACCCCACCACGACGAGCTTCCCATCGCGCCGCCAGCAGGACACGGGGTAGTCGTTGAGGTACCAGCGCGCGAAGGAAGCCACGTCCGCCGGGATGTAGCGCGTGGGCACGTCGTCTGGCACGCCGAGGCCCCAGACCACGTTTCCCCCCTCGTCGATGAGCAGGGCCCAGCTGTCATTGCCGCGAAGCGCCTGCTCCATGTCCGGCGGGACGGCATACGCCCCGTCCCGCTCGACGATCGACTCGGACACCTTCGAGGCCTCCGGGGCGGTGCCGCCGCCCGCGAGGCCCTCGGCGTACATGGCGGCCCCCACGACGGCCATGTTGACCGCGAGGATGGCAACGGCACCGAGGACGCAGGATGCGGCCAAGCCCGCGACTCCCCTCAGCCGTGCGCGCAGCGGCCCCCTCATCGCGCCTCCTCGCGCATGAGGCGGTAGCCCAGCCCTCGCACCGTGACGACCCAGCGCGGGTGGGAGGGGTCGTCCTCGACCTTCTCGCGCAGGCGCCGCACGAGGATCGCGAGCGCGTTGGCGTAGCCGAACTCGTCCCCGTAGACGCTGCGGCAGAGCTCGTCCGTCGTCACGATGGAGCCGCGGCTCTCGTTCAACCTCTTGACGAGCGCGTGCTCCTTCGCGGTTAGCGTCGACTCGACGGCGCCGAGGCGCCTCACCTCGCCCGTGGCCAGGTCCACCTCCGCCTCTCCGAGCGCGATGGCGGGCAGCGCGTCTGGCAGGTTGTAGCTGCGGCGCAGGACGGCCGCCAGGCGCAGCAGCAGCTCGGCGGGCAGGAACGGCTTGGCCACGTAGTCGTCCGCCCCCAGGCCCAGGCCCCGCAGGCGGCTCGCGTCCTCGTCGCGCGCGGAGAGGAACAGCGCCGGGGCGTCGCTCGTCTCGCGCACCCGGCGCAGCAGGTCGAAGCCGTTGCCGTCGGGCAGCATCACGTCGAGCAGGAGCAGCTGGGGCTGCCAGGTTGCGACCGTTAGCAGGGCGTCGGCCACGGTCCCAGCGCCGCGGACGGACCGATAGCCCTCGCGCTCGAGCAGCTCGGCCAGCTGCCCGAGCAGGGTAGGGTCGTCCTCGACCACCAGCACCCGCGCCTCGTGTATGTCTCTCATGCCGCCTCCCAACTTCGGCCCCCATTGTATCCCGGGGCGGGGTATCCCAGGCCCGGAGCGCCCTCGCCTCACTCGAAACGAAAGGATCGCGAAAGCTTGGGGACAGGCGAGAGAAAGGCGCGTGCCCCAAAATCCGAGCTGTCGCTAAAGCAGACCGAACGAAAGGAGCGAGCATGTCCACTTTGGCCATCGCCACAAGTGCGCTCACCAAATCATACGGTGGGGTGCGCGTCGTGGACGGCGTCGAACTCAAGGTGCCCGAGGGCACGGTATACGGCTTCCTCGGCCCCAACGGAGCGGGCAAGTCTACCACCATGAAGATGGTCCTCGGCCTCGCGCGGCCAACGGCCGGCGAGGTGGAGGTGCTGGGAGAGAGGATGGATCGGCGGAGCCGGCTCGCGGTCCTCGCGCACGTGGGCTCGCTTATCGAGAGCCCCAGCTGCTACAAGCACCTGACGGCGCGCGAAAACCTTGACATCATTCGCAGGCTCAAGGGGCTGCCCGCCGAATCGATTGATGAGGCGCTCGAGACGGTGGGCCTGGCCGGCACGGGCAAGAAGTTGGCTGGCCAGTTCTCGCTGGGCATGAGACAGCGTCTGGGCCTTGCCATCGCACTGCTCGGCAACCCCCGGATCGTACTGCTCGACGAGCCAACCAACGGGCTCGACCCCGAGGGCATCCACGAGATGCGGGAGCTCATCCGCAGGCTACCCCGGGCGCATGGCACCACTGTCCTGGTATCAAGCCACCTGCTCTCGGAGGTCGAGCAGATGGCCGACTACGTGGGCATCATAAGCCAAGGACGGATGGTGTGGCAGGGGGCGCTTGAGGACCTGCGGGCTCGCGCCCAACGTCAGCTGGCGTTCCGTACGACCGACAACCGTCGTGCGTCCGCGCTGCTGGGAGCCGTCGAGCAGGATGGCTGGCTGGTCGCACCCTTCGCTGATGACGCCGTGGTGGCGCGCTCCTCCCTTGCGCTCGCACGAGAGGGCATTGGCATCATGCGGATCGAGGAGCGCAGCGAGGGCATCGAGGACATCTTCCTCACACTCACCGAAGAGAGGGGGCTGTAATGCGCGCGGTCATGCTCGAGTTCGCGAAGCTCAGGCGCAGGAGCATGTGGCTCGTCTGCCTCGGCACCGCAGCGCTCTGCGTCATGTGGATGGCGTCCGTCGCCGGGCGGGCCTCCCAGGGGTCCCCGGATGGAACGGCATCCCTGCTCTACATGGCCCCGCTCATCAGCTCCATCGTCATGACCCTGTTCGCCGCCATCGTCGCATCGCGCGTATGTGAGGTCGACCACGAGGCGCAGGCACTGAAGGAACTCCTGTGCCTGCAGCGGGCAGGCACGGTGTTCGCCGCCAAGCTCGTCTGCAGCCTGACGCTCATCACCGTCGCTGTCGTGTTGGAGACCGTGGGCCTCGCGGCGCTGGCGTCCTACAAGGGCTTCACCGACCAAGTTGGCCTCGGCGGACTGATGACCTTTGCCATCTGTCAGATAGGGCCCGCCTTCATGGTGGCCGTGCTCGTGCAGGCCGTCGCCCTGCGCTGGGAGAACCAGTTCGCCTCGCTGGCGGTGGGCCTCGGCCTCTCGCTCGCGGGCCTGTTCAGCCTGTTCTTTCCTCCCGCCGTCCAGCGCCTGGTCCCCAGCGGGTACTTCGGCCTGCTGTCGTGCGTGCTCATGGACTGGGACGCTGCCACAGGGACGACGTCCTTCCACGGCGTCCCCTTCCCGTGGGGCGACGCGGCCCTCCTGGCTGGCATGTGCGCCACGCTCATCGCCATCTCGGCATGGTGGTTCTCGAGAAAGGAGCTCTAGCATGAGAACGCAGGCCCTGCGCGCGGAGGCCACCAAGCTGCGCCGCGCGCCCATCTGGATCGCCTACGCGGCGCTGCCCCTCATCGCGGCAGTCATCGGCACCTTCAACTACCAGCAGAACCTGGGTCTGCTGACGCCGGGCTGGGAGAACCTCTGGACGCAGCACACCCTGTTCGAGCTCTACTTCTTCCTGCCGGCGCTCGTCGGCGCGGGATGCTCCTGGCTCATGGGGCTCGAGCATGCGGGCACCAACTGGAACCAGGTGCTCGCGAGCCCCACGGCGCCTTGGCGTCTCGTTGCCGCGAAGCTCGCCGTGGGCGCGGGCATGCTGGCCGTCGCGCTCGCCGCGACGGGGGTGCTGTTCATGGCCTGTGGGAAGGCCGTGGGCCTCCCGGGACTCCCATCAGCCGACTACATCGTCTACCTGCTGCTCGCATGGGTCGGCGGTGTGTCCGTGGTGGCGGTGCAGCTGCTTGTATCGGCCCTCGTGCGCAGCTTTGCGGCGCCGGTGGGAATCGCCCTTGCGGGCGGCATCGCGGGCCTCATGCTCACGGCCAAGGGCTGGGGGCTGTGGTGGCCCTGGGCCCTCCTGCATCTGGCATCGAACAGCAATGGAGGAGGCCCGCTCGCTCCCTCCGAGCTGCCCGCCTTCCTCGCCATGGCCGCCATCTTCACCGCCGCGGCACTCTGTGCCTGCACCCAGGTCGTGGCGCATGCCGGGACACCGTCGTCGTGAGCCTCGCAGGCGTCGGATCGGATTAGCCAAACGAAGAGAGAGGATCAAGCAATGGCAAGGAGAATCGCAACTATAGTCCTGGGTGTCCTTGTGCTGGGAGCCGTGGCTGGTGTCTTCTACCTCACGAACACCGACAACGCATCCATCTGGTACGTCCGGGTGGACGATGCGGCCGCGCAGAGGAAGGACGACTGCGACGAGGAGGCCTGGGAGTACACCCTCGACGCCTACGACGAGGGAGGCGGGCACCGTCAGCTCGCCTTCACCGCCGGCAAGCGGCTCAGGGACGGCGCCTACATCAAGCTCGGTTACATGCCCGTGCGCGAGGTGGTCTCGTGGGAGGAGGTCCAGCCCGATCAGGTGCCGGACGCCGCGCGCGAGCGGCTGGCCTAGCGCAGGCAGACGAACCTGTGCGGGTGCCACCGACGGACGCCGCCTGCCGAGGGGGCGGGACGCTTCGTGCGCGAGGTCGCCGGCCCGCTATGGGAGACCGCCGCGGCCGCCGTCAACGCCGAGCGCCTCGACCTCCGCGGGATGAGCCATCGCTAGAGCCCCTGATCCGATTCCGACGGACGAATCCCGGAAGTCCTCCTCCGAGCTCCCAGGCGGCGCCTGGCACCGTGAGGCTCGAGTTCTCGGGCCTCGATGGCCTTGCACGGAGGGCGGCCGGATCCCGCATGCCGCCTCGTGGGAGCGCTCCAGGGGAGGCCTCCCCGGAACGCGTGCCCGCCTCATGGCGCTCCTTCAGGCTCCCCACGCTCGCCGGGAACCGCTCCGGGCGCAAGGGCCGCGAAAAGCTTTTCCGTCCGGATCCCCATGCTGGTTGACGGAAAACTCAAGCCCTCCGGGTTTTCGCTCGAACCCCTGCGCCCTCCGCGAACCCCGGCGAACTCGGAGCCGCAAGGCACGCCAAAGGGGCGGGCCGACAACCCGAGGAGGTCATCACCATGGAGGCAACCATCAACGAGAAGGCAATGAAGGCGATCGGCACCTACCTGGAGCGCAGGGGCTTCGAGATCCTCGAGAGCGGCTGGGCGCACGGCACCGACGGCGTCGACTTCATCGCCCGGGAAGACGGAGACCTGGTCTTCGTGGTAGCCGAGATCACCGAGGACCGCGGCGACGGGTTCCCCGAGGAGAAGGTCGACCGAGCCGCGCTCGAGAAGGCCGCGACGGCCTACCTGGCCAAGTCGGACGGGAACGCGGACTGTGCGATCCGATTCGACTTCGTGAGCATGCTGGTTATCCGCGACAGCAGGGCGTTCCTCAGGCACCACCGCAACTGCCTGAGCGAGGCGTAGCAGCCCTCAGCCCGGGCGCCCCGGCGCCCGGGTCCCTCCAGGGAGGGCTCCGGAGCCGATTGACGCCGGTCGTTCCGTCGGCGTCACGAGGAGAATGGCTATGCTGTGGGGCAGCGGATCAGGAAAGGCCCCTTTCCACGCTGTGCGTGCAAAGGAAAATGCCCGGCTGGTCTGCCGGGCATTCCGAGGCTTTGACATCTCCCTAGCCACGGTCGGCCTCGGAGCTCAATGTGTTGCATGAGTGCCTTCGCGCGGGAGACTGCGGGTTGGCTATTCGGGCTTCGGCTTTCCGGCGACGAGCCGATAGGCCCCCGCGGCAAGGGCGCCGCCGGCCAAGGGCCCCACGAAGAACACCCAGACGCTGGACAGCGCGGCGCCGCCCGTGAACAGGGCCGGGCCCAGGGAGCGCGCCGGGTTCACGGACGTGCCGGTGAAGTGGATCCCGAGGATGTGCACGAGCGTGAGCGACAGGCCGATCGCCAAGCCCGCCACGCTCGCGTTCTCTGCCTTGTCGGTAGCGCCCAGCACCGCCATGACGAAGACGAAGGTCAGAATGGTCTCCACGAGCAGCGACAGGGCAGCATCGCCATTGTACAGGCCGTTGGCGCCGAACTTGCCGTTCCAGCCCATGAAGGCCCCCACGAGGGCGGCGCCCAGGACGCCCCCGAGGAACTGGGCGACCAGGTACCCGCCGAAGTCCCTGCCGCTCATGCGGCCGGACAGGAGCATGCCGAGCGAGACGGCGGGGTTGACATGGCAGCCCGAGACGTTGCCGATAGAGTACGCCATGGCGACGATCGACAGCCCGAACGCCAGCGCGGTCAGGACGTAGGCGGCATCGACGCTGGCCCCGTCGCACCCCAGGGCGGCAGCCGTCCCGCATCCCATCGTCACAAGGACGCACGTCCCGACGAACTCTGCGGCGTATTTCTTGAAGCCGTTCATAGGTAACCTCTCTCTGGGACAGGGCGTGTCTGCCGGCTGGATGGGCCAGCCGCCAATCCCGTCCGCGGTCCCATTGAATCGATGAATAATAAAAGCATCATAATACAATAGAAGGTGTATCTTCGCATAGCCTTCCTGCCGAGCGCCCTGCCTCGGATCGTATTTTGTGCATGTCCAGCCATTCGGCGGACTGCCTGGCCATGCGGCAGGTACCGCCGTTCGCGGCGACGAACGCATAGCGGTCGCGCGCCGCACCCATGTCGCCGCGGGCCTCTGCGAGCATGCCGCGGCGATGCTCCGTGCTCACCTTCTGCTGGCGCGTGGCGCTGAGCACCTGCATCGAGCCTAAGAGCTCGCTGCAACGCTGCCAGTCGCCGTCGCCCAGGGCGAGGTCGAAGTCTATCCACGAGGCTACCAGGTCGGCGGTTCTGCGGAGCGCGCCCGAAGCGCGCATTTCCGAACGAAGGGCGGCTACCTGTCCGCGGACGTTCGCCAGCTCGTCCCGGTCGCCGCGGTGCCCGGCCACCACCGCTCGCACGTTGCATGCGAGCAGCCTGTTGGACAGGCCGAGCTTCTGCTCGGATTCCGCCTTGTCGACCCATTGGAGGGCGACGTCGTCGCAGCCCAGCTGCGCCGAGCACATGGCGTAGACCAGCTCGTACGTGGGCGCTTCCTTGGGCTTCCTGCGCTTCTCCATCAGAAGGGACGCCGCGTCGAGCATCTTGCGGGCGTCGCAGTCGATGGACATGATGCCCAGGAGCTTGCTGAAGTTGCATCTGTTGAGGACCGTCGAGGCGAGCGAGATGAGCAGGGCGTCGATCATGAACGCGGCGAGGCACTCGATGCCGGGCTCCTGCGATGCGACGCAGGCCGCGCAGGCAATCAATGCGACGGCGGCCCCGGCAACGATGAGGCGGTGCCTGCCTAGGAATTTCCGCGCGGCTTCCTGTGCGGTGGCGTTCGCATAGCAAGACCCGCTGCATGGGGCTTCGGGAGATGTCGGCATGGTGTCCTTCTTCCTACGGCGATTGGCGCACCCCATCATCCTGGCGACGGCCGCGCAAACGCTCCGGGCGCTCGGGGTGAGCCCGGAGCGCACAACCGCTTCGATGAGCGTGATGGATGCGCCTCCCGTAACCGGGCGGGGCAGATCATGCTCGGTTGCGGAATCAGACGTCCGGCTCCGCATCGCACGAGCCAGGTTGGATATGGGGGCGGCCCGCGTGGCTCCTGCAAAAGCCGGCAGCCTCGAGCCATTCGGGCGGCCGTTCCGGCACGGCCGCCCGCGTGCCGCACGCGATCGGGCTTCCTTTGGTCGCAATCAGCAGGGGGGCGGACTGCCCTCGTCTTGGGCCATCCGCCCCCCAGGTCGCCTGCGAGGCTGAATCTGTAGCTGCATGGGCGTGCGCATGCAGCTACCCGTGCGGGTCCTGCTATTACTTTCGGAAAAGGCGCAGGCGGAGCCCCGCAGCGAGCGCGATTGCCCCCGCCGCTGCGGCGGCGAGGACGGCCGCCAGCATCGATTGGTCCCCGGACTGCGGGAGGGCGGACGCCGTCGGCTCGGCCTTGGCTGTCTCTTTCGCCGGCTCGTGCTTGGCGGGCTCGGCCAGCTCGGCCCTTTGCGTCACGGCTTCGGCGGGCGCCTCCTCCGTGCCGCCGAACGTGTTCTCGTCGACCGTCCGCGGGTTCCCCGCGGCCTTGATCTCGACGTGCGAGCCGCCCGAGTTCCTGGTGCTCGAGGAGGGGGAGTCCACGGGGGCCATCGCTATGGTCATCCCGTAGAACTGGCCGTTCTCGATCGCCCTTCCCCGGGCGCCGGCGGGCGTGACCGTCGCCGGCATGCCGACCCTCACGACCCCGGGGAGGGATGGGTTGCGGGAGTACGCCGTGATGGCGGGGTCCCCGTCGGCGGCCACGTCCGAGTCCGTGATGGTGACGCTCGGGCTGCCGGTGACGTAGCTGTTCCCGTAGGCGCCGATGCCGCGGTTCCATCCTGGGGCCGCTCCCTCGGAGGACGCCGTGACGGTGGAGTTGTCGATGGTGACGCCCGCCTCCGTCCCGATCACGGTATCGGAGTATATGCCGTACGTCCCCGCCTCCTTGCCTTCCTTGCCGGGCGCAGTCGCGATGACGGTCTTGGCGTCGACCCTCGAGCCCTCGATGGCAACGGAGCCGTCGCGCGCCTCGATGGCTCCGGACGGAGAGTAGTTGTCCTCTGCGTTCTGGGTGGCGCTGACGGTGGTGTCCTTGATGCTCAGGTCTCCGTTGTCGGTCTTGATCGCCGCGACCGCGTGGTCGTTGTCCGCCGTCGCGTCCAGCGAGCCGGGCCCCGTGACGGTGAGGTCGCCGTCGGCGACGGTGATGGCGGGGGCGTCGTTGTTCGGGTCGCCGTCCTTGGAGGCAGCGGCGACGGCGTTCTTCCCGGTCACCGTCACGGTGAGGTCGCCGACGGCGCCGATCTTCCCCCGTCGTAGCCGACGAGGGACATGCCTCCTTGCCGTCCCACGACCAGGTGCCGCCCCTCGAGCCGGCGCCGCTCGCGGCTGCGGTTTACTCGGCGTCCTGCACGCTCACCGACGTCGCGGCGTAGGCCGAGGCCGGGAGCGCGGCACCGAGCGAGAGAGCGGCGGCGAGGCCCGTCGCGACGATCTTGCGCGCATGCGTACGTGGCTGTGTCTGCGTCTGAATGCTGTTCCTCATTGTTGAACCTTCCTAGATTGAAATAACAAAATAGTTTGCTCGCCATATGCTCTCCCGCCCATGTGCCGCTCGCGTGCCAGGAGGAAGGACTCGCCTCTCTTGTGCAGGTGAGGAGCTCATTGTCCCTGCGCCGGTATCCGTCCAGTTCATCGCCCCTCATCGCGGCTTCCGCGCCCATCCGGCCCTCTGCGGGAATACGGGGCGCTATCGTCGGAGGCGACGAGGACGGCGTTCCGCTGGACCCATTCCACGAGCTCAAATCGGGCGATGAACATCCCACGGACCCTGTTCGAGAGCCGTCGGAACGGGAGGGGGGTCGTCCGGCCTCCCGGCGAGCCGGCGTACCTCGTTCTCCCCGATTCCCAAAAGGGCCGAGACGTCGGCGACGCTGTAGTAGTCCCTAAAGGGGGATGTGGCCCCGGTTCCTGTTCGCAGCGGGCATGGCCGCCTCACCTCTTCTGCTTGCCTGTCTCGCAAGCGGCAAGGTGGTGGCGGCTGGTTCCCCTGCTCTGGGTGCATCGCCTTCGAGCGGTGGGGCAGTTGCGCGCGATTCGTCTCGGCGGGGATCGATCGGGAGCCATCGCGATGCCGCCTTATGCTCGATTGCCCGGGCACGTCCATTCCTTCGTGCAGGCAAACCGCCCCGCCGGGAGCGATGGAATCGCTTCTCCGGGGGGCGGTTTGCCTACGCAGGCCTTCTCTGTCCGGCTAGGCGCCTACCTCTTCGAATGGCGCGCGCGTCCGGCGGTCCTGCCGTCCGGTTCCGCCGTCATCCTGCGGCGGGCGAGGAGCCCGGCCGCCGCCGCGAGGGCGGCGGCCAGAAGGGCTATAGGCGCGGCGGCGTCATCGCCCGTCTTCGGCAGGAACGAGGTCCCGCCGGACTTGCCATGGGAGGGGGTGCCGGGGTTCCCGGGGGTATCGTCCTTGGTGTTTGTCACCGTGAAGCCGGACGCGGCGTCGCCGGTTATCTCGGACGTGTAACCCTCGACCTCGTCCTCGCTCACGGTGTAGGAGATTTCGGTGCCGTGGTCGCGGTACTTGGCGAGGTCATAGAAGCTGCCGGTCCAGCTGCCGGCCTCGTCGAGCGTGACGGTCTTGCCGGTGTCAGTGCCGTCGGCGAGCAGGTGGATGGTCACGGCAGAGCCGACGGGCCCGACCCAGGTCTTGGTGACAGGGACGGATGTCGTCTCGGGGGTGCGGCTGTTGGTGACCGTGAAGCCGGACGTGGCATCGCCTGAGACAGACACCGTGTAGCCGCTGGGAGCGCCGACTTCCTGCACGGTGTAGGCGACGTCCTGGCCGCCCTCCTTCTGGAAGAGGTTGGTCCAGGTGTGGGTCCAGCTGCTGCCCTCGTCCAAGGTCACTGGGTCGCCGGAGGGCTCGCCGTTCGCGTAGAGCTGCACCTGTACCGAGTTGGGGCGGATGCCGTCCTGGTCGTTGGCGTCGTCCCAGGCCTTGGTCACGGTGACGCTCGTGTTCAACGCGTTCTTGATCTCGAAGCCGCCCTCTTGGCTGCCTGTGACGGTGGCGGCATAACCATCGACTGCGCGCTCCTTGACGGAATAGACGTACTCGTTGTCGTTTGCGTCGGTCTTCGGCAGGTTTTTGAATGTAAGCTCCCATGCGTCATTATCGTCAGGGCGAATTGTCTCGTACCCGACGTAGACCGGCTCGCCTGCAGCCCCTTCAACCGTGCGGTAGAGTTCCACGGCCACGCTTCTCGGACGGTCGGCATTCCCGCCGTCCTCCCAGGTCTTATGGACCGCGACCTCGGTGACATCAGACTTACCGATGTTGACGGTGCCGTTGGACCCAATGCCGCCGCCGCGCGTCGTCGAGGTGTTGCCGGAGATGGTCACCCTGGCCAGCCCTTGGGCGGTCGCGTCGGATGCGACGTCCGTATGCAGGGAAAGGTGCTCGCTGCTCATGGCGTGCAGCGTGCCCTCAAGCTTGTTGAGCGGGACTTCCGTGCCGTCGTCGTACTTCCAGTTATAAGGCGTGCCGCCGAGCATGGAGTCGGCCACGGTATAGACAGGGTTGCCGCTGTGGTTGCCGTACGCCGTGCTGGCAAGAATGTACAGGTCCTTGGCATCGCTTCCGGCGTTGCCATAGAGGGCCGCCCCGTCCTTCACGTAGATGTGCGTCTCGGAAACGGGGCACGCAGCGTAGCCGCCACCCTCTTGGGTTGCAGTGTTATCCGTGATCAGGGCGTTGGTCAGGTTCAGCTCCGCTTTATGGTAATAGGTTCCTTCCCACTCGGTAGGGCCGCCGTTGACGTAGATGCCACCGCCTCCGAACGCCTTGTTGCCATGCCCATCGCCCAGCATCTGATTGTTCAGAATGCGTCCACCGGAGATGTTCGCGACGCCGTAGGATGCGTGCTTCGAGCCCTTCTCGTCATAACCGTACTGCACGAAGATGCCCCCGCCGCACGAGCCCGACGTGTTGTTCTGCACCTCGCCGCCGGTCATGTTGAGGATCGGCTGGCTGTACGTGCTCACGCCCGAGCCGAGGCTGATGCCGCCTCCCATGTCCTGGGAGCTGTTGCCCTCTATCGTTCCGCCGCTGAGGTTGAAGGTCATCGGCTTGCCGGTTGCGCCGTACTTCTCGGCAAGCGCCACACCGCCGCCAGAGGCATAGCCGCCATCGCCGTTCGTGGTGCCCGTCACGGCATGGTTGTTGGAGATCGTGCCACCGCTCATGTTGAAGGTGTTGCCGTAGTCTAGGCAGATGCCGCCGCCGATGTTGGCGGTGTTGTTCTTGATGACGCCGCCGCTCATGTTGACGGTGCTTCCCGTCTCGCTCCCGTCAACGTAGACGGCCCCGCCCCAGCCGCTCTGCCAACCGAGGCTGGTGAGTCTGTTGTTCTGCAGGACAGCCCCGTCCTTGATATTGAGCGTTGCATCCTTCACGTAGACGAGGGAGTTAGTCGCATTAGCCTTGCGTGCGTTTCCGTCGACGGTGATGTCCTTCAACGTCGCCGTGTTGCCACCCTTAACCTGCAGCAGGTATCCGGCGAAGTCCTGATCGCGTCTGAGCGTTGCGTGGGTGCCCTCGAGCGACACATCTCCGGACACGTCCGCCGTCCCGATGACGTTGATGTAGAGGATATCTTGGTTTGCAGCGGCCAGTTCCTTCGCGTGCGCGAACGTCTTGACGGCTTTGTCTTTCGCCGTGCCGTCATTGGCATCGCTGCCGGATGCGCCGTCGAGATAGAGCACCTTTCCGGTCTCGTCCACGGAAGGCACCGTCCACGTGACGTTGTCGAGCGCGCCGAAGGAGTTCGCCTTGAGGTTCACGTCGGATTCGGCGGTGTTGATCGTGATGCTGCTGCCGTCCGCGGTATCGGCGAAGGCGTTCGCGCCGATGCTTTCGAGCTGGCTCTGATTGCTGCTGCCTATCGCGATGGTCGCGGCATCAACGCCCGCGAACGCCTCATCGCCGATGGTCTTGACGCCGTTGGGGATGGTGATGTCTCCGATGTTGTAGCAGTAGGCGAACGCCGAGTCCGGTACGGACTCGAGGCCGTCGCCCAGCGTCAGCTTCGAGATCCGGTTGTTGTTGTAGAACGCGTACGTTCCCAGCGAAGTGACGCTGCCCAAGGAGAGGTCATAATCGGGCAGGTTCGCTACGCCGAAGAAGGCGTATTCGCCGATGGATTCCAGCTTGCCGAGATCGATGTCGCCGAGGGAGGCGAGCTTGTCGTCTTGGACCCATTCCCCGGCGCCGTAATCGTATCCGCCGAAGCAGCTGTCCCCGATGGATGTGACGTTCTTGCCTCCGGTGATGGTAGTGAGGTTGGGGCAGTTGAGGAACGTGGAATTGCCCAGCTCAGTTACTCCCTCCGAAATATTGACTTTCTCGAGATTTGGACAGTTGCTAAATCCGTAGTCATAGATTTTCTTGACGGAGTCAGGGAGCGTAATCTCCTCAAGGTAAGTTTCGGCAAGATGCACTTCCTCCAGCCCGTCGGGCAGAGTCAGCTGGGTCAGGTTGGTGCATCCGCTGAAGCCGCCATAGATCTCCTTCAGTGAGGAGTTCGGGGCAAACGTGACGCTGGCAAGCGCCGTGCAGTCGTCAAAAGTCCATGTCAGATTCGTGATGCCGCTGCCGATGCTCACGTCCTTGAGGTTCGTACAATGGGTAAAAGCGGAGTTGGCGACATCCGTCACGCTGTCCGGAATCGTCAGGTGCTCTATCTTTGAATAGCCCTGCAGGTCCTGATAGACCTTGGTTACCGGATGCGATGCACCGTCGGATCCTTCGATTTCGGCGGGGATGTCGAGCGTCGTGCCCTCCCCGGCGTACTTGCTCAGCGCGTAGTTGCCGGTCTGGTTGTTCCCATCCCAGACTGGGGTAAACGTCATCCCGTCGATGGTGACGTTCGTCAGGCCTTGGGTGGGCGCGCGCAGGGGCGCCTTCGCAGCTGCGGGAGCGGGGACGTCAGCAGCCGGCTCGTCGGTCGGGCTGCCCCTGGTGCCGTTCGCCTGAGACTCGCCGGCAGCCGTCGGCACGTCCGCTGGGCCCGGGACAGCCTGCGAGGCCTTTCCGGGGTCGGAGGCGGGTTCTTGCTCGCCCTGCTCCTGCGCGACGGCCGAGGAACTTTGCGACTCGTCCGCCGCCTGGCCGGAGGCGGCGGACTCCTGCGAGACCGTTGCCGACGTCGAGACCTGCCCGCCGCCGTCGGCCGCCAGCGCCTGCATCGCCCCTCCGGGCATGCAGATGCTGAGCGCGAGCACGACGCTCATGATGCAGCATAGCTTCTTTCTCATTCTCGTCCCTTTCCTCCCTTTCGTCGTTTCGGTCGGCTTTGGGGCATAAAATCCTACACATCTACAGGATGACTTTACGCCCCGAATACGCAAGGGACCCCGGACAAAAACTCGGACCTGACGTCCGGGGAGGGAGTCCGGGATGTACACCAAGGAAGAGCGCGAGGGGATCCTCTGGGAGTTCCACCAG
>OMVS01000006.1 GCA_900314575.1 uncultured Olsenella sp. | reverse complement strand
GCTGATCCGCTTCGTGAAGGGCAACTTCCTCGCCGGCCGCGACTTCACCGACATCACCACGCTCAACGGGGAGGCGCTGCTGTGGTGCGCGGAGCAGGCTGGCAGGTGGAGGCGCGCCGTGGCCTGCGTGCCGTCCGAGGAGCACGCGTCCGCTTGCCTCCCGGCGGCGCGCCCGCTCGACGCAGGATCACCTTCGACGGCTTCGTCAGCTACGAGGGCCGGAGGTTCGGGGTCCCATACTGGTACGAGCGGCGGGACTGCCGCGTGAGCCGCGAGGGTGGCTACCTGCACGTATACAGCGACGACCTGGCCCTGGAGCTGGCCGTGCACGCCGTGACCTGGGACCGGCGCGACAGCTGGTGCGAGGGGCAGTGGGCCGACGCGCAGCCCGAGGAGCTTCCCAGCCAGCCCGTCACCACGTCGATCTCGCAGGTCGAGCTCGCGCCCGGCAAGCCCGCGTTCGCAAAGTTCGACTTCGGGAGGTGGGCGTGATGGGAAACGCCGCGAAGAGCCCCTACGAGCTCGCCAGCGAGGCGGCCGCCAGGCTCGGGATCGCCCTCGCGGCCTCCGAGCTCGCGACGCTGGCGTCCGACCACGACATGGGCGACGCGGAGGTCGGCGCGCTCGCCGTCACGTTCGACTACCTCGCGGAGAAGAGGAGGCAGGCGTCGATAGAGACGCTGCTCAGGCTGAGCCGGCTGCCGAGGAGGGAGCCCAGGACCTTCGACGGATTCGACTTCTCGAGGATACAGGGCCGCGACGCGTCGGCGCTGGAGAGGCTTCCCGCGCTCGCCGACCTCTACGCGCACCGCAACGTCGCGTTCATAGGCCCGGGCGGCATAGGCAAGACCCACCTGGCCCAGGCGTACGGCCGGGAGTGCTGCATGCGCGGCCTGAAGACCTACTACGTGAAGGCGAGCGAGCTCAGGGACAGGTTCCAGAGGGCGGCGGAGCGCGGGAGCGCCTCGCGCGTCGTCGCGACGCTGGTGAAGCCGACCTGCCTGATCGTGGACGAGGTGGGCAGGTGCACCTTCGACAGGGCGTGCACGGACCTCTTCTTCGACGTGATCGACCGCCGATACGAGAAGGAGGGGCCCAACACCATGATACTGACCAGCAACGTGGCGCCGAGCGCCTGGGACGAGTTCTTCACGGGCGACGACGCGCTGCTGTGCGCGCTCGACAGGGTGTTCGACAAGGCCTCCGTCTTCATGATGCGCTACCGCGGGCGCGAGCTGGACACCTACTCCGTCGAGGCCGTCCCGCAGGCCACCAAGGTGAGGGGCATGCAGCCCAAGGGAGTGTAGCGAGAACATAAGCTAGGAAACCGGTTGCCGGCGCATTGGCCAGAGTCGGCCGACTGGGATTGGCGATTATCGCTTGACTGGATGGGGTCAAATTAGCCCGACGCTAACATCCTCTCGTCCCAGTGGTCCAGCAGCGACATGTCGAGGTACCTCCTCTTGCCCCAGTTCCCGTCCGCCACGTACTTGCACCTCGCGGCCGCCAGCATCATCGCCGATTGGCCGTCCGGGAAGCTGCCGACTGCGTTGGTGCGCCTCTTGACCTCGCGGTTGAGCCGCTCGATGCCGTTGTTGGTGCGGATCCGCCGCAAGTGCTCCATCGGGAACCTCGCGTAGGTCAGCGTCTCGGCCACTCCCTCGCGTATCACCTTCGCGGCGTCCGCCAGCTTCGACGCCTCCAGCTCGCGGGCCACCTCCTCGGCCTTGCGGAGGCCCGCCCCCAGCGACTCCCGGGCGTGGATGGCCTTGAGCTGGGCGGCGACGCGCTTCCTGCGGCGGGCGGGCACCTTCGCCAGGACGTTGCGGTAGAAGTGCACGGTGCATCGCTGGTACATGGCCTCGGGGAACACCTCCTGGAGGGCCCCGAGCATGCCTGCCGACTTGTCGCCGGTGACCATCCTCACGCCCCTCAGGCCGCGGTCGCGCAGCGAGAGGAGGAACTCGCGCCAGCTGTACGCCGACTCCGTGTAGCCCTCCGCGCAGCCGATGACCTCGCGGTAGCCGTCCTCGTTCACGCCGATCGCGACGAGCACCGCGACGCTCTCGTAGGCCCCTCCCCAGTTCTTCTTGAGGTAGGTGCCGTCGACGTAGACGTAGGGGTAGGCGCAGGCCGGCGGCCTGGTCCTCCACTCCTCGACCTTCGCGAATGCCTTCTGGTTGAGGTTGGAGACGGTGCCCTTGGACACGGACGAGCCCCAGAGGATCTCGCCCGCGTCCTCGATCCTGCGCGTGGAGACGCCGGCCAGGCACGTCTCCATCATGGCCTCCTCCACCGAGCTCTCGCGCCTACGGTAGCGCTCGATGATCTGGGTCGTGAAGGTCGCGCCCCTGAGCTTGGGGACGCTCAGCTCGAGCTCCCCGGCACCCGTGACCAGCCGGCACCTGTAGTGGCCGCTGCGGTAGGCCTAGCGCTCGTCGGTGCGCTCGTAGCGCCCGGCGTTCACGAGCTGGTCGGCCTCCTCGTCGAGCAGCGCGTTGATGGTCTCCTGGACGGTGGAGAGCACCAGCTTCCCGACGTAGCCCTTTATGGCCTCGTCGTCGGATGATACGATTTCATGTGGCATGGCCCCGCTCCTTCGGCAGTTGGTTTTGTTTGGCGACTTGCCATCCTGCCGTCAGTGGGGCCATGTCCCTGTCGCGGGACTGGGTCTATTCGGTTCTCAACATTTGCGAAAGAAACTGTACGTCATCTCCTCATATCCTCCGTTGACAGACCAGCTCTCCCGGGACCCTCTGGCTCCCCTCGACCGGCGTCGCGATTGGCTCGGGACTGGGCCCCTGCGTGCTTGTCGTCTCGGCAACTCGAATCATGACGTGATGGGTCGCGCCTACATTGCCTCCGTCACAACTGGACTGCGCCCCTGGCGGAGAGGCAGTTCGCTCACGAGCACGGATCCCTCGGAAGCTGTAGACGGCAAGGGCCCTCTACGAACGTGAGGAATTCTCGCTCTCGGAGGGACGTTCGAACCGCGGAGGGACTGAAGCGAAGATGGCCTGCGGCCGAACCGTGGCCCATTCGAGGAGAACGGGCGAATCTGCGGGGCGACAGACGATCCGGTGCCGCGTGGGCTCCCTTGAAGAAAAAAAGTAAGAATTGATTAACAAAATAGTTATAAGAAGATAACTCATATTCTAGCTGGCAGAATCCCAATACTGAAGAAAGTATACGAAAACGTGAGAAATATTAGATGAAATAGACAAGTCAACGGAATCATTGTGAGACTGTGAAAATGCATAATGTAGCAGAGACAAAATATACAATACCGATGAAATAGTGGCAAAAAATGTGGAAAAGAACTGCAAAATGAGAAAAAAATAATCAGCAATCAATCTAGAAGCTCTTGAATGAAGTGCTAAGTTATTGGATGCGGAAAGCGGAGGTTGCTTTCACTAATATCCATATCAAGGGAGAGGAAGAACAATGGGCAGGATGAGCGAGGAGTACTTGGAGGCGCTGGCGAACGCGGGCAATCGGGGCCGTCGTGGTACCTATCCTGGAGCGACGGTTCAATACGTGCCGAACGACGTCGCTGCGACGATAATGAACGCCTTTAACGCCCAGGCTGGGGAGGCGCCCGACACGTTCCTCGTCTGCGCCGAGCCGGGCATGGACGCAGACGAGACGCTCGACTACATAGCGAGCGTTACTCGCTCGTCATCGGTCAGGGTCTGTAGCCTCGACCTTCGTGGGTGCTCTGACGGTGATGCAGTCCACAAGTTCGTGAACTTTGCGCGAGTCGCCGTCAAGGGTTCCGGCGCGAAGAGGGTAATGGCGGTGTGCAAGGGGCTCCCTCCCGCTGACGAGAGTGAACTGCAGAGGGAGCTGTCTGCGATTCGGCGAATGCGGGAGGCCGGCTGCTTCATCGTGCTCGGCATGCGTCCAGAGGCCTTGCAGCTGTCGGAGGAGCTTCCCGATGCGCCCTGCTATGGCACCCGCGACCTGATGATGGGACTTCCGAAGAGGCTTAGGAGGACGAGCGGGCTCGCGCGTGACATGATGGCTGCGACGCACGGCATACCACTCCTCGTGAGGACGGTCTCGAAGATTAAGAGCCGTAACCTCGGACGCGTTATGTCCGACCCGGGATATTGCGAGAACCTCGGGTTAATCGTCTCCGAGACGCTCCGCGAGACCCTGATGAACGAGGAGAGAGAGGCGAGGTGCGCAACCCTCCTCCTTGGGGACGGCACGATCGAAGACCTGAGGAGGGTTCTCAGGCGTTGCGACGACGACATTCTTGCCTCAATATCGTCCAACTGCCCGGTGTGTGGCCTGAGGTTGGCGGAGGGCGAGTTCCGCTGCGTCGGCACCGATACCTACGAGGGGCTGAGCATGGTCTACGAGAGCCTTTCGCCCGTTGCCTCGGAGTTCCCCGATACCGTAGCTGCGGTGGCCGAGGTGCTGGCGGAAAGGGGGGAGTGGAACCGCGCCGCAATCGTGTGCAACATGGCGCCGGACGGCCTGCGGCAGACGACCCTCGCAATCATGAACGCCCTGGACTTCATCGACGTGGGCGAGGCTCCCCTGGTGGCCGATGCCGTGGAGAGGGCCTCTCGGTTCGGGCTGGGGATTGCGACGCAGACGAGGGAGGCGAGAAGGGCTCTGCGCCTCATGCGGCAGGACTGCGGGGACGTCGGGTGCCCGGCCGAAGGGGTCGTCGAGCGTGGGGTCGCGACTGGTCTGAGCTGGCCAGACTATATCGAAGAGGTCCGTGCGCTTTGCCGGGGCATCGGAGTCGCGACGCCAATACCCCCCTTGCAGGGCCGACGTGGCGCAGAGGCCGCCCTCTCTCACATGGCGGAGTCGCTTCGTCTCCTTCTCTGCGGTAGCTTTTCGGACTCCTTCGGGGAGGCGCTCAAGGCGCGGGGCCTCTTGGCGGACAGGGATGGCTCGCTCCTCTCGGCGCTCCTCTCCGACGTCTACTTCCTGTCAACGGGCCTTTCTGGTGCGATGCCCACCCAGGAGGAGTGCGCCTGGCACGAGGCCTCCGCTCGGACTCTCGAGGCGGGCAAACCGCCCCTGTACCCGGGCATCCACAAGGCCGTCCCGACGGCGGTCGGCATCATGATGGGGAGGGACGTCGACAACGGCGACGTCGAGGCTCTGACGCGTCTCCTGGACCGCAGCGGGGACGCCATGTTGAAGGCTGTCGCCGAGGTCGTGCTGACCGTCTCGGACCTCAGGAGGGGTGCCGCGGTGCGTGCCGGAGTCAGGCTCAATCGGGCTCGGGAGATCCTCGTCGAGCTCGGCAACCCCTCCCCCTACCTCTGGGAGTCATGCAGGACCCTCTCTGTCCTCATCGACGCAGGGGAGGGTGGGCCTATGGGGGTGGACCTCAAGGAATGCGAGGGCGGGTCTCGCGAGCTCGACCAGATTTGCGAGATTCTGATAGACGTCGTCGGCGCGCGCTCGGTGAACCGAACCCCTGCTGAGGCGATCCCGCCGCGCGTTCCGAGCGGTGCCGCCTGGCTTGTAAACCTGCTCCTGAACGACTTCGGAAGGCTGTCGGAGCGCTTCTCGGAAGCCGTTCCTCCCGCCTGGAGCCGTGAGCTCGCACAGATGGGGACGGTTGCGACCGTCGTGAGCGACCAGTCGGAGAGGGGTGTCGACGAGGCCATGGAGGGCCTACTCGACCAGCTCGACGACGCGTGCGAGGTGGACGAGGACCACGTGCTGAGGATCTCGGTCCTGGGTGGTCTGTCCGTCTCCATCGCGGGCGAGCGTGTCCCCGCGTCGTCGTTCGAGAGGAGGAGGGCGAAGGAGCTTCTGGCGCTTCTCGCCGCCGCTCCCCGGCACCAGGTGAAGCGGTACAAGATCATGGAGTCCGTGTGGCCCGACGCGGACTACGTAGCGGGCCAGCAGCGCGTCTACGAGGCGACGAGCGTGCTGAGGCACGTGATGGGCGGCAGGGTCGGGACGCGAGGGGACGGGGCGTTGCTCTCGAACCGCACCGAGAGAACCCTCTCCCTGAACCCCAAGTGCGTCGTCGTGGACGTCGACGGCTTCGAACGGGTCGCCCGCAGGGCGCTCGACGGAGAAGGGGACAACAGGCTGGTGCTGGTCGCGGCGCGCCGGGCTGAGACGATTTATCGAGGGGACCTCTTCGTGCCGGCCAACGACGGCATCGGCCTGGTCGAGCAGAGGAGACGGGACCTGAGGCGCCTGTACGCCGACGTCATGGTCGCGGGCACCCTCGCGGCGCTGAGGGTCGGCCGTACGCTCACGGCCGCGAGGTTCGCCCGGAACGCCTACGAGGCGGACGGGATGAGGGAGGACGCGATTAAGCTGCTCGTGGCCACCCTCGTGGCGACCGGGCGAGCTTCGGAGGCGGAGAAGGAGTACAAGGTGTTCTGCAACCGCGTCGTGGAGCGCACGCGCAGGCCGCCCTCGCGAGACCTCCGCGACTCGGTGTCGAAGCTCCTGAAGGGAGGCAGGGCGAGCATCCTGGGGATCGTGGAGCCGGAGACGGAGGTCCCGGACGGTGCGGGGGACGAGAAGGCGCCTGCCGGCGACGCCGAGCCCGAGACGACGGCAGAAGGGCCCGAGGCGACGGCAGAAGGGCCCGAGGCGACGGCCGAAGAGCCCGAGGCGACGCCCGAAGAACCCGAGGCCACGCCAGAAGGAGCCGATGCCGAGGCGCGCGGAGGCACGGGCGGCCCCGAGACGGTTGATGGGGTGGATGGCGCGCCGGGCGAAGGGGCCGAGGGCTAGATTGGGCATTCGATGTGGGCGCACGGCGCATGCCGAAACCCAGGTCGATGGTGGTACAGTCATAAGTTGCACTGTTGTAGCCTCCGTGCGAACCAGCACACTGGATAAGGATAGAAGCTAATGCCAAAACTCTTTTCGAGGCTGCTCTCGCTGGGCTCCGACAAGCCCGTGAAGGAGTTCGAGCGGATAGCCTCCCACATCGACGACCTCGAGCCCGACTACCAGAAAATGGGAGACGCGGAGCTCAAGGGCCAGACCGCCCTCTTTAGGGAGCGCTACGCGAACGGCGAGAGCCTCGACGACATGCTTCCCGAGGCGTTCGCGGTCGTGAGAGAGGCGTCCAAGCGCACGATTGGCCTGCGTCACTTCGACGTGCAGCTCATTGGCGGCATAGCCCTGCATCGTGGCACCATCGCCGAGATGAAGACGGGCGAGGGCAAGACGCTCGTCTCGACCCTCGCGGGCTACCTCAACGCCATTCCGGGCGAGGGCGTCCACGTGGTCACCGTCAACGACTACCTCGCCAAACGAGACAGCGAATGGATGGGCCAGATATACCGCTTCCTCGGCATGGATGTCGGCATCCTGCAGAACGGCATGGGGCTTGGGGCCAAGAAGCCGGCCTACCGCGCAGACGTCACCTACGGCACGAACTCCGAGTTCGGCTTCGACTACCTGCGCGACAACATGGTCACGCGCGCCGAGCAGCGCGTGCAGCGCGGCCATCACTACGCGATCGTGGACGAGGTCGACTCGATCCTCATCGACGAGGCCCGCACGCCGCTGATCATCTCCGGTGCTGGCACCAAGTCCCAGAGCACCTACAAGGACTTCGCGCGTGCGGTCCGTGGGCTCGTCGCAGATGTCGACTACGAGATGGACGAGGCCAAGCATACGATCGCCGCGACGGAAGCGGGGCTCGAGAAGATCGAGCGGGCCCTCGGCATCGAGGACATCTACGCCGACATGTCCGGCCAGCTCGTCAACCACCTCCAACAGGCGCTGAAGGCCGAGTACATGTTCCATCGCGACCAGCAGTACGTCGTCCTGGACGGCGAGGTGAAGATCGTCGACGAGTTCACCGGCCGCATCATGGAGGGCAGGCGCTACTCCGAGGGTCTCCACCAGGCCATCGAGGCCAAGGAGGGCGTGCTCATCCGCGAGGAGAACCAGACGCTCGCCACGATCACGCTGCAGAACTACTTCAGGCTCTACGACAAGCTCTCGGGCATGACCGGCACGGCCATGACCGAGGACGCGGAGTTCCGCGAGATCTACAACCTGCCCGTCACGGTCATCCCGCCCAACAAGCCCATCATCCGCAAGGACCATGACGACCTCGTCTACCGTGACATCAGGAGCAAGTTCAACGCCGTGGTCGACGACATCGAGGCGCGCCACGCCAAGGGGCAGCCCTGCCTGGTGGGCACCGTCTCGATCGAGAACTCCGAGCGCCTCTCGCGGCTCCTCTCCAAGAGGGGCATCAAGCACAGCGTCCTCAACGCCAAGTACCATGAGCGCGAGGCGCAGATCGTGGCCCAGGCGGGTCGCGAGGGAGCGGTCACCATCGCGACGAACATGGCCGGCCGAGGAACGGACATCCTGCTTGGCGGCAACCCTGACTTCATGGCCGATGACATGCTGAGGGAGCAGAACATCGAGCCTGCGGAGGCCCCCGCGGAGGTGCGGGCGGCCGCGCTCGAGAGGGCGAGGCGGATCTGCTCGGAGGAGCGCGAGCGCGTGAGGGCCGCCGGCGGCCTCGCCGTGATCGGCACCGAGCGCCACGAGAGCCGGCGCATCGACAACCAGCTGCGCGGCCGCTCCGGCCGCCAGGGAGACCCCGGCGAGACCCAGTTCTACCTCTCGCTCGAGGATGACCTCATGAGGCTGTTCGCGGGGGACAGGATGGACCGCATCGCGGCCATGATGGAGCGCTACGACATGCCCGACGACATGCCGATCCAGGCGAAGATGGTGACGAAGGCCGTGGAGGGCGCCCAGCGCAAGGTCGAGGAGATCAACTTCTCCATGCGCAAGAACGTCCTCGACTACGATGACGTCATGAACAAGCAGCGCCAGGTCATCTACGAGGAACGGAACAAGATCCTGGACGGCAAGGACCTCACCGAGCACGTGAGCGAGGTCACCCGGGAGACCGTTCAGCGCGAGGTCGAGACCTACTGCCCGGCCGAGGGCGACCCGGAGGCGTGGGACGTCAAGGGGCTCCTCAAGTGGCTCGGCG
Source organism: uncultured Olsenella sp. (assembly GCA_900314575.1). Lineage (GTDB taxonomy): Bacteria > Actinomycetota > Coriobacteriia > Coriobacteriales > Atopobiaceae > Olsenella_K > Olsenella_K absiana. The sequence goes on along the minus strand of OMVS01000006.1, from coordinate 42,729 downwards.
GCCTCACGGGCAAGCCGGCCGACCTCGTGGAGGTAGACCGCGACGACGACCCGGAGGACGTCGTGGACAAGGTCGACGAGTTCGTCGAGGAGTGCTACGCGGAGAAGACCGGGCGCCTCGGCGACAAGCTCATGCACGAGCTCTCGACCCAGGTCATGCTACGCGTGATCGACACCAGGTGGATGGCCTACCTGCAGGAGATGGACTACCTCAAGACCGGCATCGGGCTGCGCGGCTTCGGCCAGCGCGACCCGCTCGTGGAGTACAAGAGCGAGGCGTACGCCGCCTTCACCACGCTCGTCGACACGATGTACGAAGACTTCCTGCGCACGATCCTGCGCATCGAGGTCGTGGTCAAGGAGCCGAGGCCGCAGGCGGGCGCAGACGAGGAGTCCGAGGAGCTCAGGGGCGCCCGTTACTCGGGCCCCTCCGAGGTCGACGGCGACCGGGGCGCCGAGCGTGCGGGCAGGCGCGTCCCCGCTGGCGGCAAGGGTGCCGGCCAGGCGGGCGCAGGCAAGCCCATGACCTATCGCAAGGCGGACCACGACCCGTATGCGGGCGTCGGCAGGAACGACCCCTGCCCGTGCGGGAGCGGCAAGAAGTTCAAGAACTGTCACGGCAGGAACCGATAGCATGGCGGATGTCACGACAGAGGCGCTCGGAGCGCTTTCGAACAGGCTCAAGGAGGTGGAGGGCTACCTCCACGCGGACGACCTTCGCTCGGACGTCGAGGCGCTCGAGCGGCAGAGCGCCCTGCCGGGGTTCTGGGACGACGCGGAGAGCGCCAGCAAGACCATGGCGGACATCACGCGCATGAAGGAGGACCTCGCGAGCATCGAGCGTGCCCGCGCACTGCTCGGCGACGCCGAGGCGGCCTTCGAGCTCGGCAGCGAGACGGAGGACGCCGACCTCCTCGGTGAGGCGGACTCCTGCGTGGCAAAGCTCGAGGCGAGCCTGGCTGAGCTTGAGCTGTCGAGCTGGTTCACGGGGGAGTTCGACCACGGCGACGCCATCGTGAACATCACGCCCGGCCAGGGCGGGCTCGAGGCCCAGGACTGGTGCGCGATGCTACTTCACATGTACCTGCGCTACTGCGAGCGGAGGGGCTGGAAGGTAACGGTCAACGACGCCCCCACCGCCGAGATCATCGGAATAGACAGGGCGACCTTCACGGTCTCCGGCAAGAACGCCTACGGCATGCTCCGTGCCGAGCAAGGTGTCCATCGTCTCGTCCGCATCTCGCCGACCGACGAGAAGAAGCGCCGTCAGACCACCTTCGCCGGCGTCGAGGTGCTGCCGGTCCTCCCGGATGACGTCGAGGTGGACGTGGACCCGAAGGACCTGAGGGTCGACGTGTACCATGCGACGGGCCATGGCGGCCAGGGCGTCAACACCACGGACTCCGCGGTGCGCATCACGCACCTTCCCACGGGCATAGTGGTCACCTGCCAGAACGAGCGCAGCCAGCTCCAGAACAAGGAGATTGCGATGGGCATCCTGCGCAGCCGCCTCTACGAGCTGGAGCTCCAGAAGAGGGAGGCGGCCCTCGACGAGCTCAGGGGGCCCAAGCAGGACATAGGCTTCGGCAGCCAAATCAGAAGCTACGTGCTCTATCCCTACCAGATGGTGAAGGACCTGCGCACGGGTGTGGAGACGGGCAACGTGGAGGCGGTGCTCGAGGACGGAGACCTCGACCAGTTCGTGATCGGCTACCACCGCTGGATGGTCAACGCCGACCGCTCCGCCCCCGTCACGGGCTGACGGCGGCGGGGCCGTCGACAGGCCCCGGGAGAGGCTGGTCGGGCTTTGCAGTATATGTAGGGATGCATCTCCGTCGCGACCGGGCGGCGGAGAATTCTACTATGCTTTTCGTCCGTACCGCTCCCGAAAGAGAAAAGGAGCTTTCGTGGCAACCCATTTCCGCAGCAACGAGCAGGCGGGGGAGGATGCGACCCAGGCCGCCGAGGCCGAGGGCGTCGAGGCTCCTACCGCCGCTGGCGAGGGGACGAGCGCGTCCGCCGCGCCTGGCGCCGCCGATGCAGGCGCGGGCGAGGGACCGGATCCCGTGCACGTCGTGACGGCCAAGACCGACATCACGCCCGTGGACGCCCCGAGCGCCAACCCCGCGCCGAGCGTCTACGACCCCCTGCGCGGCGACGACGTGGCGGTGGTGCCGCACACCGGGACTCCCACCATATCGTTCCGCAACGTTACCCTCATCTACCCGGCACAGCCCAACAAGCCGGCCCTCGACGACATCTCCCTGGACATCTATCCGGGCGAGTTCGTCTTCGTCGTCGGACACTCCGGCTCGGGCAAGTCGACCTTCCTGCGCCTCCTTACCCGAGAGATCCGCGCGACCAAGGGCCAGGTCCTCGTCGCTGGCCAGGACCTCACGAAGATGCGCAACTGGAAGGTTCCCTACCTGCGCCGCCAGATCGGCACCGTGTTCCAGGACTTCAAGCTCCTGCCCGACAAGACGGTCTACGGCAACGTGGCCTTCGCGCTCGAGTGCATCGGCAAACCAAAGTCCGTGGTGAAGGCCCAGGTTCCCGAGGTGCTGCGTCTCGTGGGCCTCGCGGAGAAGATGGACAACTACCCCGACCAGCTGTCTGGTGGCGAGCAGCAGCGCGTCTCCGTCGCTAGGGCCATGGTCAATCGTCCGCCGCTTCTGGTGTGCGACGAGCCCACGGGCAACCTCGATCCCGCCATCTCGCTCGGCATCATGAAGCTGCTCGACCGCATCAATCGAACCGGGACCACCGTCGTCATGGCGACGCACGACCGCGAGATGGTCGACTCGATGCGCAGGCGCGTCATAGCGCTCGAGGCAGGTCACGTGGTTCGCGACCAGGAGAGAGGTGGGTACGGCTTCTATGGTTCCCTCTAACTTTGGCTATTCTGTCCGCGAGGCGACCCATCACATCCACAGGAACTGGTCGACGTGCCTTGGCGCCATCGTCACCATCTTTCTCTCGCTGTTTGTGATCGGCGTCTTCGTGCTCGGCAGCGTCCTCATTGGCAACATGGTGGGCGACGTCGAGGATCGCGTCACCATCCAGGCGTTCCTCTCCGACTCCGCCGACCAGGCTGCCGTTGACGCCTTCCAGTCGAAGGTATCTTCCTGGGACAACGTCCAGTCCGTCACCTACAAGAGCAAGGACGAGGCGCTCCAGGAGTACCGCGAGACCATGTCAAACCGCAACGCTGAGGACGCGGTGGCGGCCCTCGACGGCGAGAACCCCGTCCCCGCCTCGCTCGTCATCAAGATGACCGAGCCCGAGCAGGTGGAGTCCGTCGCGAGCAGGATTATCGACGACCCCGACTTCGCGAGCATCGCCGACGACCCCGGCAACACCTCCGCCTCCGTGCAGTACGGGCGAGAGACGGTAGAGCGCCTCTTCAGCGTCACCGCCTGGGTGCGCGTGGCCGCGGTCGTCCTCGTCCTCCTGCTCACGTTCGTCGCCTTCGTCTTCATCAACAACACGATCAGGCTGGCCATCTCCGCCCGCAGGCGCGAGATTGCGATCGAGCGTCTGGTCGGCGCTTCGAACGGCTTCATCAGGGGGCCGTTCATCGCCGAAGGTGCGCTTGAGGCGATCATCGGCTCGGTCCTCGCGATTATCGTGCTGCACCTCGGTGCGAGCTACCTGCTGCCGCAGCTATCGAACAGCCTCCAGTTCCTGAGCTTCGAGCTCTCGCCGTCCGTCATGTTCCAGACCTACGGCATACTGTTCGTGATCGGTGTCGTCATCGGCCTGTTCGGTTCCGCCATCGCCATGAGGCGCTACCTCAAGGTGTAGGCTCGCCGGGGGCGAAACCGTAGTGACTTGGGGCGGCGCGGCCTTGCTGCGTCGCCCCTTCTGCTAAGGAGGGCGCATGGGACGCAAGAGGCCACATCACGGGAGCAGGCGCCACGGTAACCATCCCGCAGCGCGCAAGCCGCGCAAGCTGCTGACGGGCATCCTGCGCGTCACGAGCCCTGGGCGTGCCAGCGTCGAGACGCCCGAGGGTACCTTCGTCGTGGCGCGTTCCGGGATCCGCGAGGGGATGGACGGTGACGAGGTGCAGGTGAGCCTCGTCGCACCGCATGGGGGAGGGCCCGAGAGGCTCGCCTACGTGCAGGCCGTCCTCGAGCGCGCGACCTCCTCGTTCGTGGGGACCTACTCCCGCCTCGACCCGCTCGGGGCCGTCGTGCCCCTCGACGCGCGCATCAAGCGCGACTTCTTCGTGGTCCCCGAGGACGACTCCGCGAATAGGCTCGGCGTCGCGTCCGGGGACGTCGTGGTCGCCCGCATCCTCGAGTACCCCACGAGGAGGAGCGCAGGGGTCGTGACGGTCGATCGCAGGCTGGGCTCGGCAGAGGAGCTCGACCTCGGGGTGGAGTCCGTCATAGCCTCCTTCGGCCTCGAGACCCAGTTCTCGCCCGCCGCGCTCGCGGAGGCGGGAGGGGTCCGGGCGGACGTGGAGGGCGCCCTCGCGGCGGACCCGGACCGGCTCGACCTGCGCCGCTTGCTCTGCTTCACCGTTGACCCCGCTGACGCGCGCGACTTCGACGACGCGGTCGGGGCGCGGCGCCTCGACGGGGGCGGCTTCGAGATCTGGGTGCACATAGCCGACGTGACCCACTACCTCCCCTGGGGCTCCTCGCTCGACATCGAGGCGCGTCAGAGGACCTGCTCGGCCTACCTCGTCGACCGCGTCGTGCCCATGCTGCCCGAGCAGCTCTCCTGCGACGTCTGCTCGCTTAGGCCGGGGGAGGACCGCCTCTCCATGAGCGTCCGGCTCACCCTCGGCCCCGACGGCGAGGTCGTCGGCGCCGAGGCCTCGAAGGCGGCGATCCGTTCGAGCGCGCGCCTCGACTACCCGACGGTCGACCGGCTTCTCCTAGGGGAGCTGCAGCCCGCGGACCTCGGCGCCGGCGCCATGGGCGAGGGGATCGCCCGTGCCCTGGCCACGCTCGACGAGGTAGCGCGCCTGAGGGAGGGCGTCAGGCGACGGCGCGGCTCCGTCGACTTCGAGACGAGGGAGGCCCGGGTCATCCTCGACGACGAGGGGCGCCCCGTGGGCGTCGACGTCAGGTCGAAGACGAGGGCGACCTCGCTCATCGAGGAGGCGATGCTCATGGCCAACGAGGCGGTGGCGCGCATGCTCTCCGACCGCGACGTCCCGTGCGCCTACCGCGTGCACGAGCGTCCCGCACCGGACGACCTCAGGGCGTGCCTCGTCCCCCTGCGCGAGCTCGGGCTCGTGCGGGGCGACGAGGCCGAGTCCCTCGTGGCCGGCGTCCCCGGAGTCCTCCAGGGCGTCCTCGCGCGCGCGAGGGGCACGAGCGGGGAGTACCTGGCGAACGCCCTGCTCCTGAGGGCGCAGCGCCGTGCCGTCTACTTGCCCCACAACGAGGGCCACTACGCGCTCGGAGCGAGCGCGTACTGCCACTTCACGTCACCCATCAGGCGCTACCCCGACGTGATCGTGCACCGGGCCCTCAAGGCGCTGCTCGCCGGCGACGTCGCCTCCCCGGAGCAGCACAGCGTCGAGAGGCAGCTCCCCCAGCTCTGCCGGGACTGCTCGGAGCGCGAGCGCGTCGCGGACGCAGCGGCTCGCGCGACCCAGCGCCTCAAGATGGCCGAGCTCTTCCGCGGCCGCGTCGGCGAGAGCTTCTCCGGCATCGTCACGGGTTGCGAGCGCTACGGGCTCTTCGTCATGCTCGACGACACCCTGGCCGAGGGGCTTCTGCCCACGCGCGCGCTCGGCGAGGAGTGGTTCTCCTACGACGAGGAGCGCCTGACGCTCACGGGGGAGTCGACCGGTCGCGTCTGGGGGCTCGGGAGGCGGGTGGCCGTCGAGGTCGCGGGGGCGGACCCCTCCCGTGGGAGGATAGACTTCAGGCTCGCCGGCCCGCGCGGGTGCGCCTCGGACGCATCGGCGGGCGGGGATTAGGGTACCTACCAATCTGACGTTCGATTCGCACAGGCGAGAGGCCCGGGGCGTCCGGGCGCACGAAGGAGCACACGTGGAACAGACGATGCTAGAGGAAGAGATCGAGGGGGCCGAGGGGCTCCTCCTGCAGGGGGAGGCGGCGCTCGCTCGCGACCGACTCGCGAGGCTCGCGGACGACGCCGAGGAGTACGTCGACCGGAACTGCCAGACGACCGAGGAGCAGCAGTTCTTCAGCTTCCCCTCGGCCTTCGAGTACCTCGCGTACGTGCGGGTCGAGCAGGACCCCCGCACGCTCTACGACGTCGGGGAGCCGCTCGGCAGGCTCTACGCCGACCTCGCGCACGCCGACGTCGTCCTCGACGACCGCGAGGGCGCGATGGCGTCCCTCAGGCAGGCGGTCCGCTGGAACCCCATGGACTGCGCCTCGAGGCTCAACCTTGCCGAGCTCTACCGCGCCGAGGGCGACGTGAACGAGTTCCTGGCGCTCAGCTACAGCGTCTTCGAGCGCGCGAGCGACCCAGCCCACCTCGTGAGGGCCTACCTCAACTTCTCGAGGTGGTTCTCCGCGCAGGGCAAGGGGCGCGCGTCGGCTGCGGCGCTCAAGGCGGCGCAGTCGCTCGGAGCCGCCGACGCGGGGCTTGCAGAGGAGGTCGAGCGCGCCCGCGCGGACGGCCGCGATCCGGACGCGCTCGACGAGCAGGAGGCCACGGACGTCCTCTCGGAGGAGGGCCTGCCCTTCGGGGCGAGCGCCGAGATCGCGGTCTGCCTGCTCGAGTGCGGACTCGACGCCGCGCGCGCAGGCGAGGCGCGCGAGGCCACCTCGTTCGTCGTGCGCGCCCGCGACCTCGTGGGGGAGCCCGCGGCGATGACGCTGCTCGAGGCCCTGCGCGAGGCGGACGCGGACGCCGCCGACGGGAGGGGGGGCAGTCGGGATGCCTAGGCGCGAGAAGAAGACCATCGCCCGCAACAAGGCCGCCTACCACGCGTACTTCATAGACGAGACCTTCGAGGCCGGCCTCGTCCTGACGGGCACCGAGGTCCGCAGCCTCCGCGAGAGGGGCTGCCAGATAACCGACTCCTTCTGCCAGATCCGTGGTGGCGAGGCCTGGCTGGTGGGCGTGCACGTCCACCCCTACTCGAACGGCAGCATCTGGAACGTCGACCCGGACAGGAGGCGCAAGCTCCTCCTCCACCGGCGCCAGATCCGCTACCTCGAGCAGAAGCTCCAGGCCAAGGGCCTCGCGCTCGTCCCGATCGAGCTCTACTTCGACGAGGCCAGCCGCGTTAAGCTCGCGATCGGCCTCGGCCGCGGAAAGAAGCTCTACGACAAGCGTCAGGACCTGGCGGCGCGCCAGGCGGACCGCGACATCCAGCGCGCCCTCAAGGAGCGCAGCAGGTAGGGCGCAATCGCGCGTCGGCCCGGGCGCCCATGGGGTACCATGGACCGAGAGGGGTCCCTGCCTGGCCCCCCAAACCTCACCAAGGCAGAGGCGCGCCCCAGGGGTGTGCGCCGCGAAGAGAGAGGCTACCGTCATGGCCGAAGAGAAGAAGACCTACACGTTCCGTTGCACCGTCTGCGGCTTCGAGGTCACCGTGGACACGCCCGAGCTCCCCGAGGACTACGTCTGCCCCGTCTGCGGCGTCGGCCCCGACATGTTCGAGCTGGTCGAGGAGTAGCGCTCGCGGCCCCTCGGCGCGCCTGCGCCAAGGGCTGCGGCCCAGCCGTGCCGTCTGCTCCCATAGGTTGGCATAGGTAGAAAAGAGGGCGCCCCGCCTTTCGCGGCGGGGCGCCCTCGTGCATCTGGCGGGCGCAGGCGCCCGCGCTCTTCTCGTATGGTGGAGGCGCGGAGAATCGAACTCCGGTCCAAGGCAGGTCCCTGACGGGTTTCTCCAAGCTCAGTCACCGGTTGGGTCTAGGACGCCTCGCACCCGGTGACCCGCGTTCGGCGTCCGAGCCGGTTCGGCCTTGGCGTGCGGCATACCGGCTACGTCCGCACGCGCATCCCCCTGAGATGACGCCGCACCGCCGGCAGGGGAGACCGACGGATTGACGTGCTGGTTAGGTTAACTAAGCAGCAAGAGCCAGAGGCTCGTAAGAATCAGTGTTGTCAATTAAATTTGACGGTGTCCCTGATTAGCGTGGAGAGGCGACCACGGCTTGCTTCCCATCTCAGACCTACCCTGTCGAAACCAGTCGCCCCCATTGAGATGGCGATGGGACTGGCCACCATGCGAATGTCAAGCTACGCGCCGCCCCCGGCTCCTCGCCGGCGCGACCCTCTCAGTATACCCGACGCGCGGGCCCCTAGACGCCGGCGCGTCGGATCGGGCGCAACGACTAGACTTGCCGGAAACTGGGAAATGAAACGCTACCCCGGCAGGTCCTGGGCTGGGGGGCGGAGCGATCGAAGGGGGAGCCATGGGCGAGAAGGACATGGCGCGCGCGGGCGCGCACGGGAGCCTCTCGGAGGGGTCCGAGGCGCCGGCCGGCCGGGAGGTTCCCACCGGTTCGCCGGAAAACGCCCTCGTGCTCGAGGGCGGCGGCTACCGCGGCGTCTTCACGGCGGGCGTGCTCGACGTCCTCATGGAGAATGGCATCTACAACTTCGGCAGCGTCTGGGGGACGTCGGCCGGCGCGCTCAACGCGGCGAGCTACAAGTCGCGTCAGATCGGGCGGACGATCCGCATCATGCTGGCCTTTCGCGACGACAAGCGCATGATGTCGCTGCGCTCGTTCGCCCGCACGGGCAACCTCACGGGCGACCGGTTCCTCTACCACGAGGTGCAGGAGCGGATCGACCCCTGCGACGTGCGGACGTTCAACGCCAACCGGCTGAGGATGCTCTGCGTCGCCACGGACGTCGTGTTCGGCAGTCCCGTCTACCTCGAGTGCAAGAGGCTCCCCGACGACGTGGACATGGTGCGGGCCTCGGCCTCGCTCCCGCTCTTCTCGCGTCCGGTCGAGGTCGCGGGCAGGCGCCTGCTCGACGGCGGGACGACGGACTCGGTCCCGGTCGAGATGGCCCTGGGCGAGGGCGCGTCGCCCACGCCCGCGGGGCTCGCGCCCGCCAGCCGCGCCGTGGTGGTCCTCACGCAGCACGAGAGCTATCGGAAGGATGGCTCGACCGAGTCCCTCGTGGTGAGGTCGCACCGCTACGACGAGTACCCCTACTACACCCACGCGCTCGAGACCCGTGCCGAGCGGTACAACGCGCAGTACGCACGCGTCCGCGAGCTCGAGGCCGAGGGGCGCGCGTTCGTGTTCTCGCCCTCCGCGCCCGTCGGCGTCGCCACGGCGGAGAAGGAAGGGGAGCCCCTGCTCGAGCTGTACGTGGATGGACGCACCCAGGCGACCAGGCGCCTGGGTGCGCTCAGGGAGTTCCTGCGCGGAGGCGAGGGCGACCCCGCCTAGAGGACCTGCTCGATGACGACGTCCGAGACGAGCGAGTCCACGAGGTCGCGCGGGGCCGCCTGGGTGCCGGACTGCATGGCGTTGGCCGCGCCGCAGGCCATGGAGAGCCGCATGGTGCCCTCCTCGGCCAGGCCCACCTGCTCGGAGTAGGCTACTGCGGCGACGACCGAGTCGCCGGAGCCGACCGTGGAGCCGACCGTGACCTTGGGCGCGCGCGCGAGCCAGGCCCCGGCCTCGCTGACGAACAGGGCCCCCTCGCTGCCGAGGCTCACGACGACGCGCGAGATGCCGTCGGCCACGAGGTCCCTGGCCGTCCGGGCGACGTCGGCGTTGTCCTGGAAGCGCCGTCCGCACAGCTCGGAGAGCTCGGGGAGGTTGGGCTTGATGAAGCTCGGCCTGGCCTCGACTCCGAGCCGCAGGGCCTCGCCGTCGGCATCGAGGTAGGTCCGGCACCCGCGCCTGCCGAGCTCGTCGATCCAGCTCGCGTAGAGGGCGGGGGAGACGCCGACCGGCAGGCTGCCCGCCAGCACGACGACGTCGTCGCCCGTGACCTTGGAGACGAGCGCCGAGAGCACCTCGGCGAGCGCCTCGCGCGGGACCGTCGGGCCGGGCTCGTTGATGTCGGTGTGGGTGCCGCGGATGGGGTCCACGAGCTTGAGGTTGGTGCGCGTCTCGCCCGCCACCTCGAAGGGGTCGCAGGCGATCCGCATCGACCCGAGCTGCCCCTGGATCCAGCGTCCCGCGTTGCCGGCGAGCAGGCACAGCGCCTCGGTCTCGCCGCCGAGCGCGGCGACGACCTTCGAGACGTTGATGCCCTTGCCGCCCGCGTCCTGGCGCAGCTCCTCGATGCGGTTGACGGCGTCTATCGAGAAGTTCGGCACCTGGGCGGTCTTGTCGACCGCGGGGTTGAGCGTCACGGTGTAGATCATGGTCTGCCTCCCGGGGCTAGCCGGCTACGCGCCGGGGACGAACGACGAGGCCTTCGGCGGCGTCTTGCCCTTGAGCGTCGAGTGGTAGTAGGCGTAGGTCATGGGCGCCGCGGACGAGAGCACCTCGGCGTCGACCACCTCGCCGACGAAGACCACGTGCGTGCCGACGTCGAGGGTGGAGACGACCTTGCAGGCGAGGACCGCCGCGGAGGCGACCGGCGTGAAGGGGTCGCCCAGGACGGTCGTGCGCCTCTCGATGCCCGCGAACTTGTCGAACTCCGTGGAGGTGCGGAAGCCGAAGCGGCCGACGTAGGGCATGTCCGCCTCCTCGGTGATGGGGCAGAGGGCGAAGTGGCCGGCCCGCTCGATCACCCCCTCGGTGTGGTTCTGCTTGTTGACCACCACCTCGACCTGCAGTGGGCTGCTCGTGAGCTGCAACCCGGTGTTGATGAGGCAGGCGCCCCAGTCGTCGTCCGTCGCCGCGGAGACGACGTAGAGGCCTGACGAGAACTTGTAGAGGGCTTTTGCGTCCATGAGAACCCCTTCTCCCGTGCTTCCCACCACGCCGTCGCGGGCGCGCCCGAGGCGGCGCCCGCGACGGCGTGTGTGGCACATATCCCCAGCTTACGGCAATCGGGGCGACATGGGTGCCCACGTGGGAAAAGTTTGTGGACGAGCCGTGTTCCCCTGGACTTGAGCGGTTGGCATGCTATTATCTAAAGGCTTTTGCAACAGAGCCCCGTAATCTCTGACATTAAAAGCGCGACAGCTCGTCCAGGAGCCGTCGAGACCGCAGGTACGTAGGAGGAGTCAAGTGAACAAGTCGACTCATTTCGCCAAGCCCGGCGAGGTCGAGCGCAAGTGGGTGCTCATCGACGCTGACGGCGCCACCCTCGGCCGCCTTGCGACCAAGGCTGCCATGATCCTTCGCGGCAAGGACAAGCCCCAGTACACGCCCAACACCGACACCGGCGACTTCGTGATCGTCATCAACGCCGACAAGGTCAAGCTCACGGGCAACAAGGCCAACACCAAGTCCTACTGGCGCTACTCCGGCTGGCTCGGCGGCCTCAAGACCGAGTCCTTCAAGGAGGCCATGGCCAAGCACCCCGAGCGTGTCATCGAGCACGCCGTCAAGGGCATGCTCCCCAAGACGACCCTCGGCCGTCAGCAGGGCATGAAGCTCAAGGTCTACGCTGGCCCGGAGCACCCGCACATGGCTCAGAACCCCGTCAAGATCGATCTGGAGGCTTAACCGATGGCTGACAACTCCGCTGTTTACACCGGCACCGGCCGTCGCAAGGAGGCCACCGCGCGCGTGCGCCTCGTCCCCGGCACCGGCAAGGTTATCGTCAACGGCCGCGACGCGTCCGAGTACTTCGGCCGCCAGCAGCTCGTGGACAACGCGACCGCTCCCTTCCGCGTGACCGACACGGTCGACCACTTCGATGTCTACGCCAACTGCGCCGGCGGCGGCATCAACGGCCAGTCGGGCGCCATGCGCCTTGGCATCGCCCGCGCCCTGCTCGAGGCCGGCGACTACCGCGCCGAGCTCAAGAAGGCCGGCTTCCTGACCCGCGACGCCCGCGCCGTCGAGCGCAAGAAGTACGGCCTCAAGAAGGCCCGCAAGCGCCCGCAGTTCTCCAAGCGCTAAGGCCGCGTCACAGGCTACGCCGCTCCAAGGGGGCCCGCACGTGCGGGTCCCCTTTTCTTATGCCGTCTGTCCGGGGAGGGCGCTCATGCGCCCTGCGGTTGGTACCATGTCATCTCGGGCCGCGCGGCGCGTGGCCACGCCTAGACGCATCCAGGTCGCCCGGGGAGGAGACGCGATGAAATACTTCGGCACCGATGGCTTCAGGGGTCGGGCAAACGAGGGCCTTACGGTGGATCATGCCTACAGGATCGGCCGGTTCGTCGGCTGGTACTACGGCATCCATCGTGGTCGCAAGGCGCGCGTCGTCCTGGGCAAGGACACCCGGCGCTCCAGCTACATGTTCGAGAGCGCCCTCGTCGCCGGCCTGGTGGCCTCGGGCGCGGACGCCTACATGCTGCACGTGATCCCCACGCCCGGCCTCTCCTACGAGGTCGTGGACGGCAGCTTCGACTGCGGCATCATGGTCACGGCCTCGCACAACCCCTACTCGGACAACGGCATCAAGCTCGTCAACCGCGAGGGCTACAAGATGGAGGAGGACGTCCTCCAGAAGATCGAGGACTACATCGACGGCCTCGTAGACGTGCCGCTCGCCACGGGCGACAAGATTGGCTGCACCGTCGACTACATGCAGGGCCGCAATCGCTACATCGCGAGCCTCATCGCCAGCGCCAACTTCTCGCTCCAGGGCGTCAAGGTGGGCCTGGACTGCGCGAACGGCGCCGCCTCCTCGGTCGCCAAGCCGGTCTTCGACGCCCTCGGCGCGGACGTGCGCGTCATCAACAATGCGCCCAACGGCTTCAACATCAACGTCGACTGCGGCAGCACCCACATCGAGCGCCTGCAGCGCCACGTGGTCGAGAACGCCCTCGACGTGGGCTTCGCCTTCGACGGCGACGCGGACCGCTGCATCGCCGTGGACGAGCGCGGCCACGTGGTGGACGGCGACCTGATCCTGTACGTGTGCGGCAAGTACCTCAACAAGCACGGCAGGCTGGCCAAGGGCACGGTCGTCCCCACGGTCATGTCCAACTTCGGCCTCTTCCGCGCCCTCGACGAGGCGCACCTCTCCTACGAGACGACCGCCGTGGGCGACAAGAACGTCTACGCCCGCATGCGCGAGATGGGCTACTCGCTCGGCGGCGAGCAGTCCGGCCACATCATCTTCGGCGACATCGAGAAGACCGGCGACGGCATCATGACCGCCCTGCGCGTCTGTGAGGTGATCCGCGCCGAGCGCGAGCCCCTCTCCGAGCTCACGCGCCCCGTGGTGCTCTACCCGCAGGTCCTCATCAACGTGCGCGTGGGCGACAAGGACGCCGCCATGGCCTCCGAGGCGGTCCAGGCGGCGACGAGGGAGGCGTCGGAGCTCCTCGGCGGCGACGGGCGCGTGCTCGTGCGCGCGAGCGGCACCGAGCCCCTGGTGAGGGTCCTCGCCGAGGCCCCGACCGCCGAGCAGTGCAGGCAGGCGGACGAGGTCATCGTCCGCGCCCTCAAGCCGTTCGAGGCCTAGGGGGCGGGCGTGGCTCAGGCGGGCGTCGGCGTCGACATGCTCGAGATCTCGCGCGTGAGGCGGGCGCGGGCGCGACGTCCTCGGCTCGCGGAGCGGGGCTTCTCGGCCGAGGAGCGCGCCTGGTGCGAGAGGGGCGCGCGCCCGGAGGAGCGCTACGCCGCCTGCTTCGCGGCGCACGGCGCGGTGGCTCGCGCGCTCGGGCTCACGGGGCGGGGCTCCTGCGGCCTCGACGACGTGAGCGTCGGCCACGAGGGGGGCCAGGTGCGCGTGACGCTCTCGGGACGCGCCCTCGAGGCCGCCGAGGCCGCTGGCGTACGCGAGGTCGCGCTCTCGCTCTCCTACACCCGCGAGGTCGCCGTGGCCAACGCGGTCGCGGTGACGGCGGAGGTGCGCCCGGAGGAGAAGCGCGAGCCGGACGCGGGCGAGGAGCTCAGGCGGTCGTTCAGGCGGGCGCGCTCCGTCATAGACGAGCTCGAGCGGATACAGGAAACCGGTCTTGCGGGGGCTGTTGGGGCCGCGTCCGGGCAGGACGCCCCCGGCGCGCGCGAGGCCTCCCCTGAGGAGTGATCTGAATGCAGCCAGTTCTCAACGTAGAGGACGTCAGGGCCGTGGAGCAGGCCCTCACGGGCGAGGGCGTGAGCCTCGCGGAGCTCATGCGCCGCGCGGGCAACGCCTGCGCCCAGGAGGTCGAGCGGATGGAGGACGTGCACCAGGTCCTCGTGCTCGCAGGCTTCGGCAACAACGGCGGCGACGGCTGGGTCGCGGCGGAGGCCCTGCGCGGCAAGGGCGAGGACGTCACGGTCGTCTCGCCCGTCTCCCCCGACGACATCGAGAGCGACCTCGCCCACGTCGTGGCGACGAGCGCTCGGGCCGCGGGCGTCCCCATCGAGGTGGCGCCCCCGCGCGAGCGCCTCGAGGCCCTGCTCGACGAGGCGGACGTCGTGGTCGACGCCATGCTCGGCACGGGCTTCCACGGCGAGCCCAAGGCGCCCTTCGACATCTGGATCGACTGCCTCAACCGCTCCGGGGCGCGCGTGGTCTCCGTCGACGTGCCGAGCGGGCTGTCCGCGCAGACCGGCCACGCCCCCGCCGGCGGCGTCATGGCCGACGTCACGGTGACCATGCTCTGCCTCAAGCCGGGCCTGCTCTCCGACGACGGTCGGGACCTCGCGGGCGCCATCGTCGTGGCGCCTCTGGCCGAGCAGACCGAGCGCCTGCTCGTCGAGGCGGACCCCGTCGCGTGGCGCGTCGAGGCGGGCGACTACCTCGACGTCCTTGTCCCACCTTCCTCCGCGGTCGACAAGTACGCGCGCGGGTCCGTCCTCGTGGTCGGCGGCTCCGAGCGCTACGTGGGCGCGCCCGTCATGGCGGCCCGCGCGGCGGCGCGCGCCGGCGCCGGCTACGTGACGCTTGCCGTCCCCGACGCGATCGCGGCCCAGGTGCAGGCCCACCTCCTCGAGATCCCCGTCGTGGGCCTGCCGACGGACCCGGAGAGCGGCACCTTCGCGGCCGACGCCCGGGACGGGCTCCGCAGGCTGGCCGAGAGGAGCGCGACGGTCGTGTGCGGGTGCGGCATGGGCGTGAACCCCTCGACCATGTCGGTCGTCTCGGGGCTGCTGGAGTGCGACGTGCCCCTCGTGCTCGACGCCGACGCCCTGAACTGCCTCTCGCGCCTGACCTCCGGCCGCCTCGACAGCTTCCCGGAGCTCCTGCGCCGAAACGCGCCGGTCGTGCTCACCCCGCACCGCCGCGAGCTCGGCAGGCTCGTCGGCCAGCCGGACAACCCGCCCGACTCCCTGACGGCCGCCATGGACGCGGCGCGCCGCGTGGTCTGGGCCGAAGGTGGCAGCGAGATCTGCGTCGTCTCCAAGGGCACGGCGACCGCGTGCGTGGGCGTCGAGGTGGCCCTGCTGCCCAAGCCCGGCCCCGCCTCGCTCGCGACGGCCGGCTCGGGCGACGTGCTCTCCGGCGTCATGGGCGCCTCGCTCGCGAGGCGGCGCGGCGCGGGCGAGGAGGGCGAGGAGGCGCTGCCGCTCGTGTGCGCGATGGCCTGCGAGGTCCACGGCGAGGCGGCGCGGCTCGCCTCCAAGCGTTACGGGTCGCGCGGCGTGATGGCGGGCGACGTCATCGAGGAGCTCGGGCTCGCGACGGACGCCGTGGAGGAGCGGGCCTCCTTCCCCGTCGAGGAGCAGCAGGGCTAGGTTCAAAGGAGCGTTGGCCGGGAGGCCGGCCGGGAGGGCAGGACATGGAGTACCCGAAGAACCGTTGGGCGTGGGTGGAGGTAGACCTCGGCGCCGTGAGGCGCAACACCCGCCTCTTCAAGGCCATGTGCGAGCCCGACGCCCAGCTCATGTGCGTCGTGAAGGCCGACGCCTACGGGCACGGCGCCGTGGAGTGCGCCCGCGCGATGCTGGCCGGCGGCGCCGACCAGTTCGCCGTCTCGACGGTCGACGAGGGCGTGGAGCTGCGGCGGGCGGGCGTGGAGCAGCCCATCCTGCTGCTGAGCGAGCCGCCGGTCGACTCGGTGCGTACGCTCGTCCGCAACGACATCATGCCCGCGGTCTACACCGCCGAGTTCGCCCTCGCCCTCGGCGAGTGCGCCGCCTCGATGGGCCGGGTGGCCCGCTACCACCTCGCCGTCGACACGGGCATGACCCGCATCGGCGTCAGGTGGAGCGAGGCCGCGCTCTTCCGCCACGAGATCGACTTCCACCGCGGCCTCGAGTGCGCGGGCACGTTCACGCACTTCGCGACGGCGGACGTCCCGGGCGACTGGGACTTCGAGATGCAGAAGAAGCGCTTCGCGGAGGCGGTCCGGAGCGTGCGCGAGGCGGGCATGGAGTGCGGCCTCGTCCACTGCGACAACACCCCGGGCACGATCCTGCACCCCGAGGTCCACTACGACATGTGCCGCGCCGGCATCGGCCTCTACGGCCTGCAGCCGGCCGACTCGACGCGCCCCAAGGTTGACCTCACGCCGGCGATGAGCGTCCGCGCGCGGGTCACCCGCGTCGTGGAGCCGGAGGTCGGGACCGGCGTGGGCTACGGCCTCACCTACCGCGTGCCGAGGCCGCACACCCAGGTCGCCACGGTGCCGGTCGGCTACGCCGACGGGCTCTCCCGCACGCTCTCCAACCGCATGGAGGTGCTCGTGCGGGGCGAGAGGTGCCGGCAGGTCGGCAGGATCTGCATGGACCAGTTCATGTTCGCGGTCGAGGTCAACCCCACGCGCGCGTTCAGGCCCTCGCGCCCCGTCGAGTACGGAGACGTCGTCACCATCGTGGGCGAGGACGGCGGCGAGCGCATCACCATGGATGACATGGCGGAGCTCCGCGGCACGATCAACTACGAGGTGACCTGCGACTTCGGCCTCAGGCTGCAGAGGGTCTATGCCTAGGCGCCGCGCCCGGCGCTCGTACCTGGTGGATGAGGAGGGTGCCATGTCCGTGATGCACATCCCGGGCCACGACCACCAGCGGCCCCAGGAGGTGACGCTCGAGGAGGTCCGCGCCGTCCTGGGGGACTGCCGCCTCTGCCCCCTCTGCGAGACGCGCCACAACATCGTCTTCGGGGTCGGCAACCCTAACGCGCGCGTGATGTTCGTCGGCGAGGGGCCCGGCAAGAACGAGGACCTCAAGGGCGAGCCGTTCGTGGGCGCGGCAGGACACAACCTCGACGACCTTCTCGCCCTGGCCGGCCTCAGGCGCGAGGACGTCTACATCGCCAACGTCGTCAAGTGCCGGCCGCCCTCGAACCGGAACCCCCGCCCGGAGGAGATCGAGGCCTGCTCGCCCTTCCTGCGCGAGCAGATCCGCTCGATCTGGCCGGACGTGATCGTGTGCCTGGGCAACTTCGCCACGCACTTCGTCCTCCGGACGGAGGCGGGCATCACGGGCCTGAGGGGCAGGATGCACCAGACGGGCCACTTCGTCGTCATGCCCACCTTCCACCCTGCGGCGGCCCTCTACCACCGCGAGTGGCAGAGCTACCTCGACGACGACTTCCGCATGCTGGGGCGCTGGCTCGAGGAGCACCCCGCCTCGGCGAACAAGCGATAGCCCGCCCGGCCGGGGGGCTGGGCCCCTGGCCAGGGCGCCGCGCGCTTGCCGCACGTACGGACGACGAGAGGGGAGACATGGGAGAAGGACGGGGAGGCGCCCGGCTCGGGCGCATGGGCGCGGGGACCTTCGTCTCCGCGTCGACGGAGGGGACCATCGAGCTCGGGCGGCTCCTGGGGGCGCTTCTCGCCGACGGCGACGTGCTCGTGCTGACGGGCGACCTCGGCGCCGGGAAGACGCAGCTCACCAAGGGCATCGCCTGCGGCCTGGGCGTCGGGGGCGACGTGACGAGCCCCACCTTCACGATCGAGATGGTCTACGACGACGGGCGCGTCCCGCTCTACCACTTCGACCTCTACCGGCTCCAGGACCCCTCCGAGCTCGAGGACACGGGCCTCTTCGACGTGCTCGGCCAGGAGGGCGCCTGCGTGATCGAGTGGGGCGAGCAGTTCGCGGACCAGATCGGCCCCGAGCGGCTCGACGTCTTCCTCACGCGCCTCGACGACGAGGCGCCGGCCGGCGTCGAGCCGCCGCGCGAGGTCCGTCTCGTCCCCCATGACGCGAGGGGCGAGGAGATCGTCTCTGCCCTGGACGCGGCCGTCGACGCCGCGGCGCGTGCGTAGGCGCCGGACCGACGGGCGTCGCCAGGAGTGCCCTCCGGCGGTCGCGCCAAGCGATAGGATGGGGACGGGGCGGGGGCCTTCGGCGCCCGACGCCCGTACCTTGTGACCACGAGTCGCGGGCGCGCGCCCGCACGAGGTGAGAATCCATGCACTCAGAAAGCCAGGCCCCCTCGGAGGGCGCCCGCCGCGTCCGCGGGACCGTCCTCTCCATCGACACCTCCACCGACCAGCTCGCCTGCTCGGTCGTCCGCATCGGCGACGACGGCGTGGAGGAGCTCGCGTCGCGCGACCACCCCTGCCGCCGGCACGCCAACGAGCAGCTCGCCGACAGCGCCCTCGCGGCGCTCGCCGAGGCGGGCCTCTCGATGGCCGACCTCGACGCCGTCGTGGTGGGCAGGGGTCCTGGCTCCTTCACCGGCGTGAGGATCGGCGTGGCCTGCGCCAAGGGCGTCGCCTGCGCGCTCGGAAGGCCCCTGCACGGCGGCTCGACGCTCGACGCCGTCGCCTGGCGGGCGTGGGAGGCGGGCGTGCGCGGGCTCGTCGGCGTCGTGGACGACGCCATGCGCGGCGAGGTCTACCCGGGCGTCTACCGCGTGGACGACGAGGGTGCCCACAGGACCTTCGAGGCCGAGACGGTCATGAAGGCCGACGAGTGCGTCGAGCTTCTCGCCTCCGGCTCCGACGCCGGCGAGCTCCAGCTCACGGGCAACGGCCTCGCCAAGTACCGCGACCGCTTCGAGATGGCGGGCCTCCGCCGGATCCTCGACGAGGGCCTCTGGCTCCCGACGGGCACCGCCCTCGCGCGCTCGGTGGCGGCCCCCGACTGGCGGCCGGCCGCAGGCGACGGCGACCCGGCGCTGGTGCTGCCCATCTACACGCGGCTCTCCGACGCCGAGGAGACGGAGCGCCTGAGGCTCGGGCTCAAGGAGCCGGCGAGCGTCGCCTACACCGGCGTCGACGACGCCCTGGCCGGCGCCCACCTGCAGCTCAGGCCGATGTCCGTCAACGACCTCGACCAGGTGGCCGACCTCGAGCGGCGCGCCTTCGAGGGCTCGTCACACACGCCCTGGACGCGCCAGATGTTCTACGAGGAGCTCTCGCAGCCGGCCCGCAGCTGGTGGGTCGCCCACGACCAGGGCAGCATCGTCGGGTTCGCCGGCGGCATGCTCGCGGGCGCGGACTTCGAGGTGGCCGACGTCGCCGTGGACCCCGCCCGCCGCAGGCAGGGGATAGCCTCGCGCCTCGTCGCCCGCGTCGCCTACGACGGCCAGATGCTCAACGCGTCGAGCGTCTCCCTCGAGGTGGACGAGGGCAACCGGCCGGCACGCGCCGCCTACGCGCGCCTCGGCTTCGAGGAGGTGGGCCGCCGCCCCGACTACTACGCCCCCGGCGTCGCCGCCCTCATCATGCGTGCGAGCCTCCCACTCGCGGCCGACGCCGAGCTCGTGGGGGAGCGTCCCGAGCCCAGGGCCTCCATCCGCCCGTGGCCGATCGTGGCCGGCGAGCGCGGTGCGGACGTCACGCGCGCGCTCGAGGAGGCGCGCCCTCTGGTCCTCTCGGTCGAGTCCTCCTGCGACGAGACGGCCATGGCGCTCATCGACGGGCACGGCCGCATCTGCGCGAACGTGGTCGCCACCTCGATCGACTTCCACGCCCGCTTCGGCGGCGTCGTGCCCGAGATCGCGTCGCGCAAGCACGTGGAGGCCATCGTCGGCGTCTTCGAGGAGACCATGGCGCAGGCGGGGCGCCACTTCGGCTGCGACACCCTGACCGCGGACGACCTCGACGCCGTGGGCGTGACCGCGGGCCCGGGCCTCGTGGGCGCCCTCGTGGTGGGCGTCGCCTTCGCCAAGGGGCTCAGCGCCGCCGCGGACCTGCCGCTCGTGCCCGTCAACCACCTCGAGGGCCACATGCTCGCCAACCTCTTCGCTGCCCCCGACCTGCGCCCGCCCTTCGTGGCGAGCCTCGTCTCGGGCGGCAACACCATGCTCGTGCACGTGCGTGCCTGGGGCGACTACCAGATCCTTGGCGCCACCATCGACGACGCCGTCGGCGAGGCCTTCGACAAGGTCGCCAAGGCCCTCGGCCTGGGCTATCCAGGCGGCCCGGTCATCTCGCGCTTGGCGGCGCGCGGCAACAGGAAGGCCATCCACTTCCCGCGCGCCATGATGCACTCCGGCGACTACCGCTTCTCGCTCTCCGGCCTCAAGACCGCCGTCATCACCTACATCGAGGGCGAGATGCGCGCGGGCAGGCCGATCGACCTGCCGGACCTCGCGGCGTCCTTCGAGGCCGCCGTCATCGACGTGCAGGTGGCCAAGGCCCTCGCTGCCGTCGAGGAGACCGGCGTGGGCGACTTCTGCGTGGGCGGCGGCGTCGCCGCCAACCCGCAGCTGCGCGAGGCCTACGTCCGCAAGTTCTCCCGCAGGGGCGTGCGCGTGAGCGTGCCGCCGATGGCCGTGTGCGGCGACAACGGCGCCATGATCGCCGTGTGCGCGCTCAGGAGCCTGCGGGCGGACGCCGACTTCGTGGAGCGGCCCGAGACGGGCCTCCCCCTGGACGCGCGCCCCAACGCGCAGCTCTCGGAGTGGACCTCGCCGGCTGAGCCCGTCGTGGACGCGAGCGAGTGGCCGCCCCGCGGCAGGTAGCCGCGATTGACGCCGCGATTCGCGCGTATGTATCGCCCAGAATATTCATTCCGATTTCAGCGTGGTAAACCGGTGCCCGGCGGGGTGGGAGAAGCCAGTCGGGCGCTGTACACTAGGCGGGCGTCGTAACTTTCTCGCATTAGGTTGCAAGGGGGAGGGGAATGGGTCCCCTCCGGTTGCGCGCGCGGAAGGGGTACGTACTCACATCTCTCAAGGGGGAACCGCAATGGCAAGCAACGTATCAAACACGAACCAGACGTCAGGACTCGACGCGAGCAGGCTCTCGCGCCGTGGATTCCTCAAGCTGTCGGGCCTCGGCGCGGCGGCCGTGGCCGGCACCTCCCTCCTCACGGCGTGCGGACCCTCCACGCAGACCGCAGGCAGCGCCTCCGGCGCCTCGTCGAGCGCCTCTTCCAGCTTCGGCGACAACGGCACCATGCGAGTGGGCATGGAGGTCGCCTACCCCCCGTACAACTTCCAGGTCTCGCAGGAGTCTGAGAACACGATTCCCGTCCAGGGCCAGGACGGCGCCTACGCCGACGGGTATGACATCGTGTTCGCCAAGAAGATCGGCGAGGCCCTCGGCCTCACTCCCGTCGCGGTGAAGATGGACTTCTCCGGCCTCGTCGAGGGCCTGACCAGCGGCACCATCGACATCATCTGCGGCGGCATGACCGCCACCGACGAGCGTCGCCAGTCCATCGACTTCTCCGACCCCTACTGGGACGGCCACTACGGCCTCCTGGTCAAGAAGGGCTCGCCGCTCGCGAGCGCCACGAGCTTCGCCGACTTCGCCGGCGCCGCCGTCCTCGGCCAGCGCGACACGCTGCTGGACGACGTCATCGACGAGATCCCCAACGTCAACCACCTCGAGCCCGTGGACTCGGTGCCCGCGCAGCTCTCCGCCATCAGCAACGGCGCCTGCGACGCCGTCACCTACGACGTCGAGAACGCCAAGGGGCTCCTCGCGTCCAACCCCGACCTCGTGCAGGTCGAGTTCAACGGCAGCCCCATCCTGTTCAGCGAGGACGCGCCCATCAACGCGGGCATCGCCAAGGGGCAGGACGACGTCCTCAAGAAGATCAACGACTGCATCAACGCAGTCTCGCAGGATGACCGTCAGGCGTACTGGGACGCCGTCCAGCAGCGCCTGCCGGAGTAGTCGCCCATATTCGTTCGCCCGAAGGGGCGTCTCGTAGCGAGGGCCCGTCGGGGGCTCGGCGCCGCGCCGTCGCGGACGCGACCCCGACGCGCGCTACGAGGCGCCCGTCTTGATGATGGAGGCTAGGAGAGTACGTCATGAGCACGGAACCTGAGATGGAAGGGGCGCGGCCCAAGGACCCGCCCAGCAGCAGCGAGACGAAGGGGCGCGGGGGCCTCGTGGGGTTCGTCGCCAGCGACCACCGCTACGTGTTCCTGGGCACGAGCGCCCTGGCCCTCGTCGGCCTCGCGCTCGCCAACCAGCCACACTCGGCCTCGAGCTTCCTCGCCCGCTCCTACGCGGTCGAGGTCGTCCTGTACTACGTGCTCGTGGCGTGGATCGTGGTGTCGCTCGTCGCCCTCGTGAACAAGCTGGCGAAGTGGAGGGGCGACGAGTACGCCAAGACGTCGCCCTTCAAGCGGCCCCAGGCGGTCAGGGCCGAGCGCATCTGCTCGTACGTGGTGTGGGCCATCGTCGCCGCGTTCGTCGTCGACCGCGTGGTGGTGGGCGCCGCCGACCTCGTCTCCTCGAGCATCGCGCAGTCCAAGAACCCCACCGACTTCTTCTCGTCGGCCGTGTACATGATCTACAGCATGCGCGACGAGTTCGCCACGGGCATCGTGAATACGGTCATCCTGGCCGTCGTCGGCACGGTCATCGCGTTCTTCCTCGCCATCCTCCTGGTGTTCCTGCGCCTGCAGACCATCGAGCGCACCGACGACGACTTCGTGCGCTTCCTCAAGACCGTCGGCTCGGGCTTCGCGCGCGTGTACTCCGCCGTGGTGCGCGGCACGCCGATGATGGTCCAGGGCCTCATCATCTACTACGGTGGCACCTCGCTGCTCACCGCCCGCGGCATGTCCGCCACGCAGATCCTGGGCGTGTGGCCCCCGTTCACGGCGGCCATGGTCACCATCGCGCTCAACTCCACGGCCTACATGATGGAGGTGCTGCGCTCGGGCATCGGCGCCGTCGACCCCGGCCAGGCGGAGGCCGCGCGCTCGCTGGGGCTCTCGCAGTGGCAGGCCATGCGCTCCGTCGTGTTCCCGCAGGGCATCCTGAACGCCGTCCCCGCGCTCTCCAACGAGCTCGTCATCAACATCAAGGACTCGTCGGTCCTCATGGTCATCGGCGTGGTGGAGCTCATGTTCGCCTCGCGCACCATCACCGGCGTGTACTACAAGCAGCTCCCCGTGTACGTCGTGACGGCCGTCTGCTACCTCGTCCTCACCATGCTCGCCACCAAGCTGCTGAACGTCCTGGCCGTGCGCCTGGGCGCCAAGCCCTCTGACGGCGTCACGAGCTCTAACTAGGGAGGTCCCCAAATGGCTGAAAACGAGAGCGCGCGGGGCGCTCTGAGCGGGGAGCCGCTCGTCCGCGTCGAGGGCCTCCGCAAGTCCTTCGGCTCGCTCGAGGTGCTCAAGGGAATCAACTTCGAGGTGAACCGGGGGGAGGTCGTCACCATCATCGGTGCGTCCGGCTCCGGCAAGTCGACGCTCCTGCGCTGCATCAACCTGCTCGAGACGCCGGACTCCGGCCACGTGTGGTTCCACGGCGAGGACCTCGCCAACTCGCGCGCCAACGTGAACAAGCTGCGCGAGAGCATCGGCATGGTGTTCCAGACCTTCAACCTGTTCAACAACAAGAACGTGCTGGACAACTGCACGCTCGCGCCCGTGATGCTACACAAGTGCGACAAGGCGGAGGCGGAGAGGCGCGCCCGCGAGAACCTCGCGGCCGTCGGGCTCGCCGACTTCGTCGACGCGCCGTCCACCTCGCTCTCCGGCGGCCAGAAGCAGCGCGTCGCCATCGCGCGCGCCCTGTGCATGCAGCCCGACCTCATGCTCTTCGACGAGCCGACCTCCGCGCTCGACCCCGAGATCGTCGGGGAGGTCCTGAACGTCATGCGCGACCTCGCGTCCGGGGGCATGACCATGGTCGTCGTCACGCACGAGATGGACTTCGCCAAGAACGTCTCGGACAAGGTCGTCTTCATGGACAAGGGCGTCATCGCCGAGGAGGGCGACCCCAAGCAGCTCTTCACCAACCCCCGGCAGCCCCGCACGCGCGCCTTCCTCTCGCGCTACCTGGAGGACGTGGGCGTCGAGTAGCGCCCGCACACGCCCGCGTGCGCCTGCGGGCGCCCGTGCGATAAGCTATACCCCGAGGTCGACCCCGGCGGCCGGACGTGCGCGCCCGGACGCCGGGGTCCGTCGTCGACGAGACGCGAGGCGCGGGCGCGGCGAGCCCGCGCCCGTCGGGGAGGGGTCATCATGCGGGACGGTTTCATCAAGGTCTCGGCGCGCTCGCCGAGGGTCGTGGTCGCGGACGTCGAGGCAAACGTCAGCGCCATCGTCGCCGAGGTCACGGACGCCTGCGAGCGGGAGCGCGCCAAGCTCGTCGTCCTCCCGGAGCTCTGCGTCACGGGCTACACCTGCGAGGACCTTTTCTGGCAGGACGAGCTCCTGCGCGCGGCCGAGGCGGGGGTCGCGGACGTGCGCGACGCCACGGCACACCTCGACGCCCTCGTCCTCGTCGGGGCGCCGCTGCGCGTGGGCTCCAAGCTCTACAACTGCGCCGTCGCCCTCGCCCACGGCCGCGTCCTGGGCGTCGTCCCCAAGCGGAACCTCCCCAACTACAACGAGTTCTACGAGGTGCGCCACTTCGTGCCCGGGCCCCTCGAGGTCACGCGCACGGACGCCTTCGGCGAGCGCGACGTGCCGTTCGGCTGCTCGCAGGTCTTCTCGTGCTCGAGCGTGCCGGCGCTCAGGGTCGCGGTCGAGATATGCGAGGACCTCTGGGTCCCCGACCCGCCCTCGATCGCCCACGCCAAGGCCGGCGCGACCGTCGTCTGCAACCTCTCGGCCTCCAACGCGATCGTCGGCAAGGCGGACTACCGCCGCTCTTTGGTCTCGGGCCAGAGCGCGCGACTCGTGGCGGCCTACGTCTATGCGAGCGCGGGCTGGGGGGAGTCAACGCAGGACCTGGTCTTCTCGGCCCATGACCTCGTGGCCGAGAACGGCGCGCTGCTCGCGGAGGCGCGCCCCTTCGGCGAGGGGCGCGCCACGACGGAGGTGGACGTGTGCGCGCTCGAGGCCGAGCGCCGGCGCACCTCGACCTTCCGCGAGGACGCGACCTGCCCCTCCTACCTGCGCGTGCCCTTCGACCTCGCCCTCGAGGAGACCGCGCTCACGCGCCGGGTGGACCCCCATCCCTTCGTGCCGGCCGACCCCGCCCGCCGCTCCGAGCGCTGCGAGGACGTCCTCTCGATCCAGGCGTTCGGCCTGGCGAAGCGCCTCTCCCACATCCATGCGCGCGCCGCCGTCATCGGCGTCTCGGGTGGGCTGGACTCCACCCTCGCCCTGCTCGTGATCGCCCGCGCCTACGACCTGCTCGGCCTTCCCCGCGACGGCGTTGTCGCCGTGACGATGCCCGGCTTCGGCACGACCACGCGCACCCACGGCAACGCCGTCGACCTGGCGCGCGCCCTGGGCTGCACGCTGCGCGAGGTGAGCATCGCCAAGGCCGTGCGCCAGCACTTCGCGGACATCGGCCACGACGAGGCCGACCACTCCGTGACCTACGAGAACGCCCAGGCCCGCGAGCGCACGCAGGTGCTCATGGACATCGCCAACCAGGTGGGCGGCATCGTCGTGGGCACGGGCGACCTCTCCGAGCTCGCGCTCGGCTGGGCGACCTACAACGCCGACCACATGTCCATGTACGGCGTCAACGCGGGCGTCCCCAAGACGCTCGTGCGCCACCTCGTCCGCTACGTCGCGGACACCTGTGAGGACGCCGACGTCTCCCGCGTGCTCGACGACGTGCTGGCGACCCCCGTCTCGCCGGAGCTTTTGCCCGCGAGCGGAGACGGCACCATCTCCCAGCGGACCGAGGACCTCGTCGGCCCCTACGAGCTGCACGACTTCTTCCTCTACCAGGTGTTGCGCCGCGGGTTCGCGCCGCGCAAGGTCCTGAGGCTCGCCCGCTACGCGCTGGGCGAGGGGACGGAGGCGGGGCATGCGGACGAGGAGATCCTGAGGTGGCTCGAGGTCTTCTACCGCAGGTTCTTCTCGCAGCAGTTCAAGCGCAGTTGCCTGCCGGACGGCCCGAAGGTAGGCACGGTCGCCGTCTCGCCGAGGGGCGACCTTCGCATGCCCTCCGACGCCTCGGCGCGCCTCTGGCTGGCCGAGCTCGAGGGCCTGCGCCCCTCCGAGGCCTAGGTGGAGGCTTAGGTAGCGCGGAGTAGAAAATCTAAGTCGCAGGAAGGAAGGTTTTTTCCATCCCGAGGTTTAAACCTAGAGATATGGGTATCATCCTCACTGTTGGAAACGCGCGGGTGCCAGTCGGGCCCGCGTCAAGGCATTGCGCCGGACGGCGCGCAAGAAGGAGGTACTTCTAAATGACACTCAAGCCTCTGGGTGATCGCGTTCTCGTCAAGCCTGCCCCCAAGGAGGAGAAGACTTCCACGGGCCTCTACATCTCGAGCGGTGCCCAGGAGAAGCCGCAGCGCGGTGAGGTCATCGCCGTCGGCGCCGGCAAGTTCGACGAGAAGGGCGAGCGCATCGCCCTCGACGTGAAGGCCGGGGACCAGGTCTTCTACGGCAAGTTCGGCGGCAACGAGGTCAAGATCGACGGCGAGGACTACCTGCTGCTCCGCTCCGACGACATCTACGCCATCATCGAGGACTAGCGCCTCGCCGGCGCGTGCGGGAGCCGGCCGGCCCCCGCGTCTCAGGTCAGAACCAGCAACTTGGAGGACATAGAACATGGCAAAGGACATTGTCTTCGGCACCGACGCTCGTGCCAAGCTCGCCAAGGGCGTCAACACCCTCGCTGACGCCGTCACCACCACCCTCGGGCCCAAGGGCCGCTACGTGGCGCTCCAGCGCTCCTACGGCGCCCCCACCATCACCAACGATGGCGTCTCCGTCGCCAAGGAGATCGAGCTCAAGGACCCCGTCGAGAACATGGGCGCCCAGCTCGTGAAGGAGGTCGCCACCAAGACCAACGACACCGTCGGTGATGGCACCACCACCGCGACCCTGCTCGCCCAGGTCATCGTGAACGAGGGCCTGCGCAACGTCGCCGCCGGCGCCAACCCCATCGCCATCCGTCGCGGCGTGGACAAGGCCGTCAACGCCGCCGTCGAGCAGATGAAGGGCGCCTCCACCGAGGTCTCCACCAAGGATCAGATTGCCGCGGTCGGCACCATCTCCGCCGGTGACCCGGAGATCGGCGAGAAGATCTCCGACGCCATGGAGGTCGTGGGCAAGGACGGCGTCATCACCGTCGACGAGTCCCAGACCTTCGGCATCGACATCGAGACCGTCGAGGGCATGCAGTTCGACAAGGGCTACATCTCCCCGTACTTCGCCACCAACAACGACACCATGACGGCCGAGATGCAGTCGCCCTACATCCTCATGACCGACCAGAAGATCTCCAACATCCAGGACATCCTGCCGATTCTCGAGGCCGTCCAGAAGCAGAGCGCGCCGCTGCTCATCATCGCCGAGGACGTCGACGGCGAGGCCCTGGCCACGCTGATCCTGAACAAGCTCCGCGGCGTCCTGAACGTCGCCGCCGTGAAGGCCCCCGGCTACGGCGACCGCCGCAAGCGCATGCTCGAGGACATCGCCATCCTCACCGGCGGCCAGGTTGCCATGAAGGAGCTCGGCATCAACCTCACCGACGTGACCGCCGAGATGCTCGGTCGCGCCAAGTCCGTCAAGATCACCAAGGACAACACGACCATCGTCGGTGGCGCCGGCACCAAGGAGGCCATCGAGGAGCGCATCGCCCAGATCAAGAACGAGTACGACAACTCCACCTCCGACTTCGACAAGGAGAAGCTGCAGGAGCGCGCCGCCAAGCTCTCCGGTGGCGTCGCGGTCATCAAGGTCGGCGCTGCCACCGAGTCCGAGCTCAAGGAGATCAAGCACCGCATCGAGGACGCCCTGCAGGCGACCCGCGCGGCCGTCGAGGAGGGCATCGTCGCCGGTGGCGGCGTCGCGTTCCTGGCCGCTGCCAAGGCGCTGGACTCCGTCGAGTGCGCCGACGCCGACGAGAAGATCGGCGTGGACATCGTCCGCAAGGCGCTGCAGGCCCCGGTGAAGACCATCGCCTCCAACGCCGGCTTCGAGGGCTCCGTCGTGGTCGAGAAGATCAAGGGCCTGCCCGAGGGCGAGGGCCTCAACTCCGCCAACGGCCAGTGGGGCAACATGATCGAGATGGGCGTGCTCGACCCGGTCAAGGTCACCCGCACCACGCTGCAGAACGCGGCCTCGATCGCCTCGCTGATCCTCATCACCGAGGCCACCGTCTCCGACGAGCCGAAGGACACCACCATCGAGGAGGCCATCTCCGCGGCTGCCGCCCAGGGCGGCCAGGGCGGCGCCTACTAGGCGACACCGCTTCCAGCCCCGCCCGCGGCGACTGCGGGCGGGAGTCGCGGGCGGCTGTCCGCGCGGCTGGCCCCGACGCCCGGCTGGGGCGGGGTCCGGCAAGAAGAGCTTCGCAAGGGGACGGCCAGGTGCCACGGCGCCTGGCCGTCCCCTTGTGTCGCAGCCGCGGGCGCGCGTCCTTCTCCGCCCGGCCGGCCGCGGGTGGGATAGAATGGGAGCTTGCACGTTCCTACAGGAAGGGGAGGGCATGGCCGAGAAGCGCGACCTGCTCGATGACATCATCGACATCCAGGACAACTGGGGAGCGATCCAGAACCCGCTCGGTGACGTCGCCAGCACGCTCATTCAGGACCCCGCCACGGTCAAGGTCTACGACCCCTCCGACTACAAGGTCAAGCCGCGCGTCAACTCGATCTTCTGCGTGACCTGCTCCACGCGCGACCCCAAGGCGTGCACGCGCTGCCTCGACGTGTGCCCGGTGGACGCGATCACCATCAAGGGCTCCTCGGTCAAGGTGGACGACAGGTGCCGCAAGTGCGGCCTGTGCGCCACGGTCTGCCCCACGGAGGTCTTCATCTGCGGCAGCCAGGCGCCGCTGCAGCTCTACAAGCAGGTCGCCGAGGTGGCCTCGAAGTACGAGGACTGCTACGTCACCTGCACGCGGGCGCTGGGGCGCCTTCCCAAGGAGAACGAGGTCCTCCTGCCGTGCGTGGGAGCCATCTCCGAGGAGCTGTGGTTCGCGCTGCTGTGCGAGTACCCCAACCTCTCCGTCTACCTGCCCGTCGGCATCTGCGACCGGTGCCGCACCACCACGGGCGAGGAGCGCTACGGCGACGCCATCGCCGCCGCCGAGGAGCTGAGCGGCGAGTCCGTGGGCCTCGAGGTGGACGAGAGGCGCCTCAACCACGAGCAGTCCCGCGCGTACCGGCGCAGCCAGTTCGTCAGCAGCATGGCCACCTCCGCCACGAGGCTCGTCTCTCGCGGCAACCCGGCGCTGGCCGGCGCGCAGGCCGTGGCCCAGCGCATCCAGCAGCACACCAAGCAGCTCACGGAGCTGCAGCGCACGCTCGAGAAGGCCGTGGGCGCGCAGACCTCCCAGAACCGCCGCCACATCCTCACGCAGCGTCGCAAGCTCGTGATGGCGGCGCTGCAGAAGTACCCTGACCTCGCGGAGGGCTTCAAGCTCGAGATCCCCGCCTGCGACTCCTCCAGGTGCACCAAGTGCGGCGACTGCGTCAAGGTCTGCCCCGTCCACGCCAACGACCTCGACCGCGAGGGGCACTTCTCGGTCGAGCCGGCGTTCTGCGTCAACTGCGGCGCCTGCGCCGTCGCCTGCCCCGAGGATGCGCTCGCCATGGTGCCCTGCGACCCTCAGGAGCTCGTCGTCCCCGACGAGGACGCGGAGCGGCGAAGGCGCATGGCGGCGGAGAGCCGCGCCCGCGCGGAGGAGCTCAAGGAGAAGGGCAAGCTGCTGCTCGACAAGGGCATGGACGCCCTCGAGAACCTCGAGGAGGACGGCAAGTAGGTGCGGCCGCCCGGCGCGGCGGCCCTGCCCGGCGCGGTGCGGCCGCGGCCAGGTTGCGGCCAGCGCCGGCGCAGACGGCGCCCGGCAGACTAACGAAGACGCAGCGGCATGCGAGTGACGAACAAAGGAGAATGACGTGTCCCTCTCTATCGGAATCGTGGGGCTGCCCAACGTGGGCAAGTCCACGCTGTTCACGGCTCTCACCAAGAAGGGCGGGCTTGCGGCGAACTACCCCTTCGCGACCATCGACCCCAACGTCGGCATCGTCGACGTCCCCGACCCGCGGCTGCAGAAGCTCGCCGACATCGTGAACCCCGCCAGGGTCGTGCCGGCCACGGTCGAGTTCGTCGACATCGCCGGCCTGGTGAAGGGCGCCAACGAGGGCGAGGGCCTCGGCAACCAGTTCCTGGCCAACATCCGCAACTGCGACGCGATCTGCGAGGTCGTCCGCTACTTCGCCGACCCCGACGTGGTGCACGTCGACGGGCGCGTGGACCCCGCCGCCGACGCCGACACGATCCAGACCGAGCTCGTGCTCGCCGACTACGGGACCGTGGAGCGCGCCCTCCCCAAGCTCGAGAAGGAGGCCAAGCGCGACAAGGACCTGAAGCCCAGGCTCGAGGTCGCCAAGCGCCTCTACGAGTGGCTCGGCGCCGGGAACCGTGCGGCCGACCTCGACATGACCGACGACGAGCGCGCTGCCGCGCACGACCTCTTCCTGCTCACCATGAAACCGATCCTCTACGTCGCCAACTGCGACGAGGACCAGCTCGCAGACGACTTCGCGCCCATCGCCGGCCAGGCGCCCATCCCCATCTGCGCCGAGGTGGAGGCCGAGCTCTCAGAGCTTGAGCCCGAGGAGGCGGCGGAGTACCTCGCCTCGCTCGGCCTCGAGGAGCCGGGCCTCGCCGTGCTCGCCCGCGCGGCCTACCGCCTGCTCGGGCTGCAGAGCTTCTTCACCGCGGGCCCCAAGGAGGTCCGTGCGTGGACGGTGCGCATCGGCGCCAAGGCGCCGGAGGCGGCCGGCGTCATCCACTCCGACTTCGAGCGCGGCTTCATCAAGGCCGAGACGATCTCCTACGACGACTACGTCACGCTCGGCGGCGAGGCGGGGGCCCGCGAGGCGGGCAGGCTGCGCATGGAGGGCAAGGACTACGTCGTCCAGGACGGCGACGTCATGGTCTTCCGCTTCAACGTGTAGCGCCGGGCGCCGCGACAGCGGCGGGGACGCAGGCGTTCCTGGTGCCGTGGGCGCCGCGTGCGCTGGGCCATCGCGATGGGCGAAAGCGCGGCCATGGGTAGCGCAAGGGCGCGAAGCGTGTGAGCGATTATAAAAAGTCGTCGCTAGAATAGATAAATTAGCAACTTACAGGCCCCCGCCCGTCGGGGGCCTCTTTTGGGGGAGTCGATGGACGGACAAGAACCTGCGCTCGAGGGACGGGGCGCGCTGCCTGCGGGCGCCCTCAGGCGCCACAGGCGCTCCGCGGTGGTGGGGGCGGCGATCGCGGTCGCGGCCGTCGCGCTCGTGCTGCTGTTCTCCGTCGCCCCCGTCCTCTCGCTGCTCTCGAAGGGGGTGGGCAGCGACCTCGTGGGCGAGCTCGCGCGCCGCGGCACGCTCATCCGCGACAGCGTCCTGGCCGGCATGGCGTCGGCCGTCATCTCGACCGCGCTCGCGCTCGCCATCTCGCTGCGGGTCGCCTACTCGAGGTCGAGGGCGCGCGACGTCGTGGTGGCGCTCGTCTTCGCGAGCATCATTTCGCCGCCGTTCGTCTCCTCGCTCGCCTACGTCGAGCTCTTCGGCAGGCGCGGCCTCGTCACCCACGAGCTTCTCGGCCTCTCGGTGAGTCCGTACGGCCCCGTCGGCGTCGTGGTCATGCAGTCGGTCTTCTTCTGCGCGATCAACGTCCTTCTCATCCTGAGCACGATACGCAACATCGACCCGTCGGTGATCGACGCGGCGCGGGACCTCGGCGCCTCGCCCTCGACCGTCGCCCGCCGTGTCGTGGTGCCGCTCGCGCTGCCGTCGGTGGGGGCGTGCCTCCTGCTCACCTTCGTGCGCTCGCTGGCAGACTACGGCACGCCCGTCGTGATCGGCGGGAGCTTCGAGACGATCTCGACCGCCATCTACGAGCAGGTCGTCGGCTACTCCGACCTCGCTGGCGCCGCGGTGCTCGGCATCCTGCTGTGCGCCATCGCCGTGGTCGTCTACGCCTGCTACGCCGCCCTCATCGCGCGGTCGCGCAGGCGCGTGGCGGGGACGGCCACCTCGGCGTTCGAGATGGTCGGCGACCGCCGCGCGGCGCAGATGACCTTGGACGGCCCCCTCGGCGTCGTGTGCTCGGTGGTGTCGTGGGCGTTCGTCGCGTTCATGGTCATGCAGTACGCCACGATCGTGCACGCCTCGCTCACGCAGGGCATCAGCTGGACGGCGCCGCTCACCGACGCGAACTTCCGGCACCTCGCCGAGTACGAGGCGCTGCCGCTCGCGAGGAGCCTCTGGTTCGCACTGGCGTCGGCCGCCATCTCGTGCGTGCTGGGATTCGTCTGCGCCTACCTCCTTCAGCGGGGTCGTGCGGGCGCGGGCGCTGCCGGCCACGCCGCCCGCCGTGGCGGGCGCGCCGGTCGCGCGCTGGCCGGCGTGTCGCGCAAGGCCCAGGCCCTTCTCGGCTTCGCGATCACCATGCCCTACATGCTGCCCGGGACCTGCGTGGGCCTGGGCTACATCCTCGCGTTCAACAGGCCGCCGCTCAAGCTCACCGGGACCGCCGTTATCGTGGTGCTGGTGCTCGCCTTCAAGCAGCTGTCCATCTCGCAGCAGGCGTTCTCCAACGAGCTCGCGCAGCTGGACCCTCACCTCGAGGAGGCCGCTCGCGACGTCGGTGCGACGCGGCTGGCGAGCGCGCTCGCCGTGGTGGTGCCGAGCGTGCGCCGCGCAGCGGCGGTGAGCTTCATGAACGCGTTCTCCTCGGCGATGGTCGCCTACAGCGCGGTCCTGTTCCTCATCGCGCCGGGCAACAAGACCGCTATCTTCGAGCTGTTCGACCAGCTGTCGGGCGGCAAGTACGGCCAGGCCGCCGCGACCTCCCTCGTGATCGTCGCGATCACGCTCGTGGTCGATGCGGCTCTGGCTTGGCTCTTCTTGGGAAGGAGGCGCCGTCAGCATGCCGATGCTTGATCTGCGCGACCTCAGGGTCGGATACGGCGGGACCTCGGTCCTGGACGGGCTCAGCCTCACGGTCGAGAGGGGGGAGCTCGTCTGCCTCCTCGGGCCTTCAGGCTGCGGCAAGACCACGGCGCTCCGGGCCGTCGGAGGCTACCTGCTGCCGGATTCCGGCCAGGTGCTCATCGATGGCGAGGAGATGGGCAGCCGCCCGCCGGAGCTCCGCCCGGTGGCGACGGTGTTCCAGTCCTACGCGCTGTTCCCGCACATGACGGTCCTCGACAACGTCACCTTCGGCCTGCGTCTGCAGGGCATGGGCCGAGAAGAGCGTGAGGCCAGCGCCCGGGAGATGCTCGAGACGGTGGGCATGGCGGAGCGTGCGGGGGCGTACCCCTCCGAGCTCTCGGGCGGCCAGCAGCAGCGCGTCGCGCTCGCGCGGGCCCTCGTCCTCAAGCCCAAGGCGCTCCTCCTGGACGAGCCGCTCTCGAACCTGGACGCCGGGCTGCGGGTGCGCATGCGCGAGGAGGTCAGGGCGGTCCAGCGCCGTTTCGACATCGCCATGCTGTTCGTCACGCACGACCAGGAGGAGGCGATGGCGATCGGCGACCGCATCGCCCTTCTCCACCACGGGAAGGTAGTGCAGCAGGGCGCGCCGCTCGACGTCTACGACCACCCGTGCGACGCCTACTGCGCGCGCTTCCTGGGCAGCGTGAACGAGCTGCGGCTCGGAGACGGCTGCACCGTGGCCTTCCGCAAGGAGGGCGCGCGGCTCACGCCAGACGGGGCGTTTTCGGGCAGGGTCGTGCAGGCGATGTTCCTCGGCTCCCAGTGGGAGTACGCGATCGATGTCGACGGGCAGGTGGTCAGGGTAAGGCAGGACCGCTCGCTCGTGTTGAAAGTGGGGGATTCCGTGCGCTTCGACGTGGCGCGCCCCCTCGAATGGAAGGAAGGTGCCTAATGGCAAAGAAGGTCCTATCCAGACGCTCGTTCATCCTCGGCTCCGCATCCGCGGTCGCGCTCTCCGCGCTCGCCGTGACCGGTTGTTCGGGTTCCGGCTCGAATGCGACGGACGGCGGGTCGTCCGCAAGCCAGGCCCAGTCGTCGAGCTCGAACCAGACGAACCTCAAGTCCACCTCGGGCAAGACGATGAAGGTCATCTGCACGAGCGAGTCGTACCAGAAGCTCTTCGACCGCTTCACGCAGGACGTGGGCTGCGAGGTCGAGTTCGTGTCCATGTCCTCGGGCGAGGCGCTCTCCAAGCTCAAGGCCGAGGGAGGCACGCCGGCGGCCGACCTGTGGTTCGGCGGCGGCATCGACTCGTTCATGTCCGCCAAGGACTCCGGCCTGCTCGAGCAGGTCAACTTCGACGCGGCGTCTCGGTTCGCGGACACGTTCAAGGACCCGGACAACTACTGGTTCAGCAAGGGTGCCACGGTCGTGGGCTTCATCGTGAACAACGACATCCTCGGAGAGGTCGGCGCGAACAAGCCCGCGAGCTGGACGGACCTGGTGAAGCCCGAGTACAAGGACGAGATCATCATGTCCACGCCGGCCGTGTCCGGCACCAACTACGCCGCGGTCGACGCCCTTCTCCAGAACATGGGCGAGGACGCCGGCTGGGAGTACCTGAGCCAGCTGAACCAGAACATCCCGTACTACACCAAGCGCGGCTCCGACCCGTCCACCCGCGTGAGCAGCGGCGAGGCGGGGGTCGGCATCACCTACATCGACGGCACGCTCGACGAGATCCTCTCGGGCGGCAACCTCGAGCTCGTGTACCCGAGCGAGGGCATGCCCTACATGCCCGACGGCGTCGCGGTGTTCAAGAACGCGGACGACGTCGACGACGCCAAGCTGTTCGTCGAGTGGCTCTTCAGCAACGACGAGAACCTCGCGTACCTGGCCAGCATCGACAAGAAGAGCACCATCCTCATGTGCATCCCGGACGTCCAGGGCGTCGATGGCACCTTCGACACGTCGCAGCTCATGAAGGAGGACACGACCAAGTTCGGCCCGGACCGCGAGGCGGTGCTCGCCAAGTGGAAGGAGATGACGGCCGACAAGGAGGTCGTCAGCAGCAAGTAGGCGCACCGACGTCGGCTGACGCTCCGGGCGATGCCGAAGCCTCCGGCGGCGCGCCCGGCTGGCGCTGCGGTGGCGCCATGGGCGCTGCGGTGGTGCCGCGGGCGTCCAGGCGGGCGGATTCGGCTGGTACCCCAGTGGTGCCGCGGGCGTCCAGATAGATGGGCCCGGCTGGCGCGGGATCTTCTCCCGTGCTGGTCGGGCTCGTTGCCGTTCTGCGCCCGCTCGTCTGGGCCTAGATGGGTAGGATGAGAATGGATGGCTCGAGTGAGACGATAGGCCATCCGGCGTGGCGCGGGAATCCAAGGTGAGAATTCGGTCGTATCTGCGACAAATGGACAGGAGAATCCGACCGGATTCTCAACTTGGATGTAAGCAGGCAGGTGTCAGGGCCGGGGGGCGTGTCCAGCGTCTCCGGTACCTCCGACGTGAAACGCTGCTGAGGGCGGACTACGAGATGCTCGTCGCCGGGCTAGAGGGCGCTGCCGAGCTAGACGGGACCGCCGGTGCGGAGAACGCCCCGACGCAGCATGGCGCCGGCGCTACGCGCGCCACTGGGGAATCGTGTGGCTTGTGGATGTGGGGTGCTCTGCTCGGCATGGCCCCAGTCGACACTGGGATGCGAGGGATGTCACGCCGTGATGGCGGCCCGCCGCGTAGACTGCCGTGTGGTCGGCCTTCCGCGTCGCGAACTCGGTCGCAAGTCGAGCGAGACGGGCCTTCTGTCACGAGGAATGCCAAAGCCATCAAGCAATCTTGCCAACCGCGCAGGGGAGCGCAGGTCCGCATAGCAGAACCGCATAACGCGACCCGTCGCGCTGAGGCGTGACTCCCGAAGCCGCTCGTCGGCCATCACGCTGGCGGCGCTCGCTCCGTGCGTCATGGCGGGATCGACGTACTTCTCCCTTCCGTCGAACTCTCCGTATACGATTCCGCTTGGCAGCCTCCACATGAAGTCAGGCCGATAGAAATGGCCGTCGCCTAGGGTGCTCCGCACGGTTACCTGGAGCTCAGGCAGACGAAACCCGAATTCTATCATGAGCGCACGGGCCAACGACTCGCCCCCGCTCTCGCTTCTCGGGTCTGCGTGCGACAAGGTCGAGAGAGCGTGTCGAATGCCGTGCAGGCCCCTGCCGAGTCGCCTGAGGGTCCCCTCGAAGGATGTGGCGGTGGCGCCGCTCATACGGAGGGCGGAGTCAGCGATGACGAGCCCCTCGGCGAAGCTTCTCCCGCGCAGGCAGTCGAGAACCGTGCGCGGGAGCGATGTGACCTTGATGCCGCCGACCTGCACGACGGGGCAGCTTCCGGTCGAATGACGGATGACCTTGGTGGTGCTTCTCCCATGGCGTGACTTGGGCACGGCGATATGGACCTGTCCGAGCAGATGGAACGACACGGCGAGACCATGAACGACCGCGGCGCTCACGTCGCAGAACACCCAGTCCGGATGCATGGCAGACATCGAGCGGATGATCATGAGCGCACGCGCGCGCGAGTTTAGGGACCTCCAGTCCTCGGCGCGGACGAACAGACCGCGTGAAGGCGAGCAGACGAGCCCGTTTCTGACCAGGCGACGCAGGCTCTGCCGTTCGGCGTCGGTCTTGGCATGAAGGCATTTGCCTCCGTGGAAGGCCTGGCTGAGGCGCTGCATCGCTAGGCCCCGCGTGCTCATGTACCACCTCCTGCCAAGAGGAAAGTGGACAGAAGAATACGCCAGATGATGGGCTGAGAGGGGAGGGGCGGAGTCTTATCGGCGAACGGATGTTCGAACAAAGCTAGCTCAGCGACGCGCGTCCGACGCATCCGATTCCAGTCCGACGCGCTCGATTGCGGCGACCCTCGTGTCCGCCGGTCATTCGAGCCATCGGCATGGTCGCGGCCCAAGGCACGGGCCGTTCGGGACGGCCCGGCGACTCGGCGGCAGGTATGGCCCGGGGCCCGGCCTGGTGCCGCAGTGACCAGGCTGTCCTAGGCGTCCTTGATTAAGGGATCGCCCAAGGTGAGAAAGCGTTCGAAACCAGG
The DNA here is from genome assembly GCA_900314575.1 of uncultured Olsenella sp. Taxonomy (GTDB): domain Bacteria; phylum Actinomycetota; class Coriobacteriia; order Coriobacteriales; family Atopobiaceae; genus Olsenella_K; species Olsenella_K absiana. The sequence goes on along the minus strand of OMVS01000006.1, from coordinate 5,552 downwards.
CGTCTCAGACCGAGAAAAACGACCGGTTCCTCACCTTGAGCCAAGCGCGAGACGGAGGTGCCGCGCGGGCCAGCCACTACTTGCGACGGCTTGCGTCGAGTCCCTATCGGTCGGCCAGGTCTGCCTGAGCCTCTCCGACAACCACCACGACGTCAGTCGAGGTGGTGACCGACCCGTCGTTCGCGGTAACGGTGATTCCGTTGCCGAGCGAGCTGGCGATGGCCTCCGCACGCTGCTTGTTGTCGGCCCCGTTGTAGTAGACCTCGGTCTTCGTGTAGCTGAAGCTCGCCGCGTTCCGCGACTGCGTGTCGTAGCCGAGCGCGGAGAGGCGGTTCGCGACGGAGGTTCCCAGCCCGGGGGCGCCCGCACCGTTGAGCACCATCACGGTGCCGGAGCCCGTCGCGTTGTCCGTCGCGTTGTCCGAAGAGCCGCCCGCGGAGGCGCCCGAGGCGCCGCCCGTGGAGCCCGTTGAGCCGCCATCCGACGACTCGGACTGCGACGTGCCGTCGCCTGACCCCGAGCCAGCCTCGGCGTCCGAGACCGAGCCGGCGACGCCACGCGTCTTGTCCTGGCTGCTGTCCTCGTACGGCGGCAGCCCCTCGTCCACGCGCTGCATGAGCGTCTTCCAGGCGGTCGTGTCGAGCTTCTCGTACCACGCGCCGTTGTAGTAGAAGCCCTCCGTCGGGGTCATGGCGGTGTAGACGTCCTCGTCGAAGTCGATGCCCTTCATCTGGTTCGCGAGGCCGAAGATATCGCCGAGCGACATGTCGGTGGTGATGCTGTCGGCCATGGAGGAGATGGCGCCTATCTTGGTGGCGGCGTCGCTCGCGAGCACCTTCTTCACGATGGCGGCGATCACCATGCGCTGGTTGGCCGCGCGGTAGGTGTCGCCGTCACCGTACGCGTCGTAGGCGTGCCGGCAGCGGCACAGCAGCAGCGCCGTGTTGCCGTCGAGGGTCTGCTCGCCCGCCTTGAGGTCGAGGCCCGTGTAATCGGGGTCGTAGACGTCGGTGGGGAGGTTGACCGTGATGCCGCCAATCGAGTCCACAATGCTGGTGAACGAGTCGAAGTCCACCTCGGCGTAGTGCGAGATGTCGACGCCCGAAAGCTTGTTCACCGTCTTGACCGCAAGGCTCCTGCCACCGTAGGCATAGGCCGAGTTCAGCTTCCCCTCACCGTGCCCCTCGATGCTCACCAGCGTGTCGCGATGCAGCGAGACCATCGTGACCTTCACGTTCACGGGGTCGATCCGAACGAGCATCATCGAGTCCGAGCGCCCCGTGTCGCCCTCCGCGAGGCGCTCCTCGCCAGTGTCCACGCCCATCAGCAGCATGTAGAAGGGCTGGTCGTAGGAGGTGGAGGAGAGGCTGGCGAGAAGATCCTGGTCGTTCGTGCCGATGCGGTACCCGAGGCTGTACAGGTAGCCGCCGACGCCCAGGACGGCGGCTAGGACGACCGCGAGGGCGGTGAGAAGCGCGACCTTGAGGCCGTGGTGCCGGGAGCGCTCGCGCCGCTTCTTGGCGTACCTCTCGGAGGAGCTCTCCCTGGAGAGGACGCGCGCCGTGTAGTGCGGCACGGGCGTGGGCTCGCTGGAAGGCTGCGTACCCTGGTCTTTGTCTTTGCGGCGAAGCAAGCGGACTCCTCGGGTTACTCTCTGCGCCAAGGCGGCGCGGCGGCAGTTGCAGTTCATCTAGTTTAGTGGCTGCGGGATGGGCGGGGTCCTTCTCCCGGAAGTCCACAAAGAGCGAGGCCCGCCTATGGCGGGCCTCGCTGATGCCAAGTGCTCTGTCGTTCCTCGCGCGGTGGTGCCGATTCCGCTTCGCTCCCGTTGCCCTCGCGCGGCGACGCCAGCTCGCTGCGGGTCGGGCGCAGCTGCGACGCCGGCTACTGACGTCGGCTGCCGGAGGAGCTCGAGCCGGAGCCGGAGGAGCTCGACCCGGATCCGGAGGAGCTCGACCCGGAGCCCGTGGGCTCCACGGCGTTGGCGCCGGCCGTCGAGGTCACCTCCGTCGTGGTGGTCTCGGAGTCGTCCGCGCTAGCATCGCTGGAGGTCAAGTCCTCGCTCGTATCGTCCTGGTCGCTGCCATTGCCGATGGAGCCGGCCACGCCGACCGTGGCGTCCTGGGAGTTGTCCTCGTAGGGCGACAGCCCCTGGTCGACGCGGGCCATCATCTTCTGCCAGGAGCTCACGTTGCAGATCTCGTACCAGGTGGAGTTGAAGTAGCTCGAGGTCGTGGGCTCCATGCCGGTCATGATGTCGGTGTCGACGTTGAGCGTCTTCATCTGGTTCGCCAGGTCGAGGATGTCCGCGACGGTCATGTCGGTCGTGACGCTGTCGGCCATGGTGGTGATGGTGCTCGCGATGGTCGCGGGGTCGCTCTGCAGGACCTTCTGCACGACCGCGGCGATCACCATGCGCTGGTTGGCGGCGCGGTACAGGTCGCCGTCGCCGTATGCGTCGTAGCCGTGGCGGCAGCGGCACAGGAGGGCTGCCGTGTGGCCGTCGAGCGTCTGCTCGCCCGCCTCGAGCTCGAGCCCGGTGTAGTTGGGGTCGTGGACCGGCGTGGGGAGGTTGACGGTGACGCCGCCGACCTGGTCTACGACCGAGGCGAACGAGTCGAGGTTGGCCTCGGCGTAGTGCGAGATGTCGACGCCGGCGAACTCGGACACCACCTGCGTGGCGTATGACGCCCCGCCGATCGAGTAGGCGGCGTTGATCTTCTGCTGTCCGTGCTCGCCGAGGTCGACGAGGGTGTCTCGGTGAATCGAGACCATGGTCACCTTGACGTTCTTCGGGTCGATGCGCACGAGCATGATCGAGTCGGAGCGGTAGGCGCTGTCATCCGAGCCGTACTCGGAGCTCTCCGCGCGCTCCTCGTCGCGGTCCGTGCCCAGCAGAAGCATGTAGAAGGGGTCTCCGGGCTCGGTGGTGGTGAGCTCGGAGATGAGGCTCTTGTCCACGTTCTTGGTGAGCTTGGTGTTGATGTTGTGCACGTATGCGGCGACTGCGCCGACGCCCGCCAGGAGCACGATTGCGATTCCGATCAGTACGCCGATAAGGACGCGGTGCTTGCGCTTGGCCTTCTTGCCGGTGGGGTCGAGGTCGTAGGGGTTCGGCTTTTCCTTGGGGGCGTCCTTGGCGTTGCGGGTGCCCTCGCCCACCTGTGCGAGCGGCTTGAAGCCGGCGGGGGAGCCAGCCGCGTCGGCAGCGCCGAGGGCGCCGTCGGCCGTGGTGCCCGTGTCCGAGGCGGCGCGTGCGGCGATGTCGTCGCCGTCCAGGACCGCGGTCGGCTCGTCGTCCTCGTAGTCGCCCGTCGCGTCGGCACCGTCGGGCGCACCGTCCGCTGCTCCGGCCGAGTCAGGCGTGGCGGGAGAAGCAGAGGCATCGGGGAAGACGGGGGAGTCCGCGCCGTCACCCATGTCGGACATGATCCTGTCGATGTCCGCCTCGGCGGCGGCGTCCGCGTGCGCCGCGTGCGATGCGCGGTGCTTCGCCGCCTCCAGGTACACCGCCGTGGAGTCGGGGTCCGCGTGCGAGAAGGCCGCCTGCCACGCGGGCGTATCGTCGGCTGCGCCGCCAGGCTGCTGCGCGTGCGTCGCGTGCTTGGCGTGGGCCGGCGCGCCCTGAGCGCCGGAACCGCTGGCCCCCGTGCTCGTACGGAAGTGGGCGCCCGGGCCCCTGCGAGCGCCGGGCTGGGGGAACGTGTCGTCTGCCTCGGAGCCGTTCTCCCTGGGCGTGTCGTAGCCATCGAATTCGGACACGGGGTCTCCGATCGTGTGAGTGTGTCCCCTTGGGACGCATCGTCTTGATAGACTGAGGGGCACTCCCCTGGGGACATTCCCGCGCCGATTTCATGCAGCGGATTGCCAAGGCTTGCCAACGCGGGAGGCTTATGATTAGTGTCGATACAGACGAATGATACACCTAACTGCGGTTTTGTGAGAAACCACACAATTGGAGGATGCATGCAGACGAGAACGCCCGGCCAGTTTGTCGCGGTTCTGGATTTCGGCGCCCAGTATGGGCAGCTCATCGCCCGCAGGGTGCGTGACCTGCACGTCTACTCCGAGATCTTCCCCTGCGACATCCCCGCGGCCGAGCTCGCGAAGAAGGGGCCGTCCGCGGTGATCCTCTCCGGCGGGCCCGCCTCGGTGTACGCCGACGACGCGCCCGACATGGACGCGGGCGTCTTCGAGCTCGGCGTGCCGGTCCTGGGCTTCTGCTACGGCCAGCAGATCATGGCCGTCAAGCTCGGCGGCGAGGTCGGCCACACCGAGAAGGGCGAGTACGGCCCGGCCCGCCTCGCGCGCCAGGGCGAGAGCCGCATCTTGGACGGCACGCCCGCGGAGCAGACCGTGTGGATGAGCCACCGCGACGCGGTGAGCTCGGTGCCGGCGGGCTTCTCGGTCACCTCGACCACGCAGACCTGCCCCGTCGCCTCCATGGAGGACGCGAGCCGCAACCTCTTCGCCACGCAGTTCCACCCCGAGGTGCGCCACACCGAGTGCGGCCGCAAGATCCTGCAGAACTTCCTGTTCGGCGTGTGCGGGCTTGAGCCCGACTGGACCATGGACAACATCATCGACGAGAAGGTCGCGGAAATCCGCGAGCAGGTGGGCGAGAAGAAGGTCATCCTCGCGCTGTCTGGCGGCGTGGACTCCTCCGTCACGGCCGCGCTCGTGCATCGCGCAATCGGCGACCAGCTGATCTGCGTCTTCGTGAACCATGGCATGCTGCGCAAGGGCGAGCCGGAGATGGTCGAGGAGGTCTTCCGTAAGCAGTTCAACGTGCCCCTGATCCACGTGCACGCGGAGGAGCGCTACTCCCGGATGCTCGCCGGCGTCAGCGACCCCGAGCAGAAGCGCCGCCTGATCGGCACGCAGTTCTGGAAGGAGTTCTTCTCGGTCGCGCAGGAGCTCGACGGCATCGAGTACCTGGCGCAGGGCACCATCTACCCCGACATCATCGAGTCCGGCGCGCGCAAGACGGGCGGCAAGGCCTCGACCATCAAGAGCCACCACAACCTCATCCCGTTCCCCGACGGCGTGCACTTCGACCTCATCGAGCCGCTCGACCACTTCTTCAAAGACGAGGTCCGCGAGCTGGGCATCGCGCTCGGCCTGCCGGACAAGCTCGTATGGCGCCAGCCGTTCCCCGGCCCCGGCCTGGCCATCCGCATCATCGGCGAGGTCACGCCCGAGAAGCTCGCGATCCTGAAGGAGGCCGACGCCGTCGTGCGCGAGGAGCTCGACGCGTACAACCAGCGGCTCTTCGAGGAGACGGGCGACCGCAACTCCGAGCACGCCTGCTGGCAGTACTTCGCCGTGCTGCCCGACATCAGGTCCGTGGGCGTCATGGGCGACGAGCGCACCTACCAGCGCCCGGTTATCGTGCGCGCGGTGGAGTCTTCCGACGCCATGACCGCCGACTGGGCGAAGCTTCCCTACGACGTGATCGGCCGCATCTCCAGCCGCATCGTGGACGAGGTCGACGGCGTGAACCGCGTGGTGTACGACGTCACTCCCAAGCCACCTGCGACGATTGAGTGGGA
>OMVS01000089.1 GCA_900314575.1 uncultured Olsenella sp. | reverse complement strand
GCCGGTCGCGGGGCGGGTGCCGGCCGCGGGGCGGGCCCGGCGCCGTACGCCGGCCCAGGGCAGGCGCCGTACGCCGGCCCAGGGCAGGCGCCGTACGCGGAGCCGTATCCGGGCTTCGACGAGGAGCCCGGCTCGGAGTACGTGACCGACTACGTGCCAGCCGAGGCGGAGGGCGACCTCGCCGCGGGCGGAGCCTGGGACGGCCGCTCCGGCGGAGCCGGCGGTGGAGCCTGGGGAGGAGGTCCTTCTCGCCCGCAGGCGGTTGCGCTCTCGGCCGACGAGCGCAGGCAGGTGGCGGCCGAGCGCGAGCTCCTGGGCATGATGGCCGCCTACCCCGACCAGCTCAGGCCCTACGCGGAGAGGATCGCGACCTTCTCGTGGACCGACGAGCGCCACGAGGGCATCGCGTGGGCGATCCTGGCGACGCCGGAGGGCACCGCGCCGGCCGAGGTCGTCGCGGCGGCCACCGCCGTCGTGCCCGAGGCGCCCAGGATCCTGGCCTCGGGGGAGCTGGCCGGCCAGGAGGGGATGTCCTTCTCCGACAAGGTGGCGTTCGTGCTGGACACGATGGAGCTGTGCTCGACCAGGCGCAAGATCCGCCAGATTCGCGCCAGGCTGCGCTCGCAGGAGGGCGCCGGCCTGGGCGACGACGCCAAGCGGCTGTTCGAGGAGGCCACCGAGATGCAGCGGCATGCGAACGAATTGTCGAGACGTCTTTCTGACGTTGAGAACCGCTGAGTTTGGGTAACATATCGGCGTATTTCTTTCGAAAGGAAATCCGTGGCTGCAAACAAATCCAAGAATGACGTCCAGCTCTCCGCGGAGCTGGACAAAGTCGTGTCCAACCTCGAGAAGAAGGCCGCCAAGGCGGGCGGCGTGCTGACCGAGGACGACATCCAGGCTGCCGTCAAGGACATCGACATCGACTCCGAGGAGCTCTCCGACCTCTACGACGCGGTGAGGGCCAAGGGGGTCGACATCTCCTCCTCCGGTGAGGGGGTCGGCGACGACGACACCGACTTGGATGACGACCTCGGCTCGGACGAGGACGACTACGACGACGATGACGACGATGACGACGAGAACTCCGGCGTCGTGAACGAGACCAAGGAGGTCCGCGAGGCCCTCCGGTCCACGTCGACCAAACCGCACACCTCCAAGAAGCGCTCCTCGCGCGCCCGCGCGCGCCGCACGGACGCCTCCACCGTCATGCTGACCGGCGACCCGGTGCGCATGTACCTGAAGGAGATCGGCAAGGTCGACCTGCTCACCGCCTCCGAGGAGGTCCACCTCGCCATGAAGATCGAGGCGGGCACCGAGGCGACGCAGAAGCTGGAGGCCGCGGAGAACGGCGACATCGAGCTGACCCGCGCCGAGCAGCGCCGCCTCATGCGCATCGAGCAGGTGGGCCTCGAGGCCAAGCAGGCGCTGATCAGCGCCAACCTGCGCCTCGTCGTCTCCATCGCCAAGCGCTACGTGGGGCGCGGCATGCTGTTCCTCGACCTCATCCAGGAGGGCAACCTCGGCCTCATCCGCGCGGTCGAGAAGTTCGACTACACCAAGGGCTTCAAGTTCTCCACCTACGCCACCTGGTGGATCCGCCAGGCCATCACGCGCGCGATCGCCGACCAGGCGCGCACCATCCGCATCCCGGTGCACATGGTCGAGACGATCAACAAGCTCGTGCGCGTCCAGCGCCAGCTGCTCCAGGACCTCGGGCGCGACCCGACCCCGGAGGAGATCGGTGCCGAGATGGGCATGAGCGCCGACCGCGTGCGCGAGATCCAGAAGATCAGCCAGGAGCCCGTCTCCCTGGAGACGCCGATCGGCGAGGAGGAGGACTCCCAGCTCGGCGACTTCATCGAGGACTCCACGGCGGTGGCCCCGCCCGAGGCGGCCTCGGACTCGATGCTGCGCGAGCAGCTCGACCAGGTGCTCGACGGCCTGGCCGACCGCGAGCGCAAGGTCATCAAGTTCCGCTTCGGCCTGGAGGACGGCCATCCCCGCACGCTCGAGGAGGTCGGCCGCGAGTTCGGCGTCACGCGCGAGCGCATCCGCCAGATCGAGAGCAAGACCCTGGTGAAGCTGCGCCACCCCAGCCGCTCCGGCAGACTTAAGGACTACATGGAAGAGTAGGGCGCGGCCGGCACGCCGCCGCGGCCGGTTAGCACGCCGCGGCCGGCAAGCACTCCTCGGTCGGCACGCACTCCTCAGCCGGCACGTACTGCACACGAGAAGGCTCCCGCGCGAGCAGCGCGAGGGCCTTCTCGCTCGTTTATCGGCAGGACGCCCCGCAGACACGCGGTTCCGACGTCGCCTGCAGGTGCCAAATTACGCACGACTGAGTTTGGGTTTGTGGATTTGCAGGCATTTTAGGAACCTTAAAGCCAATCGTGCGTAATTACGTTTCAGCACTCTGCTTCAGCACCCGGGGCCGATTCCGGCTGATGGAGGCTCAGAACGTCCGGGGTCACAAAAGTCCAGCCGGCAAATTGAGAGAACTCCGCCGCACCGGGTGCCCATGCGTCGTAGTAGGCGCGGAACCGGCCGTCTTCCAGGTACATCTGCGCCAGGGACGCGTGCGCCTGCGGCGTGTAGGCGCCGTCCGGCCAGAACGCGCGCAGCCACCCGGCATGAGCCGCGGATGCCGCCCGTGCCGCGCCACCAGGGCCTCGGGGTGCCGCTCAAGCGCGGAACGCGCGGTCGATGCTACCATTGACACCCGCAACCTAGGCCGAGAGAGACGCGCCGCGCGCGTCGCCAGACGAGGGGGCATCGTGGCGAACGTATACCTCGTGGAGGACGACAAGAGCGTGCGCGAGCAGCTCTCGCAGCTCCTCGCCGCGGCCGGGCACCGCGTGGAGTGCGCCGTGCGCTTCGACCGCCTGGTCGACGACATCGTGGCGGCCGCGCCGGACGCCGTCGTGCTCGACCTCGGCCTGCCCGGCACCGACGGCCAGTACGTGACGCGCGCGCTGCGCCAGGCGAGCGACGTCCCCGTCATGGTGCTGACCAGCCGCACCTCCGAGCTCGACGAGCTCATGAGCCTCTCGATGGGCGCCGACGACTTCGTGGCCAAGTCCGCGAACCCCCAGCTCATCCTCGCACACCTCGAGGCCCTTCTCCGCCGCCGACAGCCGGAGCGCCCCTCCACGGTCTCGGTGGGTGGTCTCTGCCTCGACGCGGTGCGAGCCGAGGCGAGCTACGCCGGTCGCACGGTCGAGCTCTCCCGCAACGAGCTGCGCATCCTCGAGTGCCTCGTGCGCCGCCCCGGCGCCGTCGTCTCGCGCGAGGACCTGATGGAGGCCCTCTGGGCGACCGACACCTTCGTGGACGACAACACCCTCACGGTCAACGTCGCCCGCCTGCGCCAGACGCTGGCGAGGCTGGGGCTGCCGCGCGCCATCGTCACCCACCGCGGCCTCGGCTACTCCCTCAGGGTGGGCGGGGACCGCCCGGGCGGAGAAGGACCCGCCGCACCCGGCCTCGCCGCCGGCAGGCCTGCCGGCCCCGGCCCCGCCGCCGAGGGGGCGCGCCGGGAATGAGCCTGATCGCCTACGTCCGCGGCCACCTGGCGCGGCTCGCCTGCTCTCTCGCGGTCCTCGCGCTCCTGGCCGTGATGCTGCCGGTACTCGGCGTGGAGCGGGAGGCGACCGAGCTCGTCGTCCTTCTCGCCTGCGTGATTGAGCTCGCCGGCTACCTCTGGGAGTGGGTGCGCGAGCGCCCCTTCGCGGCCGGGCTCGAGCGGGCCCTGCGTGCCGGGGACGCCACCTCAGCAGCGGAAACGCCCGCGCACTCCGCCACGCCCGCGCACTCCGCCACGCCCGCGGCCGCCGTCCCGGCGGCGGGCATGCGCGCCGGCGACCTCCTCGACGCCATCGCCGAGCTGCCCGAGCCGTCCTACCCCGAAGGCGAGCTCGCCTGGGGCGCCCTGCAGGAAGTCGTGCGCGAGTCGCGCCGTCGCGTGGCCGGGCTCGAGGAGGAGATGCGCGAGTACCGCCGCTACGTTGAGCTTTGGGTCCACGAGGTCAAGACGCCGCTCGCCGCCATGAACCTGATGCTCGCGAACCCGGGCGGCCCGGACGCCCGCGCGCTCTCCCGCGAGCTCGCGCGGGTCGAGGCGGACGTCGAGGGCGCGCTGTTCTACGCGCGTAGCACGTCGGTCTCCAACGACTACCTGATCCGCAGGTGCGACCTCGCCGACCTCGTGCGCGAGGCGGTGCGGTCCCGCGCGCGGTCGCTCATCGAGGCGCACGTCGCCGTCGACCTCTCCGGCCTCGAGGGCGGCCCCGCGCCCGCCGCTGCCGCCTCCGCCGCCGCGCGCCCGTGGGTCTACTGCGACCCCAAGTGGACGGCCTTCGTCCTGGGCCAGCTCGTCGACAACGCGGTGCGCTACCGGGCCGTGCCGGAGCGCGACGGCCGCGAGCCCCGCCTGTCCTTCTCGGCCAGCGTCGAGGATGCGGGCGGCGCGGGCGAGCGCGTGGTGCTGCACGTGACCGACAACGGCTGCGGCATCCGCGAGGCGGACCTGGGGCGCGTCTTCGAGCGCGGCTTCACGGGCGAAAACGGCCGGACGCACGAGCGCTCCACCGGCATGGGCCTCTACCTGGTGCGGACCCTCTGCGAGAAGATGGGACTCTCCGTCGGGGTGAGAAGCGCTGCGGGGGTCGGCACCACCATCGACGTAACCTTTCCCCGGGAGCGCTCGCGCGAGGCGTGAGCCCCGCGGCGGCGCGCCGCGGGAGGTAGGCGAACCAGCGCAAACAGGGGAGAAGGACGTGGGCTCGCGTCCTTCTCGCCCCCCGCGGCGGCGCGCCGAACGTGACGGAGACGTAAGGTTGCGTCATCCCAATCGATGGCACCCGCGCCGCCGGTGCCCGAACATAGTCGTGACATCACGCGAAGGCCCGCCGGCCCACGCCGCGGCCGGCCCGCGCCGCGGCCGGCCTGGCCCCTGGCCCATCCGAAAGAAGAGGAGCGAAGATGGCACGACACTTCGAGAACAGCCCCGACCGCCTGACGAGCGCGCCCACGGCGCCCGTGCTCGAGGTCAGGGACGTCACCAAGACCTACGGCGGCCGCAGCGCCACGACGCGCGCGCTGGGTGGCATCAGCCTGACCGTCGGCGCGGGCGAGCTCGTCGCGCTCATGGGCCCCTCGGGCTCGGGCAAGTCGACGCTGCTCAACTGCATCGCCACCATCGACGCCCCCACCTCGGGGACCATCATGCTCGCCGGCACCGACGTCTCGCGCGTCTCCCGCGCCCGCCTCGCCGACTTCCGCCGCGAGCGCCTCGGCTTCATCTTCCAGGACTCCAACCTCCTGGACAGCCTCACCGCGCGCGAGAACATCGCGCTCCCGCTGACCATCGGCCGCGCGGACGCGGCCCGCATCAGGGAGGACGTCGTCGCCATCGCCTCGACCCTCGGCGTGGAGGAGGTTCTCGACAAGTACCCCTACCAGATGTCCGGCGGCCAGCGCCAGCGCGTGGCGGCGGCTCGCGCCCTGGTCACGCGCCCGCAGCTGGTGCTCGCCGACGAGCCGACGGGCGCCCTGGACTCCAAGAACGCCAAGCTCCTGCTCGAGAGCCTCGAGGCCATCAACCGTGCGAGAAGGGCCACGGTCCTCATGGTCACCCACGACGAGGTCGCCGCGAGCTACTGCCGCCGCGTGCTCTTCATCCGCGACGGAAGGCTCTTCACCGAGCTGGACCGCGGCACGGACGCGCGCCGCGCCTTCTTCGAGCGGATCATGCAGATCGTGGCCGTGCAGGGAGGGGTGGACGATGCTCGCTAGGCTCGCCTTCGGCAACATGCGAAAGCTCGCGCACGACTACGCCGTCTACTTCCTTACGCTGGCACTCGGCGTGGCCGTCTTCTACGCCTTCAACACCGTCGGCGTCCAGGGTGACTTCCTGCGCGGCGACGTCGGCGCCTCGCTCAAGCAGGTGGGTCGGGTCCTCGACGGCCTCACCGTCTTCCTCGCGGCGATCCTGGGCTTCCTCATGGTGTACGCCAACAACTTCCTCATGCGCCGCCGCAAGAAGGAGCTCGGTCTCTACCAGGTGCTCGGCATGCGCACGGGTCAGGTCAACGCCGTGCTCGCGCTGGAGACGCTGTTCGTGGCCCTCGTCTCGCTCGGCGTGGGCGTCGCCTCGGGCGCCCTCCTCTCCCAGGTGCTCCTCTTCGCTACCGCACGGATGTTCGAGACCACGGTCCAGCACTTCTCGTTCTTCTTCTCGACCGACGCGCTCCTCCTCACCATCAGGTGCTTCGGCGTGATCTTCGTCGTGATGACCGTCTTCAACTGGCGAACGCTGCGCCGCGTGAAGCTCGTCGACCTCATGGGCGCCTCGCGCCGCAACGAGAGGCAGTACGTGCGCAGGCTTCCCCTCGCCCTCGTGCTCACCGCGGCCGGGCTCGTCCTCATGGGCGTCGCCTACTGGCGCCTCACCCGGGACGGGTTCCCCATGTCCGGGTCCAGGTCGTCCCAGGTCGACTTCTACGTCACGACGGCCATGGTGGTCGCCGGCACGTTCGCCTTCTTCTACGGACTCGCCGGCGCGCTCACCGTCCTTGTCACCCACCTCAGGGGCTTCTACTGGCGCGACCTCCACATGTTCACGACGCGCCAGATCGCCTCGCGCGTGAACACCACGGCCCTCTCGATGGGCGTGATCGCGCTCATCCT
>OMVS01000034.1 GCA_900314575.1 uncultured Olsenella sp. | reverse complement strand
CAGGCGGGCGTTCTCGCGCGCGAGGTCGCAGGCCGTCTGGCTCACGTCGACGCAGCGCACGAACTCGGCGCCGCCCATCGCCGCGTTGAGGCCGAAGGGACCCACATGCGAGAAGCAGTCGAGCACGCGCCTGCCGCGCGCCAGCTCGCGCACGGCGCGGCGGTTGTACTTCTGGTCCAGGAAGAAGCCGGTCTTCTGCGAGTTCTCCAGGTCCAGGTCGTAGGCGATGCCGTTCTCGCGCACGATGACGCGGCTCGAGTCGCGGCCTGCGCCCGTGGTGGCCCCGGAGCCCGTGGTGGCCCCGGCACCTGCGGCTCCCGTGGCCGCGCCTGCGCCCGCGTCCTTCTCGCCCGCGCCCGCCGGCGAGCCCTGCCACCAGCCCTTGTGCAGGTCGAGGCCCTCGTGCCTGCGGGCGGGGGAGTCGGCGCGCTCGTAGATGGCGGAGACCTCCTGGCCGTCGGCGCGCAGCACGTCGAGCAGCAGCGGGTAGATGGTGGGGCGCAGCCGCTCCATGCCCCAGGTGCCCACCTGCGCGACCAGCACGTCCTCGTAGCGGTCGACGACGAGCCCCGGGAAGCCGTCCGCCTCGGAGAAGATCACGCGGCAGCAGTTGGTGTCCGGCTCGGTGCCGGGCAGGTTCCGACCTCCCATGGCGGTCTTGCGCAGCTCCCAGGCCCAGGCGATGCGCCTGCGCCAGAAGGCCTCGTCGAAGCGGTCGTTGGCGTTGCGGCTCACGATCCTGACGCGGATCTTGCTGTTCTCGGAGAGGAGGCCGGCCCCCTGCCAGGTGCCGTTCTCCTCGAACACGTCGACGACGTCGCCGTTCGCGGCCACGCGGCCGTCCGTGGGGGCGCCCTCGAGCGCGAGGACCTCCCCCTCGAAGACCCAGGGGTGGCCGCGGCGCAGCGAGCGCGCCGCCTTCCTGGTGACGGTCAGGCGCGGGTAGGGGCGAACCTGCTTCATCTCTGCTCCCTCGATGATGCTTGTCGGGCCGGCGGTGGCTTCTCGGCCGGCGGTCCTTGTCGCCTAGTAGTGCCTGCCGTAGCGGCCGCCGCTGATGCCGCGCCCGCGGCTGCGCGCGCCGTTGAACATCACGCGGGTCGGGCGCTTGGCCGAGCGGTCGGGGTTGGGGACGATGCGCGCCGAGTCGTAGTCGAAGCCCTCGAGGTCCCAGACGGGCACGAGCTTCTTGGTGAAGTACTCGACCTCGCGGAGCTGGCTGATCTCGTCGGGGGCGACGAAGGTGAAGGCGCGCCCCGTGTGGCCCGCGCGGCCGGTGCGGCCGATGCGGTGGACGTAGTCCTCCGGGTCCATGGGGACGTCGAAGTTCACGACGGCGTCGATGCCGGAGACGTCGATGCCGCGGCTCATGACGTCGGTCGCGACGAGGACCTGGCAGCTGCCCTCGCGGAACTTGGAGAGCGCCCGCTCGCGCTCCTTCTGCGTGCGGTCCGCGTGCATGACGTCGACGCCGAACCCGCTCTTGCGCAGGTACTTGGTGACGTCGTCGGCGCGGTGCTTGGTGCGGCAGAAGACGAGCACGCGCTCGGGGTCGAAGTTTCTGACGAGGGCCTCGAGCAGCGGGATCTTCTGGCCCTGCGTGACGGGGCAGAGGTGCTCCTCCACGGTGTCGGCCGTCTCGCCGATGCGGGCGATCTCCACCTTGGCGGGGTCGTGGAGCATGGCGTCGACGGTGCCCTTGATCGAGGGCGGGATGGTGGCCGAGAAGAGCAGCGTCTGGCGCTCCTTGGGCAGGGCGGCCACGATCTTGCGGACGCTCGGCCAGAAGCCCATGTCGAGCATGCGGTCGGCCTCGTCGAGGACGAGCACCTTGACCTGCGAGAGGTCCACGTGGTCGTGCTCCATGAGGTCGATGAGGCGGCCGGGGGTGGCCACGAGCAGGTCGCAGCCGCGCTCGAGCTCCTTGATCTGTCGCTCGAACTTGGTGCCGCCCATCACGACGACGGCGCGCTGGCCGGTGTGCTCGCAGACGGTGGAGACCATCGCGTCGATCTGCTGCGCCAGCTCGCGGGTTGGGGTGACGACAAGGGCGAAGGGGCCGAAGGCCGGCCTGCCGCCCGTGGGGATGGGGGCCTCGGCCTCGGTGCGCCTCTTGGAGCCGCGACGGCGGCGGGAGCGCTTGCGCTTGGGGGCGTCGGGCGCGGCGTCGTGCCTCTCGCCCGCGGCGGGCCTGGGCGCCTTGGCCGCGGCCTCACCGCCGGCTGGGGATTCGACGACGGTTGGCGTGCCGGCCGTGCCGCCCGCGACGGGGGCGGCCTTCTTGTGAGAGCGGTGGTGGCGACGACGCTTGCGCTTGGCGGGCGCGGGCGTGCCGTCCTCGTCTACGGGGATGGAGAGGTGCGGGTCCTCGGGGGTGGCATCTGCGAGGACCTGGCCGGGCGTGGTGCCGTCCGCGTCCTCGGGGCCGTCGGGGTCGGCGGGGCCGGCGGCCCCGGCCTCGGGCGCGTCGTCCTTGTCGGCAGGCTGCGGCCCTGCGGCCGGCTCCCGGCCGGCGGGCGCGCCGTCCTTCTCCGCCAGCTGCTCGCGAACCTTGCGCGAGAGCGGTGCGATGACCTGCAGCACCGGCAGCGCGAACGCCGCGGTCTTGCCGGTGCCCGTCTGCGCGGAGGCCACGAGGTCGCGGCCCTCGAGGACCAGTGGGATCGCCTGCGCCTGTACGGGGGTAGGGTCGGTGAAGCCGAGGGCGGCGACGCCCTCGAGAATGTGCTCGTCTAGCCCGAGCTCGGCAAACTTAGAAGTATCCATGTTCTCCAGTATCCCACGTGCCCGGGCTACGTGGGGATATTGCTCCGTTTCCCCATGGTGTTCGGGCTATACTGTACTTTGCTGCGCCTTTTAGGCCATTGTACAGAAAGCCGGCCTTGAGCTGGCCTTTCCCAGAGGTTGTCGCATGCTTCTCACGTCCTTGCGCATCGTTCCCATGCGAATGCCCTAGCGTCCCGTCTACGAGGGCCGACGGGGCGTCTGCACAGAGAGCTGCGAGATAGGAGAGAAGAACATGCCGATCAACATCCCCGACGGGCTGCCCGCCAAGCAGATCCTGCACCAGGAGAGGATCTTCGCGCTCGAGGAGGAGGTGGCCTCCAACCAGCAGATCCGCCCGCTGCACGTGGCCATCCTCAACCTGATGCCGACCAAGGTCGAGACGGAGACGCAGATCCTGCGCCTCATCTCCAAGTCTCCGCTGCAGGTGGACTGCGACTTCATGCGGGTGAGCAGCCACGAGAGCACGCACGTCTCGACCGACCACCTGGTCAAGTTCTACGAGACGTTCGACACCTTCCGCGACCGCAACTACGACGGGCTGATCATCACTGGCGCTCCGGTGGAGCAGCTGCCGTTCGAGGAGGTCGACTACTGGGACGAGCTCTGCGAGATCATGGACTGGTCGCAGGAGCACGTCTTCTCGACCATGCACCTGTGCTGGGGCGCGCTCGCGGGACTCTGGCACCACCACGGCATCCACAAGAAGGTGCTGCCTCAGAAGATCTTCGGCGTCTTCCCCCAGAGGCTGTGCGACGAGTACAACTTCCTGACCAACGGCTTCGACGAGGTGCACAACATGCCGCACTCCCGCCACGCCGCGCTGGAGACGACGGAGCTCGCGCTCCATCCCGAGCTGCAGGTCCTCTCGGAGGGCTTCACGAGCGGCCCCTCGATCATCGCCACGCCCGCCTTCCACGAGGTCTACGTCACCGGCCACTTCGAGTACGGCCGCGACACCCTGGCCGACGAGTTCTGGCGCGACTTCCACAAGGGGCTGAGCATCGCGGTGCCGGAAAACTACTTCCCGGACGACAACCCCGAGAAGCAGCCGATCTTCACCTGGCGCGCCCACGCCAACCTGCTGTATCGCAACTGGCTGAACTGGGTCTACCAGATGACTCCCTACGACCTGGCGCAGATCCCCGCAGAGGTCGAGCGGCTCCGTGCGGACGCGGACGACGAGGGCAAGTTCTAGGCGAGCCCGCCGCGTCGGACGTCACATATTTAACCGAATGGCCTCCGTTCATGCCTTATGCTGAAACGTGCGCCGCGCGCCGTCCCTGGCCGCGCGGCGACGCTTCATGAGAGGAAGAGCCTTGAGCACAGACATCGACACCGACCTCACCGTCATCGACTTCCTCAGGCGCAACGCCCGGAAGTACCCCGAAGAGATCGCCCTCGTTGAGGTCAACCCGCAGAGGCAGGAGAACCGCCACATTACGTGGCGCGACTATGACCTGGTGGAGACCACCGACGACGAGCCCTTCCGCCGCGAGATCACCTGGGCGGTGTTCGACGAGAAGGCCAACCGCTTCGCCAACCTGCTGCTCTCGCGCGGCATCCGCAAGGGCGACAAGGTCGCGATCCTGCTCTACAACTGCATCGAGTGGCTGCCGATCTACTTCGGCGTGCTCAAGACCGGTGCGACCGTGGTGCCGCTCAACTTCCGCTACTCCTCGGACGAGATCGAGTACTGCCTCGACAAGGCCGAGGTGGACGTGCTGGTCTTCGGTCCCGAGTTCATCGGGCGCCTCGAGGACATCGTGCCCGCAATCCAGCCGGGCCGCCTGCTCTTCTACGTGGGCGACGACTGTCCCACCTGGGCGGAGCCCTACCAGGAGCTGGCGAACCTCTGCTCGAGCTCCGACCCATTCGTCCCCGTCACGAACGACGACGACGCGGCGATCTACTACTCCTCCGGCACGACGGGCTTCCCCAAGGCGATCCTGCACCACCATCGCAGCCTCACGCAGGCGGCGGAGATGGAGCAGAGGCACCACGGGCAGACGCACGACGACGTCTTCCTCTGCATACCTCCGCTCTACCACACCGGCGCCAAGTTCCATTGGATGGGCTCTCTCATCGTCGGCTCCAGGGCGGTGCTGCTGCGCGGCGTCTCCCCGCAGTTCATCTTCGAGACGGTCAGCCGCGAGCGCTGCACCATCGTCTGGCTGCTCGTGCCGTGGGTGCAGGACATCCTGTCGGCGATCGAGCGCGGCGAGCTGCGCCTCAAGGACTACCACCTGGACCAGTGGCGCCTCATGCACATCGGCGCGCAGCCGGTGCCCAAGAGCCTGATCGAGCGCTGGCTGCACTACTTCCCCAACCAGCAGTACGACACCAACTACGGCCTCTCCGAGTCGACGGGTCCCGGCTGCGTGCACCTGGGCATCGGCAACGTCGACCACGTGGGCGCCATCGGCAAGCCGGGCTGGCGCTGGGAGGCCAAGATCATCGACGAGAACGGCGCCGAGGTCAGCCAGGGCGAGGTCGGCGAGCTGTGCGTCAAGGGTCCCGGGCTCATGGAGTGCTACTACGGCGACCCCGAGGAGACGGCCAAGACCCTGGTGGACGGCTGGCTGCGGACGGGCGACATGGCACGCCAGGACGCCGACGGCTTCTATTGGCTCGTGGATCGCAAGAAGGACGTCATCGTGATGGGCGGCGAGAACCTCTACCCCGTCCAGATCGAGGACTTTCTCTCCACCAACGACGCGATCCAGGACGTGGCCGTCATCGGCCTGCCCGACGAGCGCCTGGGAGAGATCCCTGCCGCCGTCATCGAGCTCAAGGAGGGCCGCGAGGACACCACGGAGGACGACATCAACCAGTTCTGCCTCCAGCTGCCCCGCTACAAGCGCCCGCGCAAGGTGATCTTCGCCAAGGTGCCGAGAAACGCGACGGGCAAGATCGAGAAGCCCCTGCTCAGGCGGAGGTACGGCGCAGAGCACCTGGTCGCGCTCGAGTCCGGCGCCGACGCGGCCGCGGGCGCGGCCGGCCAGGGGGCCGCAAGGGAGAACGTGGCGCCTGCGAAGTAGTCGCCCGAGGGGGTACAGGTGCCCGCGAGAAGGAGAGAAGAAGTGAGCAAGCAACTGCTGTCTGGCAACGAGGCCATCGCGCAGGGTGCGTGGGAGGCCGGCGCCAGGGTCGCCACGGGCTACCCCGGCACGCCCTCCACGGAGACGCTCGAGAACCTCGTCCACCACGAGGACGTCTACTGCGAGTGGTCGCCCAACGAGAAGGTCGCGCTCGAGGTGGGCATTGGCTCCGCCATGGGCGGCGCCCGCACGCTCGTCACGATGAAGCACGTCGGACTCAACGTCGCGGCCGACCCGTTCATGTCGGTCGCCAACACCGGCGTCAACGCGGGCCTGGTCCTACTCGTCGCCGACGACCCGAGCATGTACTCGAGCCAGAACGAGCAGGACACGCGCAACTACGCCGCCTTCGCGCGCGTGCCCTGCCTCGACCCGAGCGACTCCCAGGAGGCCTACGAGTTCGCGCAGCGCGCGTTCGAGATCTCCGAGAGCTTCGACACCCCGGTCATCCTGCACGAGACCATGCGCATCGCGCACACCCGCACCATGGTGGAGGCCACCAACGTCCGTCGTGAGCAGGACCTTCTCGACTACGAGAGCCAGCCTTCCAAGTACGTGATGATGCCGGCCTATGCGGTCGCCCGCACCGAGGTGACCAACCGCCGCGAGGACGACCTCGTGGCCTACGCGGAGACCTGCGACCTCAACCGCGTGGAGATGCGCGACACCAAGGTCGGCGTCATCGTCGCAGGCGCACTCTACAACCACGTCCGCGAGGCCCTGCCCGACGCCTCCGTCTTCAAGCTGGGCCTCAGCTGGCCGCTGCCCCCGCGCGCCCTGGCCGACTTCGCGTCCAAGGTGGATAAGGTCTACGTGGTGGAGGAGGCCTGCCGCTACTTCCGCGACCACGTGGCCGCCCTCGGCGTCGCCCTCTCCGAGCCGCCCGCGGCCCCGCTGCCGCGCTCCGGAGAGATCTTCCCCTCGGACATCCGCGCGAGCTTCGGCGAGCCCGCCCCGGAGCACCTCCCCAAGATGGAGGGCCTGCCGCCGCGCCCGCCCGCGTTCTGCGCCGGCTGCCCCCACCGCCTGGTCTTCTGCGAGCTCAGGCGCCTCAAGGCCGTCGTCACCGGCGACATCGGCTGCTACACGCTCGGTGCCGTGGCGCCCTTCCGCGCCGTCGACTCGGTCATCGACATGGGCGCCAGCCTCTCCATGTCGCACGGCATGGAGCTCGCAGGCGTCCCCGCGCGCACGGGCCGTCCGGTCGTCGGCGTGATCGGCGACTCCACCTTCGCGCACTCCGGCATCACGAGCCTGCTCGGCACCGTGTACAACGGCGGCAAGGGGACCCTCGTCATTCTCGACAACCGCACGACGGCCATGACCGGCGCGCAGGGCAACCCAGTGAACGGCGTCACCCTCTCCGAGCAGGGCAAGCGCATCTCGCCCCTCGTCGACGCGGCCGAGAAGCCCAGCGTGCTCGACCGTCCCGCCGGTAAGCCCCTCGACCTTGTCGCCCTGTGTCGCGCCATCGGCGTCGACGAGGTGATCGAGGCGGACGCCCAGGACCTCAAGCAGGTGCGCTCCGCGCTCAAGCAGGCCACCTCGCACGAGGACCAGCTCTCGGTCGTGATCTTCCGGAGCCCCTGCCGCCTGGTCGAGCGCTCGCGCAAGGCCGCGCCGGTCATCCGCGACTGCCGCCGCTGCGGCACCTGCGTCAACATCGGGTGCCCGGCGCTCGGCAAGGACGAGACGGGCTACGCGGTGATCGACCCCACCCAGTGCATCGGCTGCGGGCAGTGCGTGCAGGTCTGCCCCTTCGACTGCATCGAATTCGAGTAGGAGGGCGCATATGCCACACGCAACCGCATCGGCGGAGAGCTCTACCGTCAGGCTGGGCGAGCGCGTCACGCTCGACGGCGTCAAGACCGTGCTGCTCGTGGGCGTCGGCGGGCAGGGCACCATCCTGGCCGGCAACATCCTGGCGATGACCGCCTCCGAGGCAGGGCTCGACGTCAAGGTGTCCGAGATCCACGGCATGTCCCAGCGCGGCGGCTCAGTCTCCACCATCATCCGCATGGGCGACCACGTCGACACCATGGTCTGCGACCCGGGCTGCGCCGACGTCGTGGTGGCCTTCGAGGCCATCGAGGCCCT
Organism: uncultured Olsenella sp.; assembly: GCA_900314575.1. Taxonomy (GTDB): domain Bacteria; phylum Actinomycetota; class Coriobacteriia; order Coriobacteriales; family Atopobiaceae; genus Olsenella_K; species Olsenella_K absiana. The sequence goes on along the minus strand of OMVS01000034.1, from coordinate 11,162 downwards.
GCGCAACCAGCAGTTCCTCAAGCGCGGCGGCAAGCTGTTCGTCAACGACGAGACCATCACGCCCGTGCCGGTCAACATCGGCAATGCGCGGATGCCGCGCGACGTGAGCGCGAAGCTCGACGAGATCGGTGCCATCCGCTTCGACGCGGGCGAGATCGCCCGCTCCGTGGGCAGCCCCAAGTCCGCGAACGTCGTGCTCGTGGGTGCGCTCTCCACGGCGCTGCCCTTCGGCGTCGAGGAGTGGGAGGACGCGATCTCTCGCCGCGTGCCGCCCAAGACGGTCGAGGCGAACCTCGAGGCGTTCCGCCGTGGCCGCGCGGCCGCTAGCCGCGCGTAGCCGGAGGCCAGACGCCGCGGCCGCGGCGCAGCGGCCGCGGCGCAGCGGATGAGGGGGCTGTCACCGGACTGGTGGCAGCCCCCTCTTGCGTGTCTCGTCCGGACGGCGGGTCCTTCTCGCCCGTGGCTGGCGCCCGGTTGCTGGCTGGCGCCCGGTTGCCGGCTGGCGCCCGGTTGCTGGCCGCCTTCCGGTCCTGCTACTCGTCCCAGGTGCGGAAGCGGAACTCGCCGTTCTCATAGACGCCGAAGCTGTGCGAGCCGTCCTTGGGCAGCCCGACGCTTCCGGGGTTGAAGCACCAGACGCCGGGGTGCGCGTCGCTCCTGCGGCTCACCTTCTTGTGCGTGTGGCCGTAGACGATGGCGGCGCCTTCGGGCAGGCTGGGCATCTTGTCGACGGAGTTGTGGATGCCGGGGCCCCACACGTGCCCGTGCGTCAGGAACAGCTCGATCCCGGCCGCGCGGGTGACGGGGTTGGTCGCGTCGGGGTCCCACAGGACGGAGTACTCGGCCATGCAGGGGAAGTCGAGCACCATCTGGTCGACCTCGGCCTCGCAGTTGCCGCGCACCGCGATGACGCTGTCGCGCACGGAGTTGAGCATCGCGACGACCTCCTTGGGGCGGTAGTCGGCTGGCAGGTCGTTGCGAGGCCCGTGGTAGAGAAGGTCGCCGAGAAGGACCAGGCGGTCGGGCTGCTCCGCGTCGAGCTCCTGCATGAGCCGGGCACACCAGTCCGCCGCGCCGTGGATGTCGGATGCGATGAGTAGCTTCATGGGGGTTTCCTCCTGTTGTCTCGCCCGTGGTCGCAGGTCGGGTGACGTGGGCGTGCCGTGGGCTGGCGGCCGCGGCCGCCGCGCGCGGGCCGCGTGTTGCTTCCGAGTATGGTAATGCGACCTGGGGATGACATGCCGGCCGACGCGCGAACGCGGGCGCGGAATCGCGGAGCACCCTGACGGCGGGGGGATGGCTGCGACGGCGAGGCCGTGCCGACGTGCGCGGCGGGCCGGGCGACAGGCCGCGAGGCCGTGCCGACGCAACTCTCCCACGGGATTGTGCATTTGTGGGGGTTAGGGATGGATTGGGGGCGGCCCGAGCCGTCCCCAAGGGGCTGCCCCGCACCCGTGGGGACGTTTGCCCAGGATTCCCAGGCGGCTCAAGGTGACTGTGAGGCGGCAGGCCCCCTCTTGGCGCGCCGGGACCCGTCCCTAAGTCGCCGAAATGCACGGAACGGTCTGGGTAGTTGCGCCGATGCGGCCATCGGCCCTTGGCGGCCATCGCCGACTCGCCCCCGACCCGTCCATAAGTCGCAGATTTGCACGGGGCGGCTCGAGGAGTTGCGCCCAGCGGCTTCCGGGCGCCTCCGGTACGTTACGGCCGCGAAGTCGGATGCCACTCGAGCCGTCCGAGCCGTCCGCCGCACCTGCGTTGCGCCCGACGCACCTGCGCCGTACCTCCCGCGCTCCGCGCGCGCCTGCGCCGTCCATGCCCCCCCACCGAAGACCCTATAACTGTGCGTACCAAAAAATCTATCATTTTAAGACTTAGATTATGTATAGAATCAAAGCGCAGGGGAACAATAGCAACCGTAAGAAGAAGCGCATGCGGCATGGGACCGCTTTCCGCCCTGCAAGGGGCGCGCGCAACGTAGAAAGGATCGCTACACCATGGCAAAGATTCTCGGAATCGACCTGGGTACCACTAACTCTGCGATGGCCGTCCTCGAGGGCGGCGAGCCCACCATTATCGTGAACGCCGAGGGCGACCGCACCACGCCGTCCGTCGTCGGCTTCCGCGACGGCGGTGACCGCATCGTCGGCAAGGCGGCCAAGAACCAGGCCGTCACCAACCCGCAGAACACCGTCTTCTCGATCAAGCGCTTCATGGGCCGTCGCTACGACGAGGTCGGCTCCGAGCTCAAGACCGTCCCGTACAAGGTCAAGGCCGGCACCGGCAACCGCGCCGTCGTAGAGATCGGCGGCGAGGACTTCACCCCCGAGCAGATCAGCGCGATGATCCTCTCCAAGATGAAGGCCGACGCCGAGAAGTACCTCGGCGAGACCGTGACCGACGCGGTCATCACCGTCCCCGCCTACTTCAACGACGCCCAGCGCCAGGCCACCAAGGATGCCGGCAAGATCGCCGGCCTCAACGTCAAGCGCATCGTCAACGAGCCCACGGCCGCGGCCCTCGCCTACGGCCTCGACAAGAAGAACCAGGACCAGAAGGTCCTCGTCTTCGACCTCGGTGGCGGCACCTTCGACGTCTCCCTGCTCGACCTCGCCGACGGCGTGGTCGAGGTCCTGGCCACCAACGGCGACAACCACCTCGGCGGCGACGACTGGGACCAGAAGGTCATCGACTGGATGGCGGACAAGTTCCAGCAGGAGAACGGCATCGACCTGCGCAAGGACCCCATGGCTCTGCAGCGTCTGAAGGAGGCTGCGGAGAACGCCAAGAAGGAGCTCTCCAGCGCACAGCAGGCTGACATCAACCTGCCCTTCATCACCGCCGACGCCACCGGCCCCAAGCACCTCAACTACACCCTCACCCGCGCAGAGTTCGAGCGCATCACGCGTGACCTTCTCGAGCGCTGCAAGACCCCCGTTACCAAGGCGCTTCACGACGCCAACCTCTCGATCGACCAGGTCAACGAGGTCATCCTCGTCGGCGGCTCCAGCCGTATGCCCGCCGTCCAGGAGCTCGTGAAGCAGATGACCGGCAAGCAGCCCAACATGTCCGTGAACCCGGACGAGGTCGTCGCCGACGGCGCCGCCGTCCAGGGCGGCGTCCTCACCGGTGACGTCGAGGGCATCCTGCTGCTCGACGTCACGCCGCTGTCCCTCGGCGTCGAGACCATGGGCGGCGTGATGACCAAGATGATCGACCGCAACACCACGATCCCGACGAGCAAGACCGAGGTCTACTCCACGGCCGCCGACAACCAGACGTCCGTCGAGATCAACGTCCTGCAGGGCGAGCGCGAGATGGCGCGCGACAACAAGTCGCTCGGCAAGTTCAACCTGACCGGCATCCCCGCCGCTCCTCGTGGCGTGCCGCAGATCGAGGTCACCTTCGACATCGACGCCAACGGCATCGTGAAGGTCACGGCCAAGGACAAGGGCACGGGCAAGCAGCAGCAGATCACCATCTCCGGCTCCACCGCGCTGTCCGACGACGAGGTCGACCGCATGGTGAAGGACGCCGAGTCCCACGCCGAGGAGGACAAGAAGCACAAGGACGAGATCGAGGTCCGCAACCAGGCCGACAGCCTCGCCTACTCCACCGAGCAGACCCTCAAGGAGCTCGGTGACAAGGTCCCCGCTGACGTGAAGAAGGAGACCGAGGACGCCGTCGCCGCCACCAAGAAGGCCCTCGACGGCACCGATGTCGACGCGATCAAGGCTGCCAGCGAGAAGCTGCAGGACGCCGCGCATAAGCTCGCGCAGGTCGTCTACAGCAACACGCAGGCGGAGACCTCCCAGCCCTCCGGCTCCGGCGCCTCCAACGGCGGCGACGACGTGGTCGATGCCGACTACGAGGTCGTGGACGACGACAAGGACAACAAGTAGCGGGTGAGCCAGATGTTCGGCAAGGACAAGAACGCGAAGGGGGCGGCCGGCGCCGCCCCCGGCTCCACCCCCCAGGAGGGCGACGTGAAGGTACCCATCGAAGACGATAACGACAAGCCCGAGGACGCGCCGTCGGGCGACCCGACGTCCGAGCAGGGCGCCGCGGCCCAGCCGGCCGGCGAGGCCTGCGACCCCGAGGCCGAGCAGCGCATGGTGGACGAGGCCATCCGACGGGGCGAGGAGGCCGCGGACGAGGACTTCAAGGCCGAGAACGCCAAGCTGCGCGCCTCCCTCGCCGACCTGCGCCGCGAGCTCGAGGAGGTGCGTAAGAGCGCCGACTCCGAGGAGCTGGAGCAGGCCAAGAAGGCCGCGGCGGACGCCGAGGAGCGTCGTACCAAGCTGCTGGCCGAGTTCCAGACGTTCCGTCGTCGTCGCGACGAGGAGGCGGTCCAGGAGAAGGCCCGCGCGGCCGAGAAGATCGTGAAGAGCCTCCTGCCCGTCATCGACGACATGGAGCGCGCGATCGACCACGCGGAGAAGACCGCGGGAGACGACGAGCAGTTCCAGAGCTTCGTCTCCGGCATCGACCAGGTGCACGACAAGATGGTCGCCGTGCTCGCGAAGGAGGGCGTCGAGGTCATCGATCCCGCTGGCGAGCCGTTTGACCCCATGCTGCACCAGGCGGTCGGGCGCTCCGAGAACCCCGACGTCTACGACGAGACGGTCGACCAGGTCTACCAGAAGGGCTACAAGCTCGGCGGCAAGGTGATCCGCTCGGCGATGGTCACGGTCACCTTCGGCGGGCCCAAGCGCCCGGCGCCCGACCCTGCGGCCGGAGCCGACGGCGTGCCCGCCGACGGCGCGGCGGGCGGCGCCCAGGGCGCGGATCCCGGACCCGAGGACGCGAGCGAGAGCAGACAGCAGTAAGGGAGCGCCCGGGCCGCACGGCCCGGGCGCAGTTCACGAAAGGGGGCGAGCGTCACCATGGCAGGGAAGAGCAACTACTACGACATCCTGGGCGTCAAGCGCGACGCCTCCCAGGACGACATCCGTCGCGCCTTCCGGAAGCTTGCGACCAAGTACCATCCGGACGCCGGTGGCGACGAGCAGAAGTTCAAGGAGATAAGCGAGGCCTACACCACGCTCTCCGATCCGGAGAAGCGCAAGGAGTACGACCAGCTCCTCATGTTCGGCGGCATCCCCGGCGCCGACTTCGGCGGCTCCGGCGGGAGGAACCGCGGCTACACCTACACTAACTACGGCGACGTGGACTTCAGCGACATCTTCAACAACGTCCGCAACGGCGACGGCGCGTTCGGCGGCTTCGACTTCTCGTCGATCTTCGGCGGGGGCGCAGGCCGCGCGCCCAGGCCGCAGAAGGGCGGCGACCTCAGCATCACGATCGACGTTTCGGCGGAGGAGGCCTTCACCGGCGCGACGCGCAAGGTGACCTTCAAGATCCCCTCCACGGGCGAGAGCCAGACGCTCAAGGTCAAGGTGCCGGCCGGCGCCGTGGACGGCGGCAAGCTGCGCTACCGCGGCAGGGGCGAGTTCGGCTCCAACGGCGGTGAGCGCGGCGACCTCGTCATCGTCACGCGCGTGGCCGAGCACCCGCTCTTCAAGCGCGACGGCGCGGACGTCCGCATGGACCTGCCGGTCTCCATCTTCGAGGCCGCGCTCGGCACCACGGTCGAGGTCCCCACGCCCAAGGGCGAGAAGGTCCTGCTCAAGATCCCCGCCGGGACCCAGGACGGAAAGACGTTCAGGTTCCGCGAGATGGGCGCCCCGGACGTGAAGCACAAGGGCCACACCGGCGCGCTCTACGTGCGCGTGAAGGTCCAGGTCCCCACGATGCTCAGCCAGAAGGAGCGCTCGGCGCTCAAGGCGCTCGCCGAGCAGGACCAGCGCGAGTACCGAAAGGACGTGGAGCGCTATGAGTGAAGAGCCCGGCCAAGACGGCGGCAAGAGGAACGACGGCCGCGATAAGCCGCTCTACATGATCAGCGTGGCGGCCGAGCTGACGGGCATGCACCCGCAGACGCTGCGCGTCTACGAGCAGAAGGGCCTCGTCACGCCCGGCCGCTCGCGCGGCAACACGCGCCTCTACTCCCAGGCGGACATCGACCGGCTGAACCTCATCAGCAAGCTGACGGACGAGGGCATCAACCTCGCCGGCGTCATCAGGATCCTGGACATGCGCGAGCGCGCCATGCAGCGCGAGGACGAGATAGACGAGCTCCGCCACCGCGTCCGCGAGCTCGAGGACGAGGTCCACGAGATGCGGATGCGCGAGAGGATCACGGCGCTCGCCCGCTACGACGGAGCGAGCCCCGAGAAGGTCCTGCGCAGGCTGCTCGACGGGGACGACTCCCAGTAGCAGCCGTCCGCCGCGCGTGAGGCACGGGTGAGAGGTACCGCGGGCACCAACCGCGGGACGCACGGGCGAGGGGAGCCGCGAGGGCGCGGCGCTGCCGGCAGGGCCGGTAGCGCCGCGCCCTTCTCGCATGGCGGGCTGCGCTCGCCCGCACCTTACGCAGACCGAACATAAGCGCCCGGGGGTGTCGGAGTTCCGTGCGATATAGTTGCCCCAACCCAGACCCGGCCAGGGCCGAGAAGAGAGAGGGGCCGCCATGTCAGTCGAGAAGGACGCGTCGCCCGGCACGCCTCCCGACGCATCCGCACCCACTCCCGCGCCTGCGACCTCCGCCGCGCCGGCGGGCCGCCCGAGCGCCTGTAGCGTCGCCGGCCTCGTGGGCAGCTACGCCTGGGCCCTCGCGATGATCGCGCTGGGGTCCCTGCTCGGCGGCGTCGTGGCCGTGCTCGTGGGCTCCCTCGCCTACGTCGCCCTTGTGCCGGGCGCCGATGCGGGGGACTTCGCGGGTGCGATGCTCGACGGCGCGGGCGGCATCCTGGGCACCACGGACTCCTACTCCACCAGCGCGGTGAGCGCGCTCTACACGGGCGTCTCGTACCTGGGCACGATCGGCGTTTGGATCGTCGTCCTCGTCTACCTCGCGGCGAGCAGGCGCGCCCGGCCGATCCTCAAGACCGTCACGCGCCGGGTGGCCGGTAACACCCCGGCCAGGCTCGGCGCGGGGCTGCTCCTGGGCCTCGCGCTCAACGGCGCCTGCGCCCTCGTCGCCGTCGCGACCGGGAGCCTCGACCTCTCGTTCGTTGGCCTGAACGTCGGCGGCCTCGTCTTCGTCTTCCTCTGCGTCTTCGTGCAGTCCTCCTCGGAGGAGCTCCTCTGCCGCTGCTACCTCTACCAGCGCACGCTGCGCGTCTCCGGTAGCCCCGTCGTCTCCCTCGTTGTCACCTCGCTCCTCTTCGGCGCGCTGCACCTCGGCAACGCCGGCCTGACGCCGCTTGCCCTCGCCAACGTGACCCTGGTCGGCGTCCTCTTCGGCCTCCTGACCTGGCGGCTCGACAGCCCCTGGGCGGCCTTCGGCGCGCATACGGGGTGGAACTTCATGCAGGCCGTCGTCCTCGGCCTCCCCAACAGCGGGATTGTCACGCCCTTTGCGCTCTTCGGCCTCGCGCCCGGTACGAGCACCGTCGCCGGGATCGCCTACGACCCCGCCTTCGGCATCGAGGGGTTGCCGCTCGCCACGGTCCTCATCGTCGCGGCCTGCGCGTGCGTCTACCTGTGGGGAAAGAGGTGCGCGGTGCGGCCGACCGACGTCTGGGCGGGCTTAGAGGAGGGCGTGCCGCGCGACGGCGAGGCATCGCCGCTGCCGCCGGCGGCAGCATAGCCGGGCCTGCGCGCCGCCGCGCTCTTCGGCCTCGCGGCCGCGGGTCCTTCTCGCCCAGGCTCATCTCGTGAGATGCAAGAAATCTAACAAAGACAGACTTAGATTATGTATAAGAAGTCTTGTAGGTGGGAATACTTCTCAACGTAAAACGACAATCCGTCGCCCGTGACGGACGCTGAGGAGTGATGCATATGAACATCAACAAGTGGGCAGTGACGGCCCAGGAGGCGCTACAGTCTGCAGTCGGCGTCGCCAGCGACTCGGAGGCTGGCGCCGTCGAGCCGATCCACCTTCTCAAGGCGTTGCTCACCTCAGGCGAGCGCAACATCAACGCGATCATCGAGCGCGTCGGCGCCGACCCCAACTCCATCTCGGAGCAGGTCGACTCCGCCATCGCGCGCCAGCCCAAGGTCTCGGGCGACAGCGGCCAGATGGGCATGAGCAACGACTTCGTGCGCCTCGCCAACAGCGCGGAGAAGCTCGCGGGCAAGATGGGCGACTCCTACGTGACGAGCGAGCACCTGCTGTGCGCCCTCGCCGCCGACAAGAGCGCCGCCGGCTCGGTGCTCAACGCCGCCGGCGTCACGGCCAAGCGCGTCGAGGAGGCCTACAACGACCTGCGCGGCGACGAGCGCGTGACCTCGCAGGACGCCAAGCCCCAGTTCGAGGCCCTCGAGCAGTACGGCCGCAACGTGACTGACCTCGCCCGCCAGGGCAAGCTCGACCCGGTCGTCGGCCGCGTGGAGGAGATCCGCCGCACCATCCAGGTGCTCTCCCGCCGCACCAAGAACAACCCCGTGCTCATCGGCGAGCCCGGCGTCGGCAAGACCGCCATCGTCGAGGGCCTGGCCCAGCGCATCGTCTCGGGCGACGTGCCCTCCACCATCCGCGACAAGGAGCTCGTCGAGCTCGACATGAGCGCGCTGGTGGCGGGGGCCAAGTACCGGGGAGAGTTCGAGGACCGCCTCAAGAGCGTGCTCAAGGAGGTGGAGAAGTCCGACGGCAGGATCATCCTGTTCATCGACGAGCTGCACACCATCGTGGGCGCCGGCGCGACCGAGGGCTCCATGGACGCTGGCAACATCCTGAAGCCGGCCCTCGCCCGCGGCACGCTGCACATGATCGGCGCGACCACGCTCAACGAGTACCACAAGTACATCGAGAAGGACCAGGCGCTCGCGCGCAGGTTCCAGCCGGTCATGGTCGGCGAGCCCTCCGTGGAGGAGACCATCTCCATCCTGCGTGGCATCAAGGACAAGTACGAGCAGCACCACCGCGTCCGTATCACCGACGCCGCGCTCGTCTCGGCCGCCGACCTCTCCAACCGCTACATCTCCGACCGCTTCCTGCCGGACAAGGCCATCGACCTCGTGGACGAGGCGGCGAGCCGCCTGCGCATGGAGCTCGACTCCATGCCGGCCGACATCGACGCCGTGGACCGCGACCTCACGCAGAAGCAGATCGAGGAGCAGGCCCTCATGAAGGAGGACGACGAGGCCTCCAAGGAGCGCCTGGCCAAGCTCCGCAAGGAGATCGCGACCACCCGCGAGAAGCTCGACGGCATGAAGGCCAAGTGGCAGAACGAGAAGGGCGCCATCGACCGGGTCCAGGACCTCAAGAGCCAGATCGAGGACGCCAAGGTGGAGATGGAGCGCGTCACGCGCGAGGGCGACCTCGCACGTGCGTCGGAGCTGCGCTACTCGACCATCCCCACGCTGCAGCGCCAGTACGACGACGCGGAGCGCGCGCTGTCCGACAAGAAGGAGGAGGGGGGCCTGCTCAAGGAGGAGGTCACGAGCGAGGAGATAGCCGAGGTCGTGAGCTCGTGGACCGGCGTGCCTGTGTCCAAGATGATGCAGGGCGAGATGGAGAAGCTCAAGAACCTCGAGGGCGAGCTCCACAAGCGCGTCGTGGGCCAGAACGAGGCGGTGTCCGCCGTCGCCGCGGCGGTGCGTCGCAGCCGCGCCGGCCTCTCCGACCCCAACCGCCCGATCGGTAGCTTCTTCTTCCTCGGCCCCACCGGCGTGGGCAAGACCGAGCTCGCCAAGGCGCTCGCCGAGTGCCTGTTCGACGACGAGCGCGCCCTGATCCGCATCGACATGTCCGAGTACATGGAGAAGTTCAGCGTCCAGCGGCTCATCGGCGCGCCCCCCGGATACGTGGGCTACGACGAGGGCGGCCAGCTGACCGAGGCCGTGCGCAGGCGCCCGTACAGCGTGATCCTGCTCGACGAGATGGAGAAGGCGCATCCCGACGTCTTCAACATCCTGCTGCAGGTCCTCGACGACGGTCGCCTCACCGACGGCCAGGGCAGGCTCGTGAGCTTCAAGAACACGATCATCATCATGACCAGCAACGTAGGCTCGCAGTTCATCGCCCAGGCCAACGCCCAGAGCGACCCGGACGAGGTCCAGCGCCAGGTCAACGACGCCCTGCGCCAGACCTTCAAGCCCGAGTTCCTGAACCGCATCGACGACGTGGTGGTCTTCCATCCCCTCGGGCTGGACGACATCGAGAAGATCGTGGACATCCAGCTCAAGGGCGTGCGCGAGCGCCTCGCGAAGGAGCGCATCACGCTCAGGCTCACCGACGCGGCGGTCGGCTCGCTCGCGATCGACGGCCTCGACCCGGTCTACGGCGCGCGTCCGCTCAAGCGCCTGATCCAGCGCCAGGTCGTGGACAACGTGGCCAACCTCATCATCAGCGGCGAGGTGGGCGAGGGCGACACGGTGCTCGTCGACGCGGCCGAGGACGGCTCCGGCCTCACGGCCGCGAGGGTTGCCTCGTCCGAGCCCTCCTCCGAGGGCGCGGGCGACGGCGAGCCGGTCGAGCCGGACGACGTCGAGTAGGCGCTCCGGCGCGGGCCTCGTACGAGCCTGACGCGACCCCGGCCGGGCACGGGTCAGGGCTCCCGAGCGACATGGCGGCGGGGGCGGCGAGCGATCGCCGTCCCCGCCCTTCTTGTGCACGGGCCCCCGGCTGGGGCGCCACCCACGGCCGCCCCCTCCACCGCGACGCCTCCGGTGCTGCGTCCGCGGTGCGACCCCACGTCCTGCTCAGCACAAGAGACGTGCAATTCGCAGGGACATGCGCCAAGATAGATGGAACTATGCGGACGGGAGGTGCTGATGGGCGACGCTGGCGCAGGTGACGAGAAGGACCGAGCGGAGGCGGCGGAGACGGTCGCGCCGGCCGGCTCGAGGGCTCCCGAGGCCTCGGAGGTCCCCCAGGTCCCTGAGGTCCCCGAGGTGGGTCCCGAGGAGGTCCCCGTCGCCCTCCCGAGCGACTACGACGGCGGCGACGACTCCACGACCACGACGACCTTCGACGGGCCGGAGTTCAGGGTCGCGCGCCTGGGCGAGAACCGCATCGGCGCGCACGCCGTCCACCGCCGGCCCAAGGAGCCGAGCTCCCACCACCGCCACCTCGCCCTCGTGGGCCTCGTGCTCGCGCTCGTCGCGGCGGTCGCGATCGGGGCGGGCGTGAGCTACTACCTCGAGTACTGGGG
>OMVS01000058.1 GCA_900314575.1 uncultured Olsenella sp. | reverse complement strand
GGCCCCGGAGGGTCCGCCTGCGCCAGGACGGCGCGCAGGGGCCCCGCGCCAAGGGGGCGGCGAGCGCGACGCGCGCCTCCGTCCCCATGACCCAGCGGGCCGCCTTCGGCCAGGCAGCGCCCTACGGCCAGCCCTCCGCCCTCGGGCAGCAGGCCCCCGCCGGCGCGCCCGGTGCCTCCCAGCCGGACTCCGGCGAGGACGCCCATCCCGTCTCCATCTCGCTCGTCGTGGGCTCGGTCCTCTCGGCGGTGACCTCGCTCCTGCTCTCCTCGAGCATCGGCATCGGCGGCTCGCTCATCGGCATCGCCGTCGGCGCCGGCATCTCCTCAATCGCGACCCAGCTCTACACCCGCCTCGCCTCCAAGGCGGGCGAGAAGCTCAAGGACGTCGCGAGCGGCTCGGGCATCGGCTCCCAGCAGATCGCGGGGGTGATGGACTCCAGCCAGCTCGACGCCGCAGGTACGACGCGCGGCTCGCTCGTCCAGGGCTACGGCGAGGTCGCCGACTCCGGCACGCCCTACGTCACCCCCGAGATGCACGAGGCGGTCGCGGCGCGCGAGGCCTCGCGCGCCGCCGTGGTGCGCAGGCGCGGCATCCTGGTCGCCGTCGTGGCGTCGGTCGCCGTGGTCCTCGCGACTGCGGCCGTCGTGACCTTCGCGACCGGGGGCTCGGGCATCGGCCCCAAGACCCAGTCGATCGTATCCGCCCCCGTGGTCGAGGATGCGACGGGCGCTGACGGAGGATCCTCCTCGGGCAAATCCGGCACCGGCGAGTCGAGCACCTCCGAGAAGGACGACTCCTCGAAGGCCTCCACGGGAGGCGCCACCACCTCCTCCCAGGGCACCGCGGCCGACTCGTCGTCTGCGAGCGCCGGCGGCTCCAACGGCACCGGCACCAACTCGGGCCAGGCCGGCGCCTCCACCGGCTCCACCGGCACCGCGACGGGCTCGACCACCTCGGGCTCCTCCTCGGGCTCCTCCACGGGCTCGACCGGCACCGGCTCCACCACGTCCGGAGGCGCCGCCAACGCCGGCACCTCGGGCTCCGGCAACACCTCGTCGGACGGCTCCGGAAGCTCCTCCGGCACCGGCACGTCGAACGGCGGCTCCGGCTCGGGCTCCAAGTCGGACTCGAGCGCCGATTCCTCCTCCACGAGCAGCGCCTCCGGAAGCACCTCCTCGCAGGCGGCGAGCTAGGCCGCACACCCGCCGCGCACCGCACTCCCCTACGGGTCCGCCGCCCCCCTCGTGACGCCCTCACGAGGGGGGCGTCTCATGGACATCCGAGGCGGCCGGTTGCGGCCCGCCCGGGCGAGGTGTATCCCTAGTACTGCCCGGGCGGGCCGCCTCCCCCGGCGTGCTCGTACGACAGGCGGAGGGACGGCGACGGGAGAGGCACTCCATGAGCGACACCGAGAGGCGAGGGTCCGAGGCGAGGACGGCAGGGCGCACCAGCGCCGGGACGCGGGCCCCAGGCGACGCGGCCGGCTCGCGTCCCGGCGCCTGCTACCCCTGCCACGACGCGAGCGTCAGCCACCGCATGGCCCCGGAGTGGCGCGGCGGCGGGGAGTCGGCGGTGCTCGTCACGGAGGCCACCTTCGACGACCAGGCGCGCCTCGTCGGCCGGGTCGGCATCTCGATGCTCTCGGTGGGGACGGGCGCCTGGAGGGTCATCGAGTCGATGAACGCGGTCGCGCGCAAGCTCTCCCTCTCCTGTACGGTCGACGCCGGCCTGACGTCGATCAGCTACACCTGCTCCCGCGGCGCCGAGCGCACGAGCGCCTCCTACTCCCTGCCCACGACGGGCGTGAACACCGACCGGCTCGACCGCCTGAGCAGGTTCGTGCGCGAGTTCTGCGAGCGCGACGACCTGACCCTCGCGGAGGCCCACGCCACCCTCGACGAGATCTGCTCCATGAGGGGCAACTACACCCCCCTCCAGGCGGGGCTCTCCTCCGGAGCCGCCTGCGCCGCCTTCACCTTCTTGCTCGGGGGCGGGCCGGTCGAGATGCTCGTCTCGCTCGTCGGCGCCTTCGTGGGCAACTGGTTCAGGCGCCACCTGATCGACCGGCGCGTCTCGCTCGTCCCCAACGTGATGGCGTCGGTGGCGCTCGCCTGCCTCGCCGCCGTCTGCGGCTACCTGCTGCTCGAGCGGCTCTTCGGGCTGAGCCCGCTGCACGAGTCCGCCTACGCCTGCGCGATGCTCTTCATCATCCCCGGCTTCCCGCTGATCACGGGCGGCATCGACCTCGCCAAGTCCGACATGCGCTCCGGCATCGAGCGCATCTCCTACGCCCTCGTCATCATCACGACCGCGACCTTCACGGGCTGGGTCGTGGCGACCCTCGCGGGCTTTGCCCCGGGCGACCTGCAGGGGGTGGCGCTCGACCCGCTGGTGCGGGCGCTGCTCCGGCTCGCCATGAGCTTCATGGGCGTCTTCGGCTTCTCGCAGATGTTCAACAGCACGCCCCGAATGGCGGCGACCGCCGCCTCGATCGGCGCCGTCTCCAACACGCTGAGGCTCGAGCTCGTGGACCTCGCCGGCTGCGCGCCCTCGCTCGCGAGCTTCCTGGGCGCGCTCGTGGCGGGGCTTCTCGCCTCCGCCGTGCAGCGACGCGTCGGCTACCCCAGGATCTCGCTCACGGTGCCGTCCATCGTGATCATGGTGCCCGGCCTCTACATGTATCGGGCCGTCTACAACCTCGCCCTCGGCAACAGCGCCGACGGGGCGTCGTGGCTCTTCAACGCGGCGTTCATGGTGCTGGCGCTCCCCCTCGGGCTCATCGTAGCCCGCGCGCTCACCGACCGCCGCTTCAGGACGACGGTCTAGGCGACTCGCTGGCGGCGCACCGGCCCCGCTACCTGCCGAGCAGCGAGAGGACCTGGCGCTTGCAGGCGAGAAACTCCTCGGTGAGTGCGAACTCCGCCGAGCCCAGGTCCTTCTCGCCCCGGGGCACGCGGAGCTCGGCGCGGATGCGGCTGGGGTCGCCCGCCGATGGCGTCCCCTCCAGCACGTAGATCCTGTTCGCCATGCTCACGGCCTCGTCCACGTCGTGGGTGATCGCCAGCGTGGCGATCCTCAGCTCCTTCGCCATCCGGCAGTACCAGTCGCGCATGTCCACCCTGGTCAGGGCGTCGAGGGCCGAGAAGGGCTCGTCGAGCAGCATCACGTCGTTGCCCATGAGGTAGGTCCTCAGGAAGGCGGCGCGCTGGCGCATGCCGCCGGAGAGCTGCGAGGGCCACAGCCGCTCGCAGCCGGCCAGGCCGAAGCGCTCGAAGAGGGGCGCGGCCTTCTCGCGCGCCTCGGCCTTGGGCATCCCGCGCACCACGAGGGGCAGCGAGACGTTGTCCACGATCGTCTTGGAGGGCAGGAGCAGGTCCTTCTGGAGCATGTAGCTCACGCGCCCCGGCCTGCCGGTCACGTCCTCGCCGTGCAGGAGCACCCTGCCCTCCCGGGGCGTCGTCAGGCCGGAGAGCGCATGGAGGATGGTCGTCTTGCCGCAGCCGGACTTGCCGACCATGCAGACGACCTCGCCGGGGTCGAGCCTCAGGCTCGCGTCGCTCACCACCAGGTGCTCGCCGTCCCACGAGAGCGTGAGGTGGCGCGCCTCGAGCGCCGCGACGCCGCTCTCAGGCATATCCCTCTCCTCCATGGCGCTCCCTCCGGTCCCGCTAGGCCAGGTACTCGGTCGTGAAGCCGGCGTTCACGTCGAGCTTGTTCTTCACGAGGCCGTTGTCGTTCAGCCACTGGTAGAAGCGGCTCCAGCGCGCCGGGTCGATGACGCCCCAGCCGGAGGCGTCGGCCACGTACTGGTCGGCGAGGTAGGCCTGGGACTGCTTGACCAGCGCCGCGTCGAGCTCCGGAACCTCCTGGCAGAGGATGTCGGCGGCCTCGTCGGGGTTCTCCACGCAGAACTCGTAGCCCTTCTTGCAGGCGGCGACGAACGCCTTGGTGAGGTCGGGGTTGGCCGCGACGAAGTCGTTGTTGCCGGCGATGACCGGGGTGTAGTAGTCGAAGGTCTCGTCGGTGTCGACGAAGGAGAAGTAGTTGACGTCGACGCCCTCGAGCTGCGCCTTCTGGACCGCCCAGGCCATGTAGACCCAGACCGCGTCGTACATGTTCGCCTGCAGGCCCGCCACGTCGTCGTCCGTCTCGTAGGGCACGAGCGTGACCTTGTCCCAGTCGCCGCCGTCGCGCTCGACGCACTGCTTCATGATGGCCTGCTCCACCGGCATCTCCCAGGTGGTGTAGGTATGGCCCTCGAGGGCGGCGAAGCGGGTGATGCCGTCGGCCTTGCGGCTCATGATCGCGGAGGTGTTGTGCTGGATGACGGCGGCGAGCGCCTCGATGGGCATGGGGCTGTCGGAGGCGAGGCTGTTGGCGATGTAGTCCTGGTAGGAGATGCCGAACTGCGCCTGCCCCGAGCCGATTACCTGCTCGGCCGAGCCGTCTGCGGGCTGGATCACGGTCACGTCGAGGCCGGCGTCCTTGAAGTAGCCCTTGTTGAGCGCCACGTAGATGCCCGTGTGGTTGGTGTTGGGCGTGTAGTCGAGGCAGAAGCTGACCTTCGTCAGGCCGGAGTCCCCCGCGGCGGCGGAGCCGGAGGCCGACCCCTTCGCGGCGTCGACGGCGCCGGAGTTGTCGTAGGAGCCGCAGGCGGCGAGCGCCAAGGACGCCCCCGCGAGGCCCGCCCCCTCCACGAACGCGCGGCGGGAGAGGCCCGAGGGGCCGGTGTGCCTGGAGTCGTTGAAACGCGTCATCTTTCGTTCCTTTCCGCCCTCGTCCAGGGCATCGCGAGGCGCTGGAGCAACTCGACGAGCTTCATCAGCGCCAGGGAGAGGGCCGAGATCAGGATGATCACGGCGAACATCTTGTCGTACGAGAAGGACTTGCGCACGCGGGTCATGTAGACGCCGAGGCCCGAGAAGCCCCCGAGCCACTCGGCGATGACGGCGCCGACGATGGCGTAGGTCGCCGAGATCTTGAGGCCGCTGAAGAACTCGCCCATCGCCGCCGGGAGCTTCACGTTCCAGAAGACCTGCAGGCGGCTGGCGTTCATCGTGCGCATGAGGTCGAGCATGTCGGGGTCGACCGACCTGAAGCCGGAGACGAGCGACACCGTCACCGGGAAGAAGGTGGAGATCACGACGAGGACGACCTTCGGCGCGAGCCCATAGCCCATCCACAGGACCAGGAGGGGCGCGATGGCCACGGTCGGGATGGTCTGCGAGATGGTGACCAGGGGGTCGAGCGCGAGGCTGACCGTCTCGAAGGCGTCCATCAGGACCGCGACGACGAACCCGACCGCCACGCCGATCGCGAGGCCGAGCGCGGCCTCGACGAGCGTCGTCGCGGAGTGCTGCAGGAGCAGGCCGACGTCTCCTGCGAGGGCGGCCACGACCTGCGTGGGGCTCGGCAGCATGAAGTTGGGCACGACGCCGAGTACGACCACCAGCTGCCAGACGACGAGCAGGACCGCGATGGTCGCGAGCGGGACCCAGACCCTGCGCGCCCGCCTGGGGCGCGGCCGGCGCGTGGCGGGCCTCCTAGGCGACATCGGCGGCCTTCGCGGAGAACTCCGGGTCGCCCTGGTGGTACTTGGCGACCTTGTGCTCCGTGCTCATCACGTCGCCCTCGCTCTTGTAGTCGATCTTCACGTAGGTCGCCACGTGGCCACAGCCCGCCTTGGCGCCCACGAGCTGGCAGTTCTTCACGATCTCCATGCACTGGTCGTAGTCGCCCTCGATCGCGGTCTCGAAGGGCCCGACGAAGTAGTCGACCCCCGTGGAGTCGATGTAGGCGATCACCGCGTCCACGATGCGGCAGACCTCGTCCTCGTCGGTGGCGTCCATGGGCAGGTACTGGATGGCGACGCTGCAGTTCATCTCTCGAATCTCCTCCCGGCGGGCGCCTTGGCCCCCTGCGCGTGCGCGGGAGAGGAGACGAGGCCCCGCCTGCTCTCGGGACCTCGCTACAAGGTGTGATGGTCCCTTCGCCGGCATTGTCCGGACAGGTTCTATGGGTCGGGGCCGCCGTGGGCCCCCTCTCAGCCGGCGTGCGCCAGCTCCCCTTCAGGGAGAGTATAGTCCTTTGCGAGAAAGGCGGACCCGGGAGGTGCACGGATGTGCCATAGGATGTCGCCCCTGCAGGCGGCCGAGATGCGCGAGGCCCTGCGCGCCCTCAGGGAGTCGGGGCGCGCCCGCGTACCCGCGGCGGGCGCACCGGCGGCGAACGACGCCTACCCCGGAAGCCAGGTCCCCCTGTTCGTGCCCGACGCCGCAGGCGCCCTCGAGGTCGCGACGCTCTCCTGGGGCTTCGACTCCCCCGCGAGCCGCGGCCTCGTGTTCAACACCCGGATCGAGACGGCCCTCGCGCAGGCGCGCGCCGGGCGCGGCCTCTGGGCGCGTGCCGCCTCCGAGGGCCGCTGCCTCGTGCCCGTCCGCTGCTTCTACGAGAGCGCGGACGCGGGAGCGGCGGTGCAGGGCGAGAAGGACCCGCGCTCGGAGGGGGCAGCCGGCGCGCCGGCGCGCGCCAGAAGGCCCCAGTGGCGCTTCCGGCTCGCGGGGCATGCCGTCTTCCTCCTCGCCTGCGTCGCCGACGGCGGGCGCTTCTCGGTCGTGACCTGCCCTCCCAACGGGGACGTCGCGCCCGTGCACCGGCGCATGCCGCTCGTGCTCGCCCCGGGCGAGTCCGCCGTCTGGCTCGGGCCCGACTACGCGAGCCTCGCCGACCGCTCCCGCGTCCGGCTCGACGCCGAGCCCGCGGAGGACGCGCGGGCGTGAGCGGCCGGCCGGCGCACGGGCGGAGGGCCCGCGTCCCCTCTCCCACGCGGGCGCGGCCGGGCGGGCGCCCCTCCGTCGCTAGAGGAACCTGCCCAGCCAGGGGACGCGCTCGACGAGCCAGGTCGCGGCGAGGCCGAGGGCGAGCGAGGACAGGAAGCAGCCGAGCACGTAGAGCCAGAGGGGCGCGAACGTCGTGGGCACGAGCGCGACGAAGGCGTGCACGAAGACCGGGTGGATCACGTAGAGGCCGAAGCCCAGGTGGTCGAGGCCGCGCACGACGGGGTGCTCGGAGACGGGCGCGTCGCCCAGGAGGCGCTTGAAGGCGAGGAAGACCGCCAGGGCGAAGGGGGCGACGAGGGCGCCCTGGGGGAAGAACGCGTAGTCCGCGCTCGTCCCGGCCAGCTCCGCCCACGCCCCGATGGCGGTCGCGGCGGCGCAGCACGCAGTGCCGGAAAGGCCGATGCGCCAGTCGAGCCTGAGGTGGCGGTGGGCGAAGTAGCCGAGCAGCACGTAGCCGACGGGGTAGGCGCCCTCGGACACGTGCAGGGTCGCGAGGTCGAGCCCGAGCAGTGCGTTGAGCGTCGGCACGACGAAGCAGAGCACGTAGATCGCCCCGAGGGTGAGGAGGTAGGTCTCGCGCGAGGCCGCGCGGACGAAGGCCCTGAGCGCCGGGACGAACAGGTAGACGCCGATGAGGGCGTAGACGTACCACATGTGGTCCCACGAGCTGCCGAACAGGAGGCTCCGGAGCCCCTCTCCGAGGGCCTCCGGAAGGCCGGCGCCGTCTTGCAGCATGAGCCCTGAGACGTTGAAGGCCAGGCCGAAGGTGAGAAGGACCACGACCATGCGCCATACGTAGCGACGGATGCGGTCGAACCCCACGTCCTTCTCGGGGTCCAGGAGCAGGGCGCCCGTGATCATGAAGAAGACCGGCACCGCCCAGCGCGTGAGCGGGATCATGAAGGCCTGGCCCACCGCGCGGGCGACGAGGTCGTCGACGGCGGGCGCGGCGTCCTTGAGCGTGGAGACGACCGCGTGCATGAAGACGATGGCCACGGCCGCGACCGCGCGGAGCCACGCGAAGTAGTCGACCCAGGGACGGCCGCCCCGTCCGGACGCGGCGGAGGTGCGCCCCCGGGACCCGTCGCGCGACCTGGCGCCGCGCGACCCCCCGGAGCGCTTCGCCCGCCCCGCCTGCACCGCATCCTCGCCCAAGCCGGCCCGCCTCTCGCCTAGGCTCGCACGCGCTCGCGACGGGAGCGGAGGAACTCCTCCACCTCGTCGAGCGTCGGCATGGCGCGCTGGGCGCCGGGCTTGCCGACCGCGAGGGCGCTCGCGGCCGTGGCCACCTCCATCGCGGAGGTCAGGCCCTCCCCGCGCACGAGCTCGGCGGCGAGCATGCCGAGGTAGGCGTCGCCCGCGCCGGTCGTGTCGACCGCGTCGACCCTGAAGGCCTCGACCAGGTGGGGGGCGTCCTCGCCCTCCCCCATGGTCACCGAGCCGCGCCTGCCGAGCGTGATGATCGTGTCCGCGACGCCGCAGCGCTCGAAGAACCCGAGCGCGTCGCGCTGGCGCCAGCGGTCTGCGGGGTAGACGCCGGAAAGGCGCTCGCACTCCGTCTCGTTGACGCACAGGATGTCGAGGTCGCGGTAGAGCGCCTCGGGCAGCTCGAAAGCGGGCGCCGCGTTGAGCACGGTCTTGACGCCGCGCGCGTGCGCGTGCGCGAGGAGGGCCCCGGTGGTCTCCAGGCTGCACTCCAGCTGGGTGAGCAGGATGTCGCCCTCCTCCGCGATGGCGTCGAAGTCTGCGATGGCCTCGTCGGGGCCGAGCGCCAGGTTGGCGCCGGGGTCGACGATGATGCGGTTCTCGCCCTCGCAGCGGATGATGACCGCCGTGCCGGTGGGGTAGCCCTCCGCGCGGCAGACGGCGTCGCAGCGGACGCCGTACCACTCGAGGCCGTCCGTGAGCCTCCTGCCGAACTCGTCGGCACCGACGCGGGCGATCATGTGCGTCTCGACGCCGGCGCGCACGGCGGCGACGGCCTGGTTGCCTCCCTTGCCGCCCGCGTTGGTGAAGAACCCCGAGCCCATGACCGTCTCGCCCTCGCGCGGCATGCGGCCACAGACGACCGAGAGGTCCATGTTGAGACTTCCGAATACGATGACCTTAGCCATGGGGCGGCTCCTCTCGCCTTCTGGTCCGACGGGCGCGGGCGGTCGGCTACAGCTCCTCGACCTCGCCCGCCATCAGTCGATGGTACATAACCTCGTTGGCGGCGAGCTCCTCCCTATCGTCCAACGGCTCCAGGTCGGCGCTGCCGTAGCGCCGCTCGAGGGCGCGCGCGATGAGCCAGTCCGCTACGCCGGGGTTCTTGGGCAGCAGGGGCCCGTGGACGTAGGTCCCGAGCACGTTCTTGTAGAGGCAGCCCTCGAAGCCCGACGCGCCGTCGTTGCCGCACCCGAAGAACACCCTGCCGAGCGGCTCGACGCCCTCCCCGAGGTGCGTGCGGCCCGCATGGTTCTCGTAGCCCACGATCGGCTGGGGCGAGACGCGCGACTCGACGGCGATGTTGCCGATGATGCGCGGCTCCCCGTGGTCCGTGAAGAGGTCGACGAGCCCCAGGCCCTCCACGACCTGGTCGCCCATCGCGTAGGAGTGGCCGAGGAGCTGGTAGCCCCCACATACCGCCGCGAGGACGCCGCCGTCCTCCACGAAGGCGGCGAGCTCGTCTTTCTCCTCGAGGAGGTAGTCGCAGACGATCCTCTGCTCCCGGTCGGAGCCGCCGCCGATGAAGGCGATGTCCACGCCCGAGAAGCTCGGGCGGTCGCCCACGTGCACCTCGCGGACGTCCGGCTCGATGCCGCGCCACTCCATCCGCTTGCGCAGGCACAGGATGTTGCCGGAGTCCCCGTAGAGGTTGAGGAGCTCCGGGTAGAGGTGTGCGACCCTGAGGGTCCTCGAGGCGCTCTCACTCATGGCGCTCCCCCATCCGCTCGAGCTCCGCCTTCGCAGGCCACAGCGCGCTGTAGTTCGTGAGCACGTAGAGCGGGCGCTCCCGCGGCAGGTCGGAGATCGCCTCGAGCGCCTCCGCCACGCTGCCCGCGATCGGCGCCTCGATGCCCGCGTACTTGAGGCGCACCTGGACGTCGTTCGCGCGGTGGCCGCCCGCGACGACCCTCAGGGCCTCGGGGGCACCGGCGAGCCGCTCGAAGTCCACGTCCCAGATCCAGGAGATGTCCTTACCGTCGTTGAAGTCGTCGTTGATAACGAGGAACGCGGCCTTCTCGCGCTCGTCCGCGAGCAGCAGCGAGATGTTCTGGTTGAAGCCGGTCGGGTTCTTCGCGAGGTTGAGGACGACCTCGCGGCCGTCGACGACGAAGTGCTGCAGGCGGCCGTTCTCGGGGTGATAGCCGTCGAGCGCCCGCTGGAAGGTCTGGCCGTCCACGCCCGCGAGCGAGGCGGCGACGAAGGCCGCGAGCAGGTTGTAGACCATGTAGACCCCGCCGAACGAGGCGCAGACGCGCACCTTGCCGGGAAGCGTGCGGCCCGAGGCGTCGAACGAGACGCCCTCGCGTCCCACGCGCACCCCCGTGGCCCAGAAGTCGAGCTCCGGGCGGGCGAAGTCGCCCCTGGGGCAGCGGAAGGCGCCGAGCTGCGCGTAGGTGCGGTAGTCGTAGTCGAGCTGCGCGCCGCACGCCTGGCAGAAGGCCCCCTCCGGGACGCGGTCGGCGCCGAGGCGGAGGTCCTCGGCGATGCCGAAGGCGAGCACGCGGGTGCCCGCCTCGCGCGCCCTCAAGGCCACGCCCATGGAGATGGGGTCGTCGCCGCAGACCACGAGCACCGTCTCGGGCGAGGCGGCGAGGGCGGAGGCGATCGTGTCCTGGACGTGGTCGATCTCGCCCGCGCGGTCGAGCTGGTCGCGGAAGAGGTTCAGCAGCACGAGGTAGCGCGGCCTCAGCGCCGGCACGATGTTGACCGTCGAGAGCTCGTCGGCCTCCATCACCGCCCAGTCGGCGGAGCGGCCGGGCAGGAGCGCCGCCGCCACGCCAGCGGCCATGTTGGCGCCCTCGCGGTTGCAGAGCACGCGGTAGCCCGCCGCCTCCATCGCGCAGGCGAGGACGTTGTTGGTCGTCGTCTTGCCGTTGGTGCCGCAGACCACGATCGAGCCCTGCGAGAGCTTGGGCGCGAGCCCCGCTATCGCGTGAGGGTCGACGGCCAGCGCCACGCGGCCCGGCAGCTGCGAGGCGGACCTGTGCAGGACGTCGTGCAGGCCCCAGTGGGCGAGCCTGCCCAGGCCCGTCGCGAGCGCGGTGCGCGCCCCCATGCGCTAGGCTTCCTCTTCGGCCGGATTGCCGGCGGACGCCTGCGTCCCCTCGGCGGGCGCGGGCGCAGGGGTCGTCCCCGCGCCCTCGGGCTCCGGCTGGGCCGCGTCGCCCTGCGCGGGCAGGACGGCGGCCTCGGCCTCCGCCTTGCCCTCGTTGCGGCGGGCGCGAACCTCCTCGGGGGTGAGCACGTCCTCGATCCTCAGGTTGACGCCGGCGATCTCGAGGCCGGTCATGCCGGTGACCTGCTTGACCACCGTCTTCTTGACGTCCTCGAAGACCTGCGGCGCGTAGGCGCCGTACTCCATCAGCACGGAGATGTTCACGCGCACGGAGCTGTCCGGCGTCACCTCGACGCTGACGCCCTTGCGCGGGTCGGCGGCGCCCAGCGCGTCCTGGACGCGGTTGATCCAGCCGCCCTTCATGCCCACGACGCCGGGGACGTCGCGCATCGCGATGGCGACGATCTTCTCGATGACGCCGTTGGAGAAGGTCAGGGAGTCCTCGGACTCCAGGTCCTCGTCCTCGACGGGGATGTCGCTGCCCTCGGGCTCCGTCTCGACGTCCGCGACGGCAGGCTCCTCGGCCGCCTCGTCGCGCGCGACTTCCTTCTTGGCCATGCAAAGCTCCCTTCCAGCAGCGGTGCCCGCGCCGCCTCTCGCAGGCGGGCTCGGCGCCTCTCTAGTCCCTGCCGTCGCCGAGCGCCCGCTTCAGCGCCCGGAGGATCTTGGGGTCTCCGTCCAGGCACTGGCCGACGGCCACGAACGCGACCACCACGAGCGCGATGAACAGCGTGCGCCAGAACCCGATGATAAAGATAAGGACGGCGACGAGGAACCCGACGAAGCCGAACAACACGGCGTTCTCATGCCCGGGGAAGGTGCGGGAGAGCCATGCCCCCACCGCCCTCGTCGCCCCGGCGACGGAGCGGGCGCCCTCGGGCGACGCGTCGCCTCCGGCGCGGGGGCCGTCCCCGGGCGCGCCCGCGGGGGCGCCGCCGGTACCCTG
>OMVS01000018.1 GCA_900314575.1 uncultured Olsenella sp. | reverse complement strand
CCGATCTGGATCGTGGAGCCGTCCTTCAGGAGCGCCTTGTTGACGATGGCGCCGTCCACCCAGGTGCCGTTGAGGGAGCCCAGGTCCTCGATGGAGGCGTAGCCGGAGGCGATGCCGGTGAGGTCGATGTGGGCGTGCTTGCGGGAGACCGTCATGTCGTTCAGGAAGACGCTGTTCTTGGGGTCTCGCCCGAGCGTGATGTCGCTCTCGTCCAGCTCGAAGACCTGGCCGGTCGAGGGCCCCTTCACGATGGTAAGGGTCGGGTGTACCAGGGCGTTCTCGCCCATCAGGTCAGGGACCGTGGAATCCGCGGAGGGCATGCGGAAGATCTCGGTCGCACCCATGTTGTCCTTGTTGGTCGGCATTGCGTGGCTCCCCTCAAAATTTGCGTAGTGAGTCAATGATAGCGCTATCGGCAGGCGACGAAGTCCATTTCTATGCGGGCCGCCATGGGCAGCGCGCTGACCTCCACGACCGTGCGCGCCGGGCCCGGGGTGCCGAAGCGCCTGCCCAGGACGGCGTCGACCGCGTCGGCGTAGTCGAGGTCGGTGAGGTAGACGGTGATCGCCGCCACGTCCGTGAGGGAGCAGTCCACCTCCTCGAGGAGCTTCTCGAAGATGTCGCAGATGCGCTCGCACTCGGCAACCGGCCCTCCGTCGACGAGCACGTCCGGATCCTCGGCGTCCCTGCCTACCTGGCCGGCCGAGAAGATCAGCCTGCCGGCGGTCGTACCCTGTGAGTAGCGTCCGAGCGCGTCCGGCACGTCCGCGGCGCTTATCGCGTACTTCATGCGTCACCTCGCTGTCGTGGGCCGCCCGGCGCCTCTCCGCCGGGCCCGAGCCGATGCTGAGCCGATTCTTCCACAAGCGCGCCCTACGCGAGCCCGCGGGCGCCCACGAAGTCCATCTGCGGGCGCGCGAGCCCGGCGGCCACGAGGTCGTGCGCCGCCAGAGGGCCCTCCGCGCCGGCGTTGGCGACGTCCCCGCCGACGACCCCGAGCCAGGAGGCCCACGGGAGCCGGTCTGCGAGGTGCTGGCGGAGCGCCTCTGAGCCCACGGGCGCCACGCTCTCGAAGGAGAGCAGGCTCCTCCAGACGGCGCGCGCGTCGTCGGGAGGGACGAGAAGCAGGTAGGCGGGGGCGCCTGCGGCGCGAGCGGCCGCGGGGTCCACGCGCGCCACGAGCGAGGCTATCCGTCCGTCGAGCGCGATGCTGCGGATCTGCTCGCACGCGGGCAGCGCGGCGCCCTCGGGCAGGTAGTCGGAGGCGACGCGCGTGGCGTCGGCGCCGGCGAGCAGGAGCGGCACGAGGGATCCCGTGACGTTCTCCGCCACGAGGTCCGAGAAGGGCTCCACCCCGCCGCTCTCGACGTTGGCGAGGAAGGAGAGCCAGGACGCGAGCAGCTGGGCGCGCGGCGAGGCGTCGAGGACGGCGAACTCGGCGTCGCCCGTGCGCGCGAGGAGCGGCACCGAGGCGAGCCTCCCGTCCCCCATGAGGACGCACTCGTACGCGCACTCCCCTACCGCGAGCTCGCGTCCCGAGAAGGCGATGTGGGCGAAGGCCGTGGCGGAGGGGCCGCTGAAGAGCAGGCACGAGAGGCCTGACAGGTCGGAGAGGGCCGTGCCGCGCTCGAGCGCGTCGCGCTCGCCGACGCCATCGCCGTAGGCGCTCGGGACGGGCGGCCGCGACGCGAGCCGGTCTCCGAAGCTCGCGCTCAGCAGGAGGTGCTCCTCGTAGAGGACGGATATGCACGCCGAGCCGGGCGCACGGGAGAAGTCGCGCTCTTGGGACATGTGACGATCGCCTCGCAGGATGGTGACGGATGTTGCCGTGGCAGGTCCTTCTCTGCTGCCGCTAGCTGGCGCCGTATTCGGTCTCAGAGAAGAGCGGGAGCGAGAAGACCGGCCACGAGGAGCGCCTCACGAGCCGCGAGGTCCCCAGGACGACGCTGCCGAGCGCGCGTCCTGACTGCTCCCACGTGGTGGCGCCGGTCAGGGCGCCGGGCTCGAGGAGCGAGCCTGCACTGAGGCGCGTGGTGGTGTAGGAGAGGTAGCCGCCGTCGGGCCAGACGGAGAAGGTCGCGTCGAGCATGGGCGACTCCGCCACCCTGAGGCCGAGGTCGTAGGCGTACGGGTGCAGCGCCAGCGTCCAGCCGGTGCGCGCGACTAGCCGCTTTTGGTAGGTCTGGTAGGCCCAGTCCATGAGGCTCCGCGTGTCCGTGAAGCGACCCTCGTCCGTGGTGCAGCCGAGCACGGCGGTGAAGAGCTGCACGTTGTTGCGCTCGCTGGCCCCGAGGAAGGTCGTGCCGGTGGAGACTTTGCCGGTCTTTATCCCGCGCATGCCCGGGTAGACGCCCATGAGCGCGTCTGTCGAGTAGAGCCGCGTGCTCGTGCCGTTGGCGGTGACGACGGTCGAGGTCTGGTGGACCGTCTGCGAGATGAGCGGGTAGTTCTCGAAGGCGTAGCGGCCCATCCTGACGAGGTCCTCCGCGCTCGAGTAGTGGGCGTCGTCCTCGAGGCCGTGGCTGTTCACGAAGTGCGTGTGCGTCATGCCGATCTCCTGCGCCTTCGCGTTCATGCGCTCGACGAAGGCCGCCTCCGAGCCGGCGACGTTGACGGCTATGTTGTAGGCCGCGTCGTTCGCCGAGTAGACGAGCATGGCGTTCAGCAGCTCGCGGAAGGTCGGGGCGTCGGTCTCCACGTATCCGGCGGCCTGCGCCTCGCCGCCGAGGTTGGCGTCGGTGATCGTGCAGACGTCGTCCAAGGACTTGCCGGAGTCGAGCGCGACGATCGCCGTCATGACCTTCGTGATGGAGGCCATCGGGAACTCCTGGTCCGCGTTCTTGGAGAAGAGCACGTTGCCCGCCTGGTCCACCACGATGGCGGCCTGCGCCTCGGTGAGCGTGGGTGCCTCCTGGCCGTCTGCGGCCAGGGCGCGTGTGGGCGCGAGGACGCCGACGAGGATGGCGAGCGCCGCGGCAAGGCAGGCGGCGAAGGCGGCGCAGGACGCCGGCGGCCGCTTGGCGCGCGGGGCCATGCGCGTCGCAGAGGAGAGCCGCATGCTAGCGCCCCTGTCCCTCGAGGGCGTCGCGCCTGATCTTGAGCCCCTCGCGCGTGTAGATGCAGGCGGTTATCGTCGAGCATACGACGCCCGCGTACACGAAGACGATGCCGAGGGCGGCGGGCTCGGAGTTGAGGAAGGGCAGCCAGGAGGCGCCCACCAGCCCCAGCGGCCGAAGCTGCGGCACGCCGAGCAGCAGGTCCACGAAGCCGAACATGAGGAGCGCCGTCGTGACCTTGCCGATGTAGACGACGTCGACGGGGCGCTTCCGGTAGCGCTGGAGCGCGAGCGCGCCGATGCCCAGGTAGGCGTCGCGGCCGATCACGAAGACGGCGACCCAGATGGGCAGCTCGCCGGTGACCATCAGCCCGAGCACGCCCGTGAAGAGCAGCACGCGGTCCATGATCGGGTCCATGACCTTGCCGAGCCAGCTCACGGTCTGCGTCCTGCGCGCGATCTGGCCGTCGAGGAAGTCCGTCAGCGCCGCTATGGCGTAGCAGGCGAGGGCGACCATGCGGTTCTCGTGGTTCACGAACAGCACGAGGAACACGATGGTGAGGACGAAACGGCAGACCGTGATGACGTTCGCCACCGTGAAGACCTTGTGCGAGGGGTTGTCGGAGGTGCCGACCGGCGCCGTGGTGGTGCCGGCCCTCTGGGATTCCGCGGCGTCCGGAGCGACCATCTGCTTGATCGTGGAGGTCGCCTTTTCTTTCTTGGAGCTCATGGAGGCCTTTCGTTGCGCCTGCAGATGCATACAGCTTGGTATCTTATCCCATCGACTCGCGCTTATCCCGGCTTCACGCCGAATCCCGCCCGGGGGCGAGGCCGTCAGAGGCGCCTCGGGGGCGCTTGCCGCGGCAGGCGGGGCTACTCCGTGCGCCTGAGGACGCTCGCGAGCACGCACCCCTGCGAGCTTGGCAGGAAGGAGCAGGACATCCCGTCGTCGGCGCCCTGCTCGATGCGGATGCCGGCCTCGAGCCCGCGTGCGGTCGGCACCCACGCGAGCCGCCCGTTCCGCGCACGCGCCCGCATGACGAGGCCGTCCTCCTCGAGCCAGCGATACGCCTCCCCGGGCCCGACCTCGGCTATGACGGAGCCCGTGCGCCGGAGGTCGCGGAGGATCTCCTCCAGCGTGAGGCGCCCGCTCGCAGGCGCGGCCGCGTCTGCACCCGAGGGGTCGGGCTCGTCGGCCGGGCCGTCCTCGAGCGAGGCGTGAGCCGAGAGCTGCACCAGCGACCTGCCGGGCGTGCCGGTGGCGCCGGCGACCCAGCTCGTGTCGCAGAAGAGCGCGAGGCAGTCGCTCGCGGCCGCGCTCGCGGCGGCGAGTATGGCGTCGACGCCGCCGAAGTAGCGCTGCTCGATGCCCGAGACGGAGTCCGCCATCGAGAGGGCGACGACGGGTGCCCTGCGGGCGCCGAGCTCGCGGACGATCGCCACCTCGCACCTGCGCGCGACCTCGAGGCCCGCCGAGCGCAGCTCCTCCTCGATGAGGTGGCGCTGGGCGGTGAAGGGCGTCAGCACGAGCACGGGGCGGACGGGACGCGCCGGCCGGGAGCCGGGCGCGGGCTGCGCGTCGCGCAGGGACGTGCCCTCGACGGGCTCGCGCCGGGTCTCCTCGAGCGCGGCTATGGCGTCGAGGTTCTCCTCCACCCAGCGCACGAGCGCCCTTGCCTCGCTGGGGTTGCTGAGGCTGTGCCCCACCGAGCGCGCCTCGGACCTGACGCGGTGCACCTGGAGGGGCGGCAGGGCCGTCTTGTCCACGTCGCCCTCCTGGTCGGCGGCGCCCTCCTTGCCCGCCGCAGCCGCCGGCGCGCCGGCCGCGGCGTCACCGCGGCCGTAGAAGGCGTCGGCCCTGAAGGCCCGAAGGTCGGCGGGGGCGTCGTCGAGGCAGGTGACGCGCTCGCGGATGACCGAGGGAGTCCGCGCGGCGCAGGCCGTGGCGCAGCCGAGCAGCGTCGAGGGCGCCGAGGCGCTGAGGCCCTCCGCCACGAGCTCGCCGTACTCCTCGGCCGACATGCAAAGCGCCCCGATGCCGTGGTCGGTGGCCGGGTCGAACTCCCACTTGGGCCTGAGCCCGCACGGGTCGCCGACCACGACCGCGCGCCGGGCGAGCGCGAGGCAGGCGAGCGCGCGCGGCGTCTGCATGCGCTCAGAGCCGAGGGTGACGAGCAGGTCGATGGGGTCCGCCACCGACGATCCGCTGACGCGGGCGGGCACCTGCTGGTAGGCGACCACCTCGCACCAGGCGAAGTCCGCGCCGGACTCGAACGCCCGCGCCTCGAAGAGGTGCAGCGCGAGCCAGAACTCCACCTCGCGCACCGTCGCGTCGAGGGCGCGCTCGAGCCTCAGCGGCGTGAGGTTGTCGGAGGCGAACAGGGCGTTCAGGCGGGCGCGACCGCCGGAGTCGAGGCGGCAGGCGTCCGCGATGGCGTCGACGAGCTCTGAGCAGACCGTCCCGTAGGCGGAGTGCTGTCGGATCCTCAGGTCCAGCCTGGCGGCCTCCTGGTTCGCGAGGCGGATCCTCTCCTCGAGCTCGGCGATCTCCGCACGGTAGGCGTGGCAGACGTCGTCGAGGTTGGCGTAGGTGTGCGCGATCTTCTCGCCCGGCTCCGCCTTGGAGGCGATGATGCCGCGCTGGGAGGCGAGGCCGGAGGAGAGGACCTTCTTGCGGGGCGGGTTGCCCTTGAGCAGGCCCGACCAGAACTCGAGGCGGCCGTTCGCCCACAGCAGGTCGCGCCGGAGCTTCGCCAGCGAGAGGAGGCCGTCGGCCTGCTGCGCCACGAGGTCGCTCGCGAGCTGCATCTCTCGGTAGGCGTCCACGAGCTCGCAGCGGACCTGGTCGATCCTGCGGAGCCGCTGGCCGATGACCATCGCGGCGTTGGCGACCGAGAGGGGCCTCGAGCCGAGGGCCTTCTCGACCTCGTCGAGGTAGGAGGCCTCGCGCAGGCGGCGCGACCACTCCGCCCTCCGGCCGGGGACCCAGGGGGTCGCGAGCTGGCTCGAGCCCGTCCCGAGGTAGCGCGAGAGCTGGCGCTCCAGGTCCTCGCGCCACCTCGCGTCGGGGGTGGCGAGGATGACGCGGGGCTGCTCCGCGCCGCGCACGGCCGCGTCGGTCACGAGGGCGCAGGCGAGGGCGCAGGCGAGAGCGCTCGAGCACTCCCCCATCGGCGCCTCGACGACGCCCAGGTGCCAGGGCAGGCTCACCGAGAGCGACGAGATCGCGCGGTAGGCGTCGTCGGGCATGCCGGAGAGCGCCTGGATGCTGCCGCGCCTGTCCTTGATGCGGTCGAAGACGGCCTCCGCCACGTCGGGTACGTGCTCCGGGAGCTCTGGCGTGCCCGGCCTGCGGAGCACCTCCTCCAGGGCGTCGGGCCGCGGCACCGCGGAGCGGCGGCGCGCCGCGAAGACCTCGGAGGGGATGGCCGAGGCGTCCAGCGTGAGGATCGCCTTGATGCAGCAGGTCCTTGCATCGACCGAGCAGGGCGCGCTCTCGAGGTAGTCCTCGTCTACGTGCGCGATGCCGGCGTACATGGCGCAGGCCAGGTCCACGTAGCCGCCCCAGGTCGAGAGCGAGCGGTAGCGGTCCTGGGCCGCCCTCTGCCAGCCGCGGTATTCCTCGAGGCTCGAGACCACCAGCGTGCGGGCGTCGAGGCCGGCTCCGCTCAGCCGGTCGAGCGGGATCCAGGGGTACTGCAGGCCCTTCACGAAGGAGAGGCGGCCGTTTACGTCGAGCATGGCCGAGATGAGGAGGAGCCCGGCGCTCTTGCGGCGCGGGTCGTCGAAGACGAGGGTCCTGAGCGACACGGCGACGGGGATCCTGCCCGCGCGGTCGAGCGACCTGCCGGGCCTGGCGACGTAGTCGTCGATGAGGCGACGCGCGTCCTCGTGCGGTATGTAGCCCGCGCGCACCGCGTCGAAGCCGACCTCGGCGACGCACTCGTCGATGCCGAACGAGACCGGCCCCTGCGACGCGAACTTCGTGACTTCCTCGCAATACGAGAGAATCTGGCTGGATTCGAGCGACATCTGGACCCCCACGGCCTGCGGACGAACGAAGGAGAGACTGACCGGGGCGCCTCGCGCGAGCGCGGCAGGGCGGGAGGCGGCGAGCCGCGCCCCGGGCTGGGCCCGTCGGTCAGGGAACCCCTAGGTTAGCCCACACGGGCGAGAACTTCTCGCATGGTGGTGGCGAGGGGGTCCGAAAGCGCGAAAAGGGCGAGAAAAAACTGTTGCGTTTGCCGCGCGCGGGTGTTAGAGTTTCTTCCTGTGCGAGACAGAGTCTCTCACCTCGGGTGGTGGCGCAGTTTGGTAGCGCACTTGACTGGGGGTCAAGGGGTCGCAGGTTCAAATCCTGTCCACCCGACCACGAGCGTTCAGGCCAGGGCTTGTTACCCTGGCCTTTTTTCTACGCGGCTTTTTTCTACGCGACTGATACCTTCGATCCCGCATGCACTCAAACCCGCGCTAGCCCTTGAGCCAGGTGAAGCGCTCGACGCTGTAGAGCGGCACGAACGGGATGAGGATCGGCGTCGCCCTGACGTAGGCCTGGTAGGCGGGGTCAGACCCGTAGTTGCGGTTCTGGCGGATCTCGAGGCGGCGCGCGCCGCCGAACATCACGTACACGATGCCGACGTAGCCGAAGAGCGCCGCCGCCCACTGCGCAAGGCCGGAGAGCGCCGTCGCGCCCGAGACGAAGACGCCCGTCCAGCAGAGGACCTCGCCGAGGTAGTTGGGGCAGCGCACGAAGGAGAAGAGGCCCTTGTCGCAGAACCGGTGCGGGTCGCGCCGCTTCTGCGCGGACTTCTGCAGGTCGGCGACTGACTCGAGCGCGATGCCAGCGACCATCACGAGCGCGCCCGCCACCGTCGAGGGCCCCGTCGCCCCTCCCGCCGCGAGTCTGAACAGCACCGGGCTCACCTCGCAGGCGTAGAGGAGGGCGCAGGTCGCCCAGATGAGGACGCGCACCGGCAGACTCAGCCCGGAGCCGTCGTTGACCTGCGTCCTCATGACCCGGTTGTAGTCCTTGGAGGAGCGCTCCCTGTGCAGCAGGAAGAGGCCAAGGCGGAGCCCGTAGGCGACGATGAGGGCGCAGATGAGGGCGGTGGGCGGCGTGAGCGCGTCCCAGAACATCACGACGAGCGCGACGCCGAGGGCCGCGATCGAGAACCCGTAGCCCAGCGAGATGAACCAGACGAACTTCTTGAAGCCTATGGAGCTCACCGCCAGGGCGAGCAGGAACAAGATCCAGAACTGCACAGATGACTCCCTTCCGGTGCCCGACGGCTCGCGTCGGACGAGACGCGCGTACGCGGGGTTACTATATCCCACAATATGGGCGCCCCGGGCCAGGCGGGGCCCCAGCGACCCGGGAGGAGCACCATGCGACGCGACGTCGGCGACAGGCACCCGTCCGGCTCTGGCGCGGACGCCGGGGGGCGCGCAGGGGCGGAAGGCACGCCCCAGGGCTTCACGCTCCCCCTCGCCCTGGCGGACGCCGTCCCCGTGGTGCTCTTCTGCCTCTCCACGCTCGTGGTCGCAGGTCGGGTCGCGAGCCCCCTCTTCTGCGTGGGCGCCGCGGTCTCGGCCGTCGGCGCCCTGGGGAAGGTGCTCTGGAAGCTCCTCGTCGCGCTGGCCGACAAGGACGTGAGGCCGCTCTCCCGCCAGATGGCCAGGACCATGCCCACAGGCTTCGTCCTCATGGCCGCGGGCCTCCTGACCGCACGCGTCAGCTGGGCCCCCGTGCTCGCGGCGGCGCTCTCGCTCCCCGCCCTCCCGCTGCTGGCTGCGTGGGTCGCCTGCATGGCCCTCATGGGCTGGCTCGGCTCGCACCGGGACCAGATGGACGCGAGGTCCAACTGGGTCGAGCAGCTCACGAACAGCGTCGGGCAGGCCTGCCTGCTGGCGGCCCTGCTCCTGCTCCCCTAGCCCGCCCGCCGCGGGACCGGCCGGCCCCGCGGGCCGGTCGAGCCTAGTAGTGCTCCTCGCGGCGGAGCTTACGCAGCTCGAGCCGCTTGAGCGCGTCGTCGTGCTCCGAGCGCTCCTCGTCGGTGAGCATCCTCAGCCCGTAGGGCACGGGGCGGGGCCGCCCGAGCTCGTCCACGTGCACGAGGGTCAGGAAGGCGCGATTGATCTTCTCGCGGCTGCCGTCGCGGACGTCCTCGACGTAGGAGTCGACCCTCACCTCGAGCGAGGTGTTTCCCACGTACGTGACGCGCGCCACGACGTCCACGATGTCGTTGCGGTACGCGGGGTGGCGGAACTGCAGCTGGTCGATGCAGGCGGTCGTGACGGACCCGCCGCAGTGCCGGCGGGCGACGATGGCCGCCGCCTCGTCGATCCACTCCATCAGCCGGCCGCCGTAGAGCCTCCCCACGCCGTTGATGTCCTGGTAAAGGACGGTGTGGGTCACCTCGGCGGCGGTCTCGGCGACCGTCTTCTCCGCCCTCGGGCCCGCAGGTGCGGGCGCCGTCACGGGCACTGCCCCGGACGTCGCCTCGGGGCGCGCGTCCTTCTCCACTACTCCCCCGCCCCGGCCGCGGCGAGCTCCGAGACGATCTCCTCGGTCGAGACGATCCTCGAGCCGTAGCAGCGCTCGAAGTGCTCGATGCCCGCCTCCTGCGTGCCGCACAGGAAGGTGCGGGTGGCGTCTTCCACCACGACGCTCTCGTAGCCGAGGAAGTAGGCGTCGGCGAGGGTGTGGAGCACGCAGATGTTGGTGTCCTCGCCGACGGCGATGACGCACCTCACGCCCAGCTCGCGGAGGGTGAGGTCGAGGTCCGTCTGGAAGAAGCCCGAGTAGCGGCGCTTGGGGATCACGAACTCGCGCCGGCCCGAACCCGGGCGCAGCAGCGGGTTGGGGACGGCGACGCCCTTGAGGCCATGGTCGCCCCACAGCTCGAGCTCGCGGTCAAGGCCGCGGAGGTGCTGGTCGCAGCAGAAGACGATCGGCAGGTCCCGGGCCCGGGCGGCCTCTAGCACGCGCGCGCTGTTGTCCACCACGCGCTGCTCCTCCTCGGACGGGTTGTAGAGGGAGTCGTCGCCCTTCGTCACGAGCTCGTCTATCACGAGGACCGCGGTGGTGCTGAAGTCTATCGGCATGGTTCCTCCAAAGTGTCGGCTTGCGTGCTGGGGGACATGTTAGCCCAGCCTGGCTCGTCGTGCCTAGCTGGCGCCCCAGGCAGACAAGGGCGTGCGGCCCCGCCCCGTGCGGACGAGGGCACGCCGCCCCTGGGACAGGGGCCTTCAGCCCGCCCTCTACTCCGCGAACTGGGAGCGGTAGAGCTCGGCGTAGAAGCCGCCGCGTGCGAGGAGCTCCTCGTGGGTGCCCCGCTCGGCGATCCTGCCGTCGCGGATCACGAGGATGCAGTCGGCGTTCTGGATCGTGGAGAGGCGGTGCGCCACGACCAGCGACGTGCGACCCTCCATCATCTCGTCGAAGGCGCGCTGGACCTGGCGCTCGGTCCTGGTGTCGATGGAGCTCGTCGCCTCGTCGAGCAGCAGGATCGCGGGGTCGGCGAGCATGACGCGGGCGATGCAGAGCAGCTGGCGCTGTCCCGCGGAGAGCATCCCGCCGCCCTCGCCGACCACGGTGTCGTAGCCGTCGGGCAGCTGGACCACGAACTTGTGGGCGTGGGCGCGCTTGGCGGCCTCGACGACCTGGTCGCGCGTGGCGTCCGGACGTCCGTAGGCGATGTTGTCCGCGATGGTGCCCTCGAAGAGCCAGGTGTCCTGCAAGACCATGCCGAAGGCCGCCCTCAGGCTCCTCCTCGTGAGGCGGCGCGTGTCGGAGCCGTCCACGATGATGCGGCCGCGGTCCACGTCGTAGAAGCGCAGCAGCAGGTTGATGAGGGTCGTCTTGCCGCAGCCCGTGGGCCCCACGAGGGCGAAGCTCGCCCCGGCGGGCATGCTGAAGTCTATGTCCTGGAGCAGCAGCTCGCCCCGGGCGGCCTTCTCGCGGTCGTAGGCGAACCCCACGCCCTCGAAGGCGACCTCGCCGCGCGCATCCGCGAGCTCGGCCGCATCGGGCGCGTCCGGCTCCTCGTCCGTGGCGTCGAGCAGCGCGAAGAGGCGCCGCGCCGAGGCGAACGCGGTCTGCACCTGGGTCACGACGGCGGAGATCTGGTTGAAGGGCGTCATGTACTGGTTGGTGTAGGAGAGGAAGCTCTGGACCTGGCCCACGCTGAGCGCCGAGGGGAAGCCGGTGATCACGGCCGAGACGCCCACCATGGCGACGATGGCGTACACGACGTTGTTGACCAGGCGCGTCGAGGGGTTGGAGAAGGAGCTCACGAACTGCGCCCTGACGCCGACGCCGTAGAGCTCGTCGTTGATGCCCGAGAACTCCCCCACACAGGCCCTCTGCCGCCCGAAGGCGCTCACCAGCTTCTGGTTCGAGATCATCTCCTCCGCGTAGCCGCTGAGGCGGCCCTGCAGGCCCTGCTGCGCCTTGAAGCTCTCGGCCGAGAAGTGCGTGATGAGGCTCGCCACGAGGATGGAGAGCGGCGTCACGCAGACCACGACCACGGCGACCGGGACGGAGATCGAGAACATGAAGGCCAGCGTGCCGGCAATGGTCACGATGCCCGAGAAGAGCTGCGTGAAGCCCTGCAGCAGGCCGTCACCCACCTGGTCGACGTCGTTGACCACGCGCGAGAGCAAGTCGCCGTGGGCGTGCGCGTCTATGAAGGAGAGCGGCAGCGCGTGGAGCTTGTCGTAGGCGTCGATGCGCAGGTCGCGGACGGTCTCGTAGGCGAGGCGGTTGGTGAGGTAGCCCGCGAGCCAGCTGGTGGCGGCGGCCACGACGGCGACGGCGACGAGCTCCCTCAGGACGGGCGCGAGCGCGGCGAAGTCCACGGCGCGCGCCGCGACGATCCGATCGATCCCGCGCCCCACGAGGATGGGGGCGTAGAGCTGCAGGAGCACCGAGACAACGTTGAGCAGGAACGCGAGGACGAGCGACCAGGCGTGCGGGCCCACGTAGCCGAGGACCCGCCTGAGGACCACGCCCGCACCGTAGCCGCTCACGTCCAGGTCGTCCGGGGCGCCCGGCCCCTTGGGGCCGCCGCTGCCGCCGCGCACCGTCGCCATGACGGCAGAGGCCGTCGCGCTCGCCGCATAGGGATTGGGCATCCTAGGCCACCTCCTTGGCTCCGAGCTGGGACTCCGCGATCTCGCGGTAGAGGGGGCAGCCGTCGAGGAGCTCCTCGTGCGTGCCGAGCCCGACCATGCGCCCGTGGTCCAGGACGCAGATGAGGTCTGCGTGCATGACGGAGGAGACGCGCTGCGAGATGACCACGGAGGTCATGGCGCCCGCCCGCTCACGCAGGGCGTGGCGCAGGCGCGCGTCCGTCTTGAAGTCCAGCGCGCTCGCGGAGTCGTCCAG
Organism: uncultured Olsenella sp.; assembly: GCA_900314575.1. Lineage (GTDB taxonomy): Bacteria > Actinomycetota > Coriobacteriia > Coriobacteriales > Atopobiaceae > Olsenella_K > Olsenella_K absiana. Next base: position 14,363 of record OMVS01000018.1, on the reverse strand, counting down.
TATGCAGATGCGGGGGGAGCCGACGAGGGCCCGCGCGATGGTGAGCCGCTGGCGCTGGCCGCCCGAGAAGTTCCTGCCGCCCGCCTCCACGACCTCGTCGAGGCCGGCGGGCTTGGCCCGCACGAAGTCCGCGGCCTGCGCGGCCTCGAGCGCGTCCCAGAGCTCCTCGTCCGTGGCGCCCTCGTCCCTCCAGGAGAGGTTCGAGCGGATGGTGCCCGAGACGAGCGAGGCCTGCTGCGGGACGATCGAGACGACCTCGCGCAGCTGGTCGAACGGGTAGGCGGCGACGTCGTGCCCCAGGACCTCCACCGTGCCCTCCGTGGGGTCGTAGAGGCGCGCGATGAGGCGCGCCAGGGTCGACTTGCCCGAGCCCGTGCCGCCGATGACGCCGAGCGTCTGGCCGCGCCCCAGCTCGAGCGTCACGCCGGTGAGGGCGGGAACCTTGGCGCCCTCGTAGGAGAAGCCGACGCCCGCGAGCGAGATCGCGGGCGCGCCCCCGCTCAGAGCGAGCCTCCGGTTGCCCTCGTCCGTGACCTTGGGCACGCAGTCGAGGACCTCCATGATGCGCTGGCCCGAGGCCGTGGCCCTGGTGAATATGACGACGAGGTTGGCGATGTAGGCGACCGAGGTGAGCGTCTGCATCATGTAGTTCACGAAGGCCATGACCTGCCCCTGCGTGAGCTCGCCCGCGTCGACGCGGATGCCGCCCGCCCACAGGATGCAGACGATGCCGAGGTTCATCACGAGGAAGGTCGCGGGGTTGAGGACGCTCGAGAGGCGCCCCACGTCGATCGCGGTCTGCGCCTGGTCGGAGGCGGCCTCGGAGAAGCGGTCCTTCTCCGCCTGCTCGCGACCGAAGGCGCGGATCACGCGGACGCCGGAGAGCGCCTCACGCGTGACGAGGGAGACCTTGTCGAGCTTTCTCTGCATGACGCGGAAGTAGGGCACCGACCGGCTCATCACGAGGTAGAAGACGAGCCCGATCGCCGGCGTGCAGGCAAGGAAGACGACGCCCAGGTGCCAGTCGATGAGCAGCGCCGAGACCATCGCGCCGACGGCGATCAGCGGGAAGCGCACGAGCTGGCGGATGCCGAGCGCGACGGCGACCTGGATCTGGTTGACGTCGTTCGTGACGCGGGTCACGAGGCTCGGCGTTCCGAAGCGGTCGACGTCCTCGGCCGAGAGCTCGTTGACCTTCTCGAAGAGCGCGCGGCGCAGGTCCGTGCCGGTCGCCTGCGAGACGACGGCCGCCATGCGCTGGCAGACCATCGTGAAGGACCAGCCCACCGCGGCGAAGAGCACGAGCAGGAGGCCGCAGCGCAGGACCAGCCCCGCGTCGCGCCCGCCCACGCCCCGGTCGATCATGTAGGCCACGACCAGCGGGTTCAGGATGTCGAACACGACCTCGACGAGCTTGAAGCAGACGCCGAGCGCTATGCGCCCCCTGTAGGGGGGAAGGAACCTCTTGAGCAGCCTCTTCATGGGCCTAGCCCTCCGTCGGCAGGATTCTTGCACTAAGACGGCGGGGCGCCGCGGACCCTGCACGCCGCGGCGCCCCGCCGGATACGAACCTATCACACGCGCGGGTCGCGGGCTCCCGCTCTTGGAGACGAGTCTGGTACGCACCCATACAACGGATGTATGGGTGAATGACGCCCGGCGCTACGAGAGCCCCAGGCGGTCGGCGAGCTCGAGCCACTCGTCCTCGAGCGAGGAGATCTCCGCCTCCGCGTCGTCCACGCGGCGCTGCGCGGCGACGAGGGCCTCGTAGTCGGTGGGGTCCACCCCGGCGAGCTCCCCGCGCAGGCGGTCCGGCTCCCCCTCGAGCTTCTCCAGGCGGCGCTCGATGGCGTCGTAGCGCTTCTTGAGCTCGCGGCGCTCCTTGTTGGAGAGGCCCTCCGAGGCGGCCTGCCCCGCAACCGCCCCCTCGTCCGCGGCCGCGGCCCTACGCTCGGCGGCCTCCTTCTCGGCGGCGCGCGCCCGCTCGCGCTCGTCGAGGAGGCGCAGGTACTCGTCGACGCCTCCCGGCACGTGCGTCACGTGCCCGTCGATGAGGGCGAACTGGTCGTCCGTCACGCGCTCCATCAGGAAGCGGTCGTGGCTCACGAGCAGCAGGGTGCCCGGCCAGGTGTCGAGGAGGTCCTCCACGATGGCGAGCATGTCGGTGTCGAGGTCGTTGCCCGGCTCGTCGAGGACGAGGACGTTGGGCTCCTCGAGGAGAACGAGCAGGAGGGCGAGGCGACGGCGCTGCCCGCCGGAGAGGTCGCGCACGTAGGTCATGAACTCGCGGCGCTCGAACCCGAGCCGCTCGAGCATCTGCTCGGGGCTCTGGGGCTTCCCGTCGACGACGTAGTACTTCTTGTACTGCGCCAGGATCTCCTGGACGCGCCAGCCGTCTCGCTCGGAGAGCCCGTCCAGGTGCTGGGAGAGCCACCCGAAGCGGACGGACTTGCCGATCTTGACCGTGCCCGCCGTCGGCCGCTGGCGGCCGCACATGACGCGCAGCAGGGTCGACTTGCCCGCGCCGTTCTCGCCCAGGATGCCCACGCGGTCGCCCGGGCCGATGATCCACGAGACGTCGTCGATCACCGTCCGCGTGCCGCCGCCTTGGGAGGGATAGCCGGCCGAGACGCCCTTGAGCTCGATGACCTGCTTGCCGAGCCTCGATACGGCCATCCGCCTGAGCTCGATGGAGTCGCGCACCGGCGGGTCGCCGGCGAGCAGCTCCATGGCGGCGTCTATGCGGAACTTCGGCTTGCTCGAGCGCGCCTTAGCGCCGTGCGCGAGCCAGTTGAGCTCCTTGCGCAGCATGTTCTGGCGCCGTTCCTCCGTCGCCTGGGCCTGGCGCTGCCGCTCGACGCGCTGCTGCACGTAGGCGGAGTAGCCGCCCTCGAACGGCTCCACCTCGCCGTCGTGGACCTCCCACATGTGCTCGCAGACCTCGTCGAGGAACCACCGGTCGTGCGTGACGACGAGCAGCGCGCCCTGCCCCTCGGGCCAGCGGCCCCTGAGGTGGCGCGCGAGCCAGGTGATGGCGTGCATGTCGAGGTGGTTGGTCGGCTCGTCCATGAGGATGACGTCCCAGGTCCCCACGAGGAGCCGCGCGAGGTCGCAGCGGCGCCTCTGGCCGCCGGAGAGGCTCCCCACCCGCGCCGACAGGTCGACGTCGCCCATGAGCTCGTCGAGGATCTGGCGGACCCTGGGGTCGGAGGCCCAGGCGTACTCGGGGACGTCGCCGAAGATCGCCCTCGTCACCGTGTCGTCGTCGGCGAGGTCGTCGGCCTGGGCGAGCGTGCCGACGTGGATGTTGTTGCGGTAGACGACCGACCCCGCGTCCGGCTCCAGCTGGCGCGCCATGAGGGCGAGCAGCGTCGACTTCCCGTCGCCGTTGCGCCCGACCACGCCGATCCGCTCCCCCTCGTTGACGCCGATCGTGACGTCCTGGAGGACCCGCTTGCCCGGCCACTCCTGTGACAGGTGCTCGCAGCCGATGAGAATGCCCAAAACCTAGCCTTCCTCTCCCGCGGCGGACCCTCCGCCCGCGCCCGCAGGGGCGCCGGCGCCTGCCGCGGCGTCGTCCTTGTCGTCGCCCGCTCCCCCCTCCGCGTCCCCGCCCGAGGCGAGCCGCCTCAAGAGGGCGATCTCGGCCTCGTATCCGGGAAGCTCGTTGGGGGTCTCGAGGATCATGGGCAGCCCGCGCGTGCGGGGGTCGCGCACCAGCTCGGCGAAGAAGCCGAGCCCGAGCGTGCCCTCCCCGATCCTCTCGTGGCGGTCCTTGTGCGACCCGCACGGGTTCTTCGAGTCGTTCACGTGCAGGGCGCAGAGCCGCTCGAGCCCGATCACGCGGTCGAACTCGTCCAGGACCCCGCCCAGGTCGTGCGCGACGTCGTAGCCCGCGTCGCTCACGTGGCAGGTGTCCAGGCAGACGCCGAGCGCGTCGCCTTCGCGCGTGCCCTCGATGATCCGCTCGAGCTCCTCGAAGCTCCGGCCCACCTCCGAGCCCTTGCCGGCCATGGTCTCGAGAAGGACGCGGGTCTCGAAGCCCTGCGCCAGGACCTCGTCGAGCCCCTCGCAGACGAGCTCGATGCCGCGATCCGCCCCCTGCCCCACGTGGCTGCCCGGGTGCAGGTTGAGGTAGCAGCCGCCTATGGCGTCGAGCCTCGCGAGGTCGGCGGCGAGCGCCTCGCGGCCGTAGCGCACGACGTCCGGCTTGGCGGAGGCGAGGTTCAGCGTGTAGGGCGCGTGCGCGACGAGCGTGCCGAAGCCGCCCTCCTCGCAGATGCGCCTCATGCCGCGCACGTCCTTCTCCGCGAGGTCCTTCGCCCGGCCGCCGCGGGGGTTGCGCGTGAAGAACGCGAAGGTCGTGGCCCCGATCGAGGCGGCCGTGCGGGCCGCGGCGCTGAGCCCCTTCGCCACGGAGAGGTGGCAGCCCAGGACCAGCCGCTCCTCCCTCATGCCCTTTCGTCCCCCGCGCGCTCCTCCAGGATGCGCCTCACGCGGTCGAGAAGGACGTCGGCCACCTGGGCCTTCTCGAGGCGCGGGAGCCTCTCGGCGCCCGCGGCGGAGACGAGGACGACCTCGTCGGTGTCGGAGCCGAAGGCGGAGTCGGCGCCCCCGACCTTGTTCGCGACGATGAGGTCGCACCCCTTGTGGCGGAGCTTCTCCTCCGCGTTCTCCACGACGTCCTCGGTCTCGGCGGCGAAGCCCACCACGACGCGCCGTCCCCTCCCGGCCGAGAGCTCCCTCAGGACGTCCTCGGTCTCGACGAGCTCTATGCGGTCGAGGCGCTCGCGGGCCTTCTTGAGCTTGTGGTCAGCCGGTGCCGCGGGGGTGTAGTCCGCCACGGCGGCGGCGAGAATCGCGACGTCCGCCACCTCGAAGAGCTCGGTGGCCGCGCGGTGGAGGTCGCTCGCGGACACCACGTCCACGACCTCGACGCCCGCCGGGGGCCTGAGCGAGGTGGGGCCGCTCACGAGCGTGACCTCGGCGCCCCTCAGCCGCGCGGCCCGCGCGATGGAGTAGCCCATCTTCCCGCTCGACTCGTTCGCGATGTAGCGCACGGGGTCGATGGCCTCGTGGGTGGGCCCTGCGGTGACGAGGACGCGAACCCCGGCCAGGTCCTGCCGGGACTTGGACCCGAGGAGGGCGAGGAGGGCCGCGTCCACGACGTCGTCCACGGGCGCGAGCTTGCCGCAGCCCTCGTAGCCGCAGGCGAGGCGCCCGCTGACGGGCTCGACGAGGCGCACGCCGCGGGCGGCGAGGGTCGCGCGGTTGCGCTGGGTGGCGGGGTTGGACCACATGTTGACGTTCATGGCCGGGACGACGACGATGGGGGTCGCGGCCGGCGTGGCGAGCAGCGCCGAGGTGGCGAGGTCATCCGCGATACCGGCGGCCATCTTGGCCATCACGTTCGCCGTGGCGGGAACGACCACGACCACGTCCGCCCAGTCGGCGAGGTCGACGTGGGGGATCCGCATGGCGGGGTCGGGGTAGGAGAACTCGTCGGTGCCCACCGGCTGGCGCGTGAGGCCCTCGAAGGTCGCGCGCCCGACGAAGCGCTCGGCCGCCTCGGTGAGGACGCAGCGCACCTCGACGCCCTCCTTCTGCAGGCCCCGCGTCACCTCGGCCGCCTTGTATGCCGCGATGCCTCCGCAGACCACGAGCAGGGCGTGGTATGGCTCGGGCGCCCCCTCCCTACTCGACATCGTCGAGCGCCCCCTCGGTCACGAGCAGGCGGTGGCAGTAGGGGCACTCGGTGATGGCGGGGCCGTGCACGAGGTCGCTGTAGGCTGCAGGCTGGAGCTTGACGCGGCAGACCGAGGGGACGTTCCCGCGGAGCCGCTCGACCGCGAGCCCGCCGAAGCGCTCGCTCGCCGCGGCGTAGCGCTTGCGCACGTCCTCGGTCATGTTGCGCAGGCAGTGCTCGCGCTCCTGTCCGAGCTCCTCGATCGTCTCGTGCAGCTCCCTGGTCTCCTCCTGGTAGGAGGCGATCTGGGCCTTGCCCTCCTCGGTCAGGCGCGCGTCGAGGTCGCGCGCGTTCCTCTCGGCGCGCTCGAGGCGCTCCTGCTCCTTCGTGAGCTCCCCGTGGCGATAGACGAGCTTCTCGTGGCCCTTGGCCAGGGCGGTGAGGTGCGCCTCTGCGTCCTTGGCCGCCCTGAAGCCGGCATCGCCGGAGGAGTACTCGGCCTTCACGCGCTCGATCTTCTCCTCGCAGTCGCGCTGCTTGGCCTCGTTCTCCTCGAGCTCCATCCGGCAGTCCTTGAGCTGCCCGAAGAGGCGCTTGTAGTCCTGCGCCAGCTTGCGCTTGGCGGCCTTGACCGCGGCGACCTTCTTGGCCTGGGGCATCTCCGCCAGGGTCGCCTTGTGCCTCATGAGCTCGAGGTCGATCTCCTGGAGCCTCAGCAGGGCCTCCGTCTCCTTCATGTCGTCTCCAAACTCCCTAGTCCGTCGTCCGGAAGGTACTCGTGTCCCGCCGCGCGTGCGCGGCCCTCCTCGCCAGGCGCCGCGCTGAGCCGCGCGCCCGGGCCTTCCCGCTATCCGCGCCTTCGCGAGAGCCGCCTCACGACCCCCACGAGCTCCTCGCCGAAGCGCTCGAGGTCGGCGGGGTCGACGCGCTCGTCGAACGAGATGCGCAGCGACCCCAGGGCCTCGTCGCGGGGAATCCCCATGGCGGAGAGCACGTGGCTCGGCTCGAGCGAGGCGCTCGCGCAGGCGGAGGCCGCGGAGACCTCGAAGCCAGCGGCGTCGAGCTGCAGCACGAGCGACTCGGAGTCGAGCCCCGGCGCCATGACGCTCACCATGCCGGGCAGCCTCCCGGGGCCCATCTCCGCCGTCGTCGTGGGGACGATGCCCGTGCCCTCAGCGCAGACGGCGTCGTAAAGCGCCTGGGCGCGGGCAGCCACGAGGCGACGGCGCCCCTCGAGGTCCGAGGAGGCGGCCCTAGCCGCGGCCGCGAAGGCGAGTGCGTCGCGCACGGGCTGTGTGCCGGGGCGCTTGCCCTGCTCCTGCCCGCCGCCGAAGCACTGCGGGCGCAGCGGGCACTTCCCCCTCACCACGAGCGCGGCGATGCCCACGGGACCCCCGACCTTGTGCGCGGAGAGCGTGACCGCGTCCGCCTCGGCCACGTCGAGCGGCACCTTGCAGAACGCCTGGGCGGCGTCGGTGTGGAAGAGGGCGCCCGAGGCGTGCGCTACGCGGGCGAGCGCGCCTACGGGCTGTACGACGCCGGTCTCGTTGTTGGCGCTCATCACTGAGACGAGGGCGACGTCTCGGCCCATCGCCTCCGTGAGGGCCTCGGGCGTGACGACGCCGTCGCGCCCCGGCTGCACGGAGGTCACCTCGAACCCGCGCTCCCTGAGCGAGGGGATGACCTCCTCCTCGGAGTCGTGCTCGATCGCCGAGACGACGACGCGCGAGCGCGAGCGGTCGCGCGAGCGCATCCCCTCGGCGAGGCCGTAGAGGGCGAGGTTGTTGCTCTCGGTGCCCGAGGACGTGAAGACGACGTCGGAGGGGCGGAAGCGCCCTCCCATGACGCGCACGAGGTCGGCGCGGGCGCCGTCGAGGGCGCGGGCGGCCATCCTGCCCGTCGTATGCAGCGAGTTGGGGTTGGCGCCGGCGTAGGGCGCCTCCTCGTAGGCTCGCTCGGCGGCGAGCGCCTCCGGCCGCATGGGCGCCGAGGCCGCATAGTCGAGATACACGAAGTCTTCTGTCACGTTCCTGCCCTCTCTCGCCCCCGCGCCTGCCGGCGGAGGCCGACGGCGGCGCCTTCATGGCACCTCGCCCGCACCGCTTCCGGGTGGCCCTATTCGTTTGTCCCGAGCCCGTAGAACTCCTCGCGGACCCTCCTCTGCAGGAGCGACTCGATCGCCTCGGCGAGGGGCAGGCCCTCGTAAAGGATAGCGTGAACCACGCACGTGATGGGCGCCTCTATGGCATGTTTCTGCGCAAGCTCATAGACGCTCCGCGCCGCGGCGGCCCCCTCCACGACCATGTGGGTCCTGCTCTGGTAGGACTCGAGCGACTCGCCCGCGGCGAAGGCCTCGCCGAAGGTGCGGTTCCTCGAGTGGCGCGAGGTGCAGGTCGCGACGAGGTCGCCCATGCCCGCGAGCCCCATGCAGGTCATGGGGTCGCCGCCGAGGGCCGCGACCACGCGGCTCATCTCGGCGATGCCGCGCGTCATGAGCGCCGCGAGCGTGTTGTCGCCGGCGCCCAGCCCCGCGGCCACGCCGCAGGCGATGGCGACGACGTTCTTGACCGCGCCCGAGACCTCGACGCCGGTGAGGTCCGCGCTCGCGTACACGCGGAAGTCGTGCGAGCCCATGAGGCGCTGGAAGAAGGTGGCGCACCCCGCCTCCGCGCTCGCGACGACCGCCGCCGCGTAGGACCCCTGGCAGATCTCCTCGGCGTGGTTGGGGCCGCTCAGGGCCGCGACGCGCCCGGGGTTCCCCAGCTCTTCGGCCACGACGTCGGACATGAGGTCGCCCGTCCCGGGCTCGACGCCCTTGGTCAGCACGAGGACCGGGGTCGTGGCGCCGGCGTAGGGCGCGAGCGATCGCGCCGTGGCGCGCAGGTAGGCCGAGGGAAGGGCGAGGACGAGGGCGTCCGCGCCCGACGCTGCCTCCGCGAGGTCGGCCGTGGCCGACACGTTACGCGCGAGCTCGTAGCCCGTGAGGTGGCGCGGGTTGTGGCGGGTCCGGTTGATGGCCTCGCAGGCCTCAGGGGAACGCCCCCAGAGGACGACCTTCTCGGCCTTGGGCGCGACGAGGCCCGTCGCCGCCGTGCCCCACGAGCCCGTCCCGACGACCGAGACGCGCGCGAGGCGGGGCGAGCCCTCCTCCCCCGCGCTCACCTGCGCTCGCCCCCGTCGGTGCCCTCGTCGGCGCCGTCGCGGTGGCGGACGGAGAACCTGCTCTCCTGGTGGCTCGCGAGCCTCCTGATGTTGTTGCGGTGCGCCCAGATCACGACGCAGGCCACGACGGTCACCGGCGCGAGCGCCGCCGGGCCCATGCCCCAGAGCGCGCACTGGACGGGCAGCGAGATTGCCGCCATGACGGAGCCGAGCGAGACGTAGCGCGAGGGCACGGCGAAGGCCGCGAACACGGCGAGCATGCCCAGGCCGATCGGCCAGAAGAGGCCGAGGCCGGCGCCGAAGCCCACCGATATCCCCTTGCCGCCGTGGAAGCGCAGGTAGGGGCTGAAGACGTGGCCGAGCACGCAGCACGAGAAGACCAGCGTCATGGAGAGGGCGAAGGGCGAGGAGGGCGCGAGCATCGACCAGTCCCCGCCGAAGCACGCGCCGGCCACGACGGCGCGCGCGAGCAGCATGCAGACGAGGCCCTTGCCCATGTCGCCCGCGAAGGTGGCCGCTGCGGCCTTGCCGCCCACGGTGCGCGCGACGTTGGTCATGCCGATGTTGCCCGAGCCCGCCTTGCGGACGTCGACGCCGTCCCCCCTGGTGGCCACGAGGCCGAAGGGGATCCCGCACACGAAGTAGGCGACCGCCATGCAGGCGGCCGTCACCAGGGCGAGCCTTGCCATCCTACTGGTCCTTCCTCTTGAACTTGAAGCGGATGGGCGTACCCGCAAGGTCGAAGGCCGCGCGGATGCGGTTCTCGAGGAAGCGCTCGAAGTTGTCGTCCACGAGGTCGGGGGCGTTGCAGAAGAAGGTGATGACCGGGGGCCTCTCGCCCGTCTGCGTCGCGTAGTTGATCTTGAGGCGGCGGTTCTTGCGCACGACGGTGTGACCCGTCTCCCTGATGGCGTCGAGCACGGCGTTGATCTGGGAGGTCCTCATGCGGATGGCGCGCGCCTCGGCCGCCTTGCAGGCGACCTGCATAACCTTCGCGCAGGCGCGCCCGGTCAGGGCGGAGGCGTTGACGTAGGGCGCCCAGGAGGCGAAGGCCATCCTGCGGTCGATGGAGGCGACGACGCGGTCGCGCGCCTGCTCGGTGTCCACGAGGTCCCACTTGTTGAGGCACAGCACGAGGGCGCAGCCGCGGTCGATGGCCGTCGCCGCGAGCTTCTGGTCCTGCTCGGTCACGCCGACCGTGGAGTCCACGACGAGCACGCAGACGTCCGCGCGGTCGATGGCGGCGAGCCCCCTCACGAGGCTGTAGTACTCCACGTCCTCGTGGACCTGGTTCTTCTTGCGCATGCCCGCCGTGTCGACGAGGCGGATGCGCCGGCCCTCGAACTCGATCACGGTGTCGATGGCGTCGCGCGTGGTCCCCGCCACGTCAGAGACGATCGAGCGCTTCTTGCCCACGAGGCGGTTGGTGAGCGAAGACTTGCCGACGTTGGGCCGGCCGATGATCGCGACGCTCAGGCAGCCGTCGTCCTCCACCTCTTCCTCCTCGTGCTCCTCGGGGAAGGCCGCGACGATGTCATCGAGCAGGTCCCCCGTGCCGTAGCCGTGCGTGGCCGAGATGGACCTCGGCTCGCCGACGCCGAGCGAGTAGAACGGCCAGAGGTCGGACTCCGAATCGGGGTTGTCCTGCTTGTTGACGATGAGGAAGACGGGCTTGTCCGCCTTGCGCACGACGCGCGCGACCTCCTCGTCCTCGTCCGTGATGCCGCAGGTGCCGTCCACGACGAAGACGATGACGTCCGCCTCGTCGCAGGCGGCGAGCGCCTGCTCGCGGATGCGCGGGGCGAAGGCGTCCTTGCTCTTGACAGACTCGATGCCGCCCGTGTCCACCAGGGTGAACTCGCGGCCGTTCCAGTCGGTGTCGTGGTATGAGCGGTCGCGCGTGACGCCGCGCGACTCGTGCACGATCGCCTCGCGACGCTCGGCGAGCCTGTTCACGAGCGTGGACTTGCCGACGTTGGGGCGGCCCACGACGGCGACGATGGGTTTGGGCATGGCTCTCCTTGCTCTCGGTAGTTGGGTCTGATACTAGCCGAGAAGCGCGGCCGACGGGAAACCCCGCCCTCCGGTTACAGAGTTTGCGCACATGGGCCAAGGCCGCCCGCGTGGGCCGCCACGGCCGCCACGAGGGCGCGCGGCGAGGTCTCCGAGACGCAGGCCACGCCCCCGCGCCGCGCCACCTCCTCCGCTATGTGCCCCTCGGAGTCGCCGTCCAGGGTGAGCCGGTCGAAGTTGAACATGGCCTCCGGGAGCACGACCAGGGTGCCGTCGAGCGAGGCCGGCAGCTGAGCCAGGAGGTCGCGCGAGACGATGAGCCCGGTGACGTTGACGTCGCCGCCGTAGTAGTCGTTGCGGATCGCGAGCGGCTCCACGGGAAGCGCGCGGGGACCGCCGTCCTTCTCGGCCCCCTGCGCCCCGTCTCCGCAGGGCTCGGCCGCGAGCGCCCGCGCCCAGAGGGCGCAGAGGTCCCGCGTTGCCCCGAGGGCGGCCTCCCCCACCACGAGGAGCGCCCTGCCCCCTCCGGAGCCCAGGTCGCGCGCCACGCGCGCGAGTTCCGCCGCGCCGTCCGCGGCGAGCGCGGCCGCCTCGTCGAGGAAGCTCCTGAGCATCCCGATGCCGTCGTAGAACTGCGGGTAGCCGTCGTAGGTCTCGGCCGCGGGCACGGGCAGGTGTGCGTCGACGTAGAACTCGTCGGAGAGCTGGAAGCGCGTGATGCCGAGCTCGGCGCGGGCGCGCGCCTGGTAGGGCTCGAGCAGCCGCACGACGGCGCGACTCGCCTCCACGTCCTCGGAGAAGGAGCGCGAGAAGACCTTTGAGTACTTGGTGTAGCCCATCGGCACGATGGCGAGCGAGGTGATCTGCCTGCGCGCCTCGACCCAGTCGAGCGTGCGGACGAGCTCCGCGCCGTCGTTGATGCCGGCGCAGAGCACGATCTGGCCGTGCACCTCGATGCCCGCCTCGCAGAGCCGCTCCAGGACCTCGATCCCGCGCATGGCCCTGGGCCCGATGAGCGAACGGCGCACCTCGGGGGTGACGGCGTGGATGGAGACGTTCATCGGCTCCAGGCGGTAGGCGATGACGCGCTCGACGTCCTCGTCGGTCATGTTGGTCAGCGTGACGAAGTTGCCCTGGGTGAAGGAGAGGCGGTAGTCGTCGTCGCGGAGCGTGAGCGAGGCGCGCGCGTCCTCCGGGAGCATCCTCATGAAGCAGAACTGGCAGGCGTTCACGCAGGTGCGGATGCCGTCGAAGAGCACGTCCTCGAACTCGACGCCCCAGTCCTCGCCGGACTCGCGCTCGAGGGTGCAGGCGTACTCCTCGCCCGTGGCGGGGTCGAAGACGGCGAGCTCGGCGACGGCGTCGGAGGCCTCCCAGCGCCAGTCGATGATGTCGCGCAGGGGGGCGCCGCCCACCGAGTCGATGCGCATGCCGGGCTCGAGGCCCGCCTCCCACGCGGGGCTGCCCTCCTCGACGGCGGCCACCCAGGCCCCCACCCTGCGCTCGCGGGTGCTCGCGTAGTCGGCGCGGCGCGGGGACGCGCCGGGCGCGGGCCGCACGTCCTTCTCCCCTGCCCTCGCCATGGCCTACTCCCCCACCCCGTCGCAGAGGCGGGCGATGGCGGAGGCCACAGCCTCGATCTGCTCGTGGGGCGTCGACGCGCCGGCCGTGACGCCGACGAGGGAGGCGCCCTCGAACCAGCCGGCCTCGAGCTCCTCGGGCGTCTCTATGTGGTGGGTCGCCGGGCAGCGCTCGGAGCAGATCTCGGCGAGGTGGGTCGTGTTGGCCGAGATGCGCCCGCCGATCACGATGACGACGTCCGCCTCTAGGGCGAGCTTGGCGGCCGCCCTCTGGCGCTCGGTCGTGGCGTCGCAGATGGTGTTGACGACGCGGACCTCCTCGGCGAGGTCGAGCAGGCGGTCCACCACCGCGCGCAGGCAGGCGCGCGTCTGCGTGGTCTGCACGACCACCCCGACCCTGCGCCCGACCCTCGCGCCATCGAGCTCGGCCGCGTCGGCGACCACGAGGGCGCCCGGGGCGTGGCCGAGCGTGCCCTCGACCTCCGGGTGGCCCTTCTCGCCCACGATCACGACCTGGTAGCCCTCCTCGCTGAGCCGCTCGGCGGCCAGGTGCGCCTTCTTGACGTAGGGGCAGGTCGCGTCTATGACCGCGGCTCCGGCCTCCCTCGCCGCCCGCTCGGTTGCGGGGGTCACGCCGTGGGTCCTGAGCACGAGCGTCGCGCCCGCTGCCTGCCCGGGGCCCTCGACGACACCGACGCCGTCCTCCTCGAGGCTGGCGACGACCTGCGGGTTGTGGATGAGGGGCCCGAGCGTGTAGAGGGGCCCCTCGCTCCCGCGCGCGGCCTCCCTCACGAGCTCGAGCGCGCGCTCGACCCCGTAGCAGGCCCCCGCCTCGGACGCGACGACTATCCGTGGCCTCATGTCCTCATCGCCCCTCTCGTTAGAGCTTCCCCGGGTGCTCCGCACGCAGCTCGGCGCGCAGGGCATAGACCCGCTCCATGGCGACCCGCTCCATCTCGGCCGCCTGGCGCTTGCGCCCCTTGGCCCCGATCCCGTCGAAGCCGATGGGCTCGCCGGCCTTGAGGAAGACCCGGTGGAAGTGCGGGACCTTGCGGGTGCGCGTCGTGATGTCGCGCGCGCCGACGATGGCGACGGGGAGGACGCGCGCCTTGGCGAGCTGCGCCATGAGGGCGAAGCCGCCGTGCAGCTCCACCTCCTCGTCGTCGGCCTTCACCCTGGTGCCCTCGGGGAAGATAAGGACGTCCTCCCCGCGCTCGAGCGCCCTCTGCGCGCGGCGCACGACCTTGATGTCTGCGGTGCCGCGGCGCACGGGGACGGCGCCCGCGCGCGTGAAGAGCCAGGTCGCCACCTTCACCTTGTCGAACTCGCTCTTGTAGACGCAGCGCACGCGCCTGCCGTGGACCCACTCGGAGACGTAGACCACGACCGGGTCGAGCATGGAGACGTGGTTCATGACGATCACGCGGCCCTTGCCGCCCTCCGCCGAGGCGTCCCAGAGCCTCTCCGCGCCCTCGATGCGCCACGGCCAGAGCACCTTGGTCGCAGCGCCCACCACGCCGACGAGGAAGCCGAGGAGGGCCTTGGCAGTCCAGGGGTAGTCGCGCATCGCGTGGTCGTAGTAGTCGTCGAAGGAGTTGCCGGCGAAGGCGCGCATCCGGCCCTCCGCGGGGGCGGGCTTAGGGGCGGGCTTGGGGGCAGGGGCGGGCCTTGCGGGCGCGGGAACGTCGGGAGCCGGCTTCGCGGTCGCGTCCGGGGCGGGCGCCGCCGGCCCGGACGGCGCGGCCTGCCCCGTCGGGCCGCCCGCCTCCCTGGCGGCGGCGACGAGGCCCATGATCTGCTCGAGCTCCTGCTCGACCGTCAGGTCCGAGGAGTCGAGGAGGTACGCGTCGTCCGCGCGCCTGAGGGGCGTCGTCTCGCGCGTGGAGTCGATCCGGTCCCTGCGCTCGATGCCCTCGAGGATG
>OMVS01000033.1 GCA_900314575.1 uncultured Olsenella sp. | reverse complement strand
CCGCGCGCGGCGAGGCCCGCGCCCGGCTCGACGGGGGTCTCCGAGCGGACGGCGCGCGCGACGCGCCAGGCCCAGGGACACCTGCGCGAGGGAGGGGCCCGCCACGCGAGCGGGAGGCGGGGCCACCCCGGCCGCACCGCGGCAATAGTCGCCCTTCTCGTCCTGTTCGTCGGCGTCGCGGGGGGCTTCCTGTGGCTCAGGGTCGTCTCGCCCCGCCTCGGCAGGACGCAGCAGACCGTCCAGGTGACGCCCGGGCAGGAGGTGACCGTCACCATCCCCGACGGGGCGGGCGGCTCCACGATCGTGCAGACGCTCATGGACGCCGGCGTCATCTCCGACTCCTCCGCCTTCCTCAAGGCGGTGCAGACCCAGAACGCCGACCAGAAGCTCAAGAGCGGCACCTACGTCTTCGTGACGGGCTCCGACCCGGCGAACGTGGTGAGACAGCTCGTCATCGGCCCTAACTCCGGCCAGGGGACCGTCACGGTGGCCGAAGGCCTCACGCTCGACAAGACGGCCCAGCAGGTCGAGGCGTCGCTCGGCATCTCGCAGCAGGACTTCAAGGACCAGGCCAAGGTCGCCAACTACGCGTCCGACTACAGCTTCCTGCAGTCCGCCGACGAGGAGGGGCTCGAGGGCTACCTCTACCCCAAGACCTACGACATCTCGGGCAAGGACGCCACGTCGGACACGGTCATCAGGATGATGCTCGACCAGTACCAGTCCGAGGTCCTCGGCTCGGTCGACTTCGCGGCGGGCGAGGCGGCCATCGCGAGGCGCTACAACGGCTACCAGATGAGCGACTACCAGGTCATGGTGCTCGCGTCGATCATCGAGCGCGAGGCGCTCACGGACGACGACCGCGTCAAGATCGCCTCCGTCTTCTACAACCGGCTTGCGTCGGGGATGCCGCTGCAGAGCGACGCGACGATGGGGTACGTGACCGGCGGCGAAGTGACCGCGGACGACCTCAAGCAGGAGAGCCCGTACAACACCTACCTGAACACGGGGCTGCCGCCCACGCCGATCTGCACGCCGAGCCTCGCGTCGATCAAGGCGGCGCTGGCGCCCGCCGACACGAGCTACTACTACTTCTGGATCACGCAGGACGAGCACGTCTTCTCGAACACCTACGAGGAGCACCTCACCGCCATCGCGAACTCCGGCTCGAGCGCGCCGGGGGGCAACGGCAGCGCGGCGGAGAGCGAGTAGGCAGGCGCCGGCCCCAGGGCCGGCGGGACCCGTGCGACGGCCCCCGCACGTCACCGGCGGGGCGTTGGGTTAGAATCTGGGAGGTCAACGAGCACGGGAGATTCTCAGACGGTGAACAACAACGGATACGTGACCCACGAAGGGTGCGACCACGTCTTCTTCGTGGGCTTCCTCGGCGTGGGCAAGTCCACGCTCGCGAGGAACCTCGGCCGGCTTTACCGCCGACGGTACGTGGACACGGATCGGCTCGCCGAGCGGCTGCTCAGGAAGACGGTCTCGGAGTGCTTCCGCCAGGACGGCGAGGGGCGCTTCAGGGACGCGGAGACCGAGGTGCTGAGGCGCCTGCGCGACGAGCGCTCCCTTCTCGTCAGCTGCGGCGGGGGCATCGTCGAGCGTGAGGAGAACTGCCGCCTCATGCACGAGATGGGCGCCGTGGTCTTCCTCAGGGGGAGCCTCCAGGACTCCGAGAGGCAGATCCAGCACCCCGAGAAGCGCCCCGACTGGGGCTCGTCGGGCGAGACGCGCGCCCTCTTCGAGCACCGCATGCCGCTCTACGAGCGGACGGCGGACTACGTCGTGGAGATAACCGGCAAGAGCTTCGAGCAGGTGGCGCAGGAAGCCGGCGCCCTGCTCTGGGAGGAGGGCCTTCTATGAGCGAGAGCGAGAGCGTGCAGAAGTGCTGGGTGTCGACCCCCGGCTCGTCGTGCGGCATCCGTTGGGGGGAGGGCGCACTCGACCAGGCGGGCAAGGTCTGCCGCGACGCGGTCGGCAGGCCGAAGCGCGCGCTGCTCGCGAGCGAGCCCGGTGCCGACGCGGACCTCACGGACTACCTCGGGAGGCTCCTCGTCGGCGAGGGGTTCGAGGTGACCCCCTACGAGGTCGCGGGGGAGGGGGCCTCCGTGCGCACGCTCGACGCCGCCCAGGGTGCCTTCGAGGCGCTCGCCCGCGCCGGCATGACGGCCGACGACGTCTGTCTCGCGGTGGGCGGCGCGGACTCCCTCTCGCTCATGTCCCACTCCTGCTCCCTCTGGGCCCAGGGCACGCCCCTGGTCGTCGTGCCTACCGACGAGGAGGCCCTGCTCAGGGCCTGCACGACCCCCCGGGGGCTCGACGTGGGCGGGGCGCGGCAGATGGTCGCCGTGCGCGCCTGCGCCAAGAACGCCGTCTGCGAGCCGTCCGTCATGGTGCACGGCCTGGGCTCGGAGGGCTCGAGGATGGCCCGCGCCCTCATGGTCGCGACGGCGGTCAGCCAGTCGGAGAAGGAGTTCTCCGCCCTCTGGGACAGGGCGGAACAGGTCATGTCGGGCGACCCCGTGCTCTTCTGCGGCCAGCTCGCGGAGACGGCGAAGGGGAGAGGCCACATCGTCTCCTCCACCTCCATCGCGATCCGCGAGAGCGCCCGTTACGGGGAGGACATCGCGGCGGCGCTCGCGACCCTGGTCGCCGGCGTCGCACCCTCCACCCTCGTGGCCGAGGGGATGCGCTTCGCCGCGCGCCTCTCGGTGGGCCTCGGCAAGCTCTCGGTGGACGACATGCTCGCCCAGGACGAGCTCCTCGAGGCGCTGGGGTTGCCCGCCCTCGCCTGCGAGGTGGACCCCGCCGCCCTGCGCGCGGCGCTCAGGGCGGAGCGGTTCTCGAGGACCAACCGCTTCATGCTCCTCGTGCCGGAGGCGCTGGGCCGCGTGCGGCTCGCCAACCTCGACGACGAGCTTTTGCGCGAGCACACCGAGGCCTGGTGCGCGGCGCACGCCCCCCAGGCGGAGTGAACGTTCCCACGTAAGGAAGGACGAAGAACATGGCAGACACAAGGGCGACCGCGGGGCGCGTGGAGCGCCTCCGCTCCATCATGCGCGAGCGCGGCTACGACGCCGCGATCCTGAGGAACAACCCCGACCTGCGCTGGCTCACCGGCGCGGAGCGGACCTTCGACGACGAGGACGCCCACACCGCCGTCGTCACGGCGGACGGGCTCTGGCTCCACACGGACTCCCGCTATTTCAACACCTTCAGGGAGCGCCTGGGGGAGGGCAGCGCCTGGCGGATCGACATGGACGACGTGGCCCCCGCGCGCTGGGCGGCGCGGCGGGTGGGCGAGGCCGGCGCGCGCACGGTCGCCGTCGAGGACACCCTGACGCTCGCCTTCTTCGAGGCCTTCGAGCGCGAGCTCGCCGCGGCCTCCCTCGCTTGCCTCCTCCCGCGCCTCCACGGCGACGTCGAGCGCCTGAGGATCGTGAAGGATGACGAGGAGGTCGAGCTCATGCGCCACGCGCAGTCGATCACCGACGCCGCCTTCGAGCACATCTGCGGCTACATCAAGGCCGGCATGACCGAGATGCAGATCAAGAGGGAGCTCGAGGGGTTCATGTTCGACCACGGCGCGGACGGCCTCGCCTTCGACACCATCGTCGCGGCGGGCCCGGACGGCGCCAACCCCCACGCCCAGCCGGGCGCCTACGTGGTCAGGGAGGGCGACTTCGTGACCATGGACTTCGGCGCGAGCTATCGCGACTATCGCTCGGACATGACGAGGACGGTCGCCGTGGGCGAGCCGACCGAGGAGATGCGCCACGTCTACGACGTCGTGCTCGCCGCGAACGAGGCGGTGCGCCGCGAGGCCAGGCCCGGCCAACCCGGCCGGCAGATGCACGAGCTCGCCGTCCGCATCATCTCCGAGGCGGGCTACGGCGACTACTTCAAGCACGGCCTCGGCCACGGCGTGGGTATCCAGATCCACGAGATGCCGCGCTACAGCGCGACGTACGACGGCGAGGTGCCGGTGGGCTCCGTCATCACGGATGAGCCGGGAATCTACCTGCCCGGCCGGTTCGGCGTGCGCATCGAGGACTTCGGCGTGATGCGCGAGGACGGCTACCACGTCTTCACGCAGTCGCCCCACGAGCTGCAGGTGGTGGGTTAGATCCACTCGGCGTCCGCGCCACCTCTCGTCCGCCCGCGCGAAACCCACCAGCTTACCAGAGCGCGTCCACTTGTCTAGACATGCTTCTCCATACGGTGTCCTTTGATGTGGGCCCAGCCATCCTAGGTGCGCAAACCGCAACCCTGGGGTCGCTGGGCCTTGTCACAAACGCTGTTTAGAATCTGTCGTATACTGCGTGAGTGGTGAATTTGTAGAGATAACGTGTTTCGGTTATGGAGCCTCTACGGTTCACAAGTTTCTGTCGGACGCAGAAGGTTAGCAAAGGAGGAAGTTGGATGGTCAGCATAGTTCTCGCCAGCCACGGCAGGTTCGCCGAGGGCATCAAGGAGTCGGGAAGCATGATCTTCGGTCCGCAGGAAGACGTGGCGGCCGTGGTCCTGACGCCTGACATGGGCCCCGACGACATGCACCAGAAGCTGCTTGACGCGATCTCCACCTTCTCGGACCAGGAGCACGTGCTGTTCCTGGTGGACCTGTGGGGAGGCACCCCCTTCAACCAGGTCTCCCGCCTCATCACGGAGGAGGGCCACAAGGACTGGGTCGCGATAACCGGCCTCAACCTGCCGATGCTCGTCTCGGCCTACGGGTCTCGCATGGGCGCCGACACCGCCGTCGCCGTCATGCAGGAGATCTTCGCCGACTCCAGGGGCGGCATCAAGGTCAAGCCCGAGGAGCTCGAGCCCGCGGAGGCCGCCACAGTGGCCGCCCCCGCGCCGGTCGCCGCGTCCAGCGCCGCCATCCCCGAGGGGACCGTCCTGGGCGACGGGCACATCAAGTACGCCTACGTCCGCATCGACACCCGCCTGCTCCATGGCCAGGTGGCGACCGCGTGGACCAAGCAGGTGCAGCCCGACCGCATCCTCGTCGTCTCCGACGGCGTCGCCCACGACGAGCTCCGCAAGAACATGATCATCCAAGCCGCGCCTCCCGGAGTCCACGTACACGTCATCCCCATCAGCAAGCTGGTCCAGGTCGACAAGGACCCCAGGTTCGGCGCAACCAAGGCGATGATCCTCTTCGAGAACCCGCAGGACCTCCTGCGCGCGGAGGAGGGCGGCGTCAAGTTTCCGGAGGTCTGCATCGGCTCCATGGCCGCCTCCCAGGGCAAGACCGTCATCAACCAGGCGATCGCCTGCGACGCCGACGACGTCAGGACGCTCAAGGCGATCCGCGACAACGGGACCCACTTCTACGTCCAGAAGGTGCCGTCCGACCACGTCGACGACATCTGGGCGCTTCTGAAGGCTAAGAACATGGCCTAAGGGCCAAGGAGAAAGAAGGAGGGAAACTCATGTCGCCAATCACCATCCTGCTCGTCTTCATCGTGTCGTTCCTGGCCGGCATGGAGGGCATCCTCGACGAATGGGAGTTCCACCAGCCGCTGGTGGCCTGCACGCTCATCGGCATCGTGACGGGCCACCCGACCGAGGGCATCATGCTCGGCGGCTCCCTGCAGATGATCGCCCTCGGCTGGGCCAACATCGGCGCGGCCGTCGCGCCCGACGCGGCCCTCGCCTCCGTCGCGTCCGCCATCCTCATGGCCCTCGCGCTCAACGGCAACCAGGACCCCACCAACGCGATCAGCACCTCGATCGCCCTGGCCATCCCGCTGTCCGTCGCCGGCCTCTTCCTCACGATGCTCTGCCGCACCATCGCCATCCCGATGGTCCACGCCATGGACGCCGCGGCCGAGCGCGCCGACTTCCGTGCCATCGAGGTCTGGCAGGTCCTCGCCATCTGCCTGCAGGGCATCCGCATCGCCATCCCCGCGACCGCGCTGTGCTTCATCCCCGTCGACGCCGTGACCGCGGTCCTGAGCGCCATGCCCGCTTGGCTGTCCGGCGGCATGCAGGTCGGCGGCGGCATGGTCGCCGCGGTCGGCTACGCCATGGTCATCAACATGATGGCCACCAAGGAGACCTGGCCGTTCTTCGCGCTCGGCTTCGTCCTCGCCGCCCTGTCCGGCCTCACGCTCATCGCCCTCGGCGTCATCGGCCTCTCCCTGGCCCTCATCTACCTCGGCCTCAAGGAGCTCGCCACGCAGAACGGCGGTGCCGCGGGCAGCGGCGACCCGCTCGGTGACATCCTGGACGACTACGAGTAGGAAGGGGAGTGAGCACGATGGCAGAAGAGACTTCCGACAAGACCACCGAGAAGGACCCCAAGAGGATCACCCTCTCCAAGGGCGACCGCAGGGCCGTGTGCCTGCGCCACCAGTACCTGCAGGGCTCGTGGAACTACGAGCGCATGCAGAACGGCGGCTGGTGCTACGCCATGATCCCCGCGATCAAGAAGCTCTACAGCACCAAGGAGGACCGCGCAGCTGCCCTCAAGCGCCACCTCGAGTTCTATAACACGCACCCCTACGTCTCCGCGCCGGTCATCGGCGTCACCCTGGCCCTCGAGGAGGAGCGCGCCAACGGCGAGCCGATCGACGACGCGGCCATCCAGGGCGTCAAGGTCGGCATGATGGGCCCGCTCGCCGGCGTCGGCGACCCGGTCTTCTGGTTCACCATCCGACCCATCCTGGGCGCCCTCGGCGCGTCGCTCGCGCTCGCCGGCAGCATCGTCGGCCCGCTGCTGTTCTTCGTCGCCTGGAACATCATCCGCATCGCCTTCCTGTGGTACACGCAGGAGTTCGGCTACCGCGTCGGCACCGAGATCACCAAGGACCTGTCCGGCGGCATGCTCGGCAGGATCACGGAGGGCGCCTCCATCCTCGGCATGTTCATCATCGGCGCGCTGGTAGAGCGGTGGGTGTCCATCTCCTTCACGCCGATCGTCTCCACGGTCAAGCAGTCCGAGGGCGCCTTCATCGACTGGTCCAAGATCACCGGCGACGCTGCGGGCATCAAGAGCGCGCTCACGCAGTACTCCAGCCTCGGCGTCAACGGCCTGGACGAGTACAAGGTGACCACGCTCCAGCAGAACCTCGACTCGCTGATCCCCGGACTGGCGGCGCTCGGTCTCACGCTCCTGTGCTGCCACCTCCTGAAGAAGAAGGTCTCGCCGATCGCCATCATCCTCGCCCTGTTCGGCGTGGGCATCATCGGTCGCTTCTTCAAGTTCATGTAGCGCATCTACCTCAGGCGCGCCCGGCCTCGGGGCTGGACGCTGGGGGCCGCACCTAGTAGCCTCTACGGTGCCTCGCACCGGGGCCGGGTGCGGCCCCTTCGGCTTTAAGACAAGGAAGCGGGCCAGATGGCACAATCACAGAACACCAAGGTCGAGCTCACGATCAAAGCGACCTCCTTCCAGGGGCTCACGACGTACGGCAACCTGCTGGTCGGGGACCGGGCCGTCGAGTTCTACAACGAGCGCAACCCAGAGGACTACATCCAGATCCCCTGGGACGAGGTCGACTACGTCGCGGCGTCGGTGATGTTCGGCGGCAGGCTCATCTCGCGCTTCGCCATCTTCACCAGGAGCAACGGGCACTTCTCCTTCTCCACCAGGGACAACAAGCGCACCCTGCGCTCCTTCAGGGGCCACGTCCCCGAGGACAGGCTCCAGAGGTCGCCCACCTTCCTGCAGGTCATGGGACTTGGCATCAAGCGGCTGTTCCTAGGCGGCTACTAGGCGCCAAGGGACGCTGGCGCCCGGCTCCCGGCCGCCGCGAACTGGGCCTCGCTGCTGTTGGCTCTGTGAATCGCGGCGGCTGGCGGCGCGACGGTCGGCGCGGGGGCTATAATGCGCACCGCACATGACTGTCGCCCGCATGCGGGCGTTCGAGAAAGCGAGAGTCCATTGGCTACCATCAGCACTGCAGACTTCAAGAACGGCATGGGTCTCAAGATCAAGGACAAGATCTACACGATCGTCGAGTTCCAGCACGTCAAGCCCGGCAAGGGCGGCGCCTTCGTCCGCTACAAGATTCGTGACCTCAAGAGCGGCCGCGTCATCGACCAGACCTGCAACGCGGGCACCAAGTTCGAGAACGTGCAGCTCATCACCCGTGAGATGCAGTACCTCTACAACGACGGCGCCGCGTACTATTTCATGGATCCCGAGACCTTCGAGCAGATCCCCGTCGACACCAGCTTCATCGGCGACAACGCGGTCTGGTTCAAGGAGAACGACACCTGCCAGCTGCTCTACGCCGATACCGACCTGATCGGCGTCCAGCCGCCCATGTTCATCGAGGCCGAGATCACCGAGACCGACCCCGGCTTCAAGGGCGACACCGTCCAGGGCGGCACCAAGCCCGCGACGATCGAGACCGGCGCCCTCGTCCAGGTCCCGATGTACCTCAACCAGGGTGAGGTCATCAAGGTCGACACCCGCACCGGCAAGTTCGTCTCCCGCGTGTAGCGACAGCCCAGAGAGAGCCATGCCGCGCCGCAGAGACCTGCGGTGCGGCTTTTCTTTTCTCGTGCCGCGCGTCGCCCCGCACGCGCGCCCGGACGGGTCGCGCGTTCGGGGAACGTCTATACTTGACGGAGTGTACGAACGGACCTTACCAAGCCTCTCGTCGTTCGCGAAAGGAAGTTCCATGGATTCGAACGAGATCGTCATCTCCGGCATCGGTATCTCGAAGGGCGTCGTGTCCACCATCGTCTCCCTCGCCGCGAGCAAGGTCGAGGGCGTCGCCAGCGTCGGCGGCAACGACATCGCCTCCAACCTCATCTCCGTCTTCACGCAGAAGCGCACCACCCCCGAGGGCGCGGTCGAGTGCGTCGTGGCCGACGGCAGGCTCGAGGTCACCATCCACGTCTCCGTCTTCTACGGCTATCCCTTCACGCAGCTCGCGGACGAGGTGCGCTCCGCCGTCGCCTCCGCCGTCGAGGAGCAGGTCGGCGTCGAGGTCGGCGCCGTCAACGTCTGCATCGACAGCCTCGTCTTCCCCAAGGAGTAGTTCCAGAGTGGCTAACAAGAGATTCGGCGGGCGCACGCTCGCACGCAGCCAGGCGCTGCAGGTCCTGTTCCAGGCCGAGGCGACCGGCAAGACGGTCGACGAGGTGCTCTCGGGCGAGTACGCCATCACCGACGGCCCGCTCGACCCCTTCGGCGAGGCGGACGCGCGCGGCGCGGGGGAGATGCTGCCCGTGCTCGACGTCATCATCTCGCAGGCGTCGACGCACTGGACCGTCCCGCGCATGCCCGCGGTCGACCGCAACATCCTGCGCCTCGCCACCTACGAGATGCTCGAGGTGGACGAGGTCGCCGTCCCCATCACGATCGACGAGTTCGTCGAGCTCTCCAAGGCCTACGGCACCGACGAGTCCTCGCGCTTCGTGAACGGCGTGCTCGGGCGCATCGCCGACCGCATCGAGGCGGGCGAGGACGTCGTGGGCGACGCGACGAGGGAGCGCGAGCGCCTCGACGAGGAGGAGCGCCGGCGCCGCGAGGAGGCCGAGCGCGCCGAGGCGGAGGGTGCCGGCGCCGGCGAGGACGGCGCCCGAGAGGGCGGGCAGGGTTCGCCCGCCGCGCCCGAGGGGGCGCGCCCGCAGGCCGGCGACGACGGCTTCGAGGTCTTTCGTCCCGCGTCCTTCGACGAGGGCGAAGGGTCCTGGGAGTAGCGATGGCCAAGTTCGACGCCTCCGCCTACGACTCTTTCGACGAGATCACCTCGCGCCTCGAGAGGATTGTAGCCGAGGTCAGGGACAAGGACGTCTCGCTCGAGCAGTCGCTTGACCTCCTCGACGAGGCCATAGGCCTGGGCTCGCGTGCGGTCGAGCTCGTGGACGTCAGCGAGCTGAGCGACCGCGAGGTCGCCGCCTCCGCCCCCGGGGCCGCCGCGGATGCCGGCACGCCCGCTCGCGAGGGGGAGTCCGAGAAGGACGGCGCAGCCGCCGCCGCGACCGGGCGAGCCGCCCAGGAAGGGGACGCTCCGGATGGGCGCGCGGGGGCGTAGCCCCTTGCGCGGCGTCGCCGGCAAGGGGCGTCGCCGCCTCGACGAGGAGCTCGTCGCCCAGGGGTACTTCGCCACGACCGACGAGGCGCTGCGCGCGGTCCTCGCGGGCGAGGTCTCCTCGCAGGGGCGCCGGCTCACCTCGGCGGGCGAGCGCGTGAGGCGCGGCGTCGAGCTCCACGTCCGGGGGGCGAAGGGCTTCGTGAGCCGCGGCGGTCTCAAGCTCGAGCGCGGCCTTACTGCCTTCGACGTCGACCCGACGGGCCTCGCCTGCCTGGACGTCGGCTGCTCGACGGGTGGCTTCACCGACTGCCTGCTGCGTCACGGCGCGGCGAGCGTCCTTTCGGTCGACGTGGGCTACGCCCAGTTCGACTGGGGCCTCAGGCAGGACGGGCGCGTGACCCTCCTCGAGCGGACCAATATCGTAGACGTGCCGATCCCTGAGCGCGAGGGCACGATCGACCTGGCCGTCTGCGACGTCTCCTTCACGTCCGTGCTCACGGTGCTGGGGTCGGTGCTGAGGCTCCTCGCTCCCGGGGGCGCCTTCCTCACCCTGGTGAAGCCGCAGTTCGAGGCCGCGAGGGAAGAGGTCGGCGCCGGCGGCGTCGTCCGCGACCCCGCCGTCCGCCTCGCCGCGCTCGAGCGGGTCGCCTCGGCCTTCGCTGAGGCGGGGCTCTCCGTCCGGGGGGCCTGTCCTTCTCCTATCACGGGGCACAAGGGCAACGTCGAGTACCTCCTGCTGGGCGTGCAGCGCGAAGCTGGCGCCTCGCGAGGCCTCGGGGCCGAGGAGCTCGCGCGCGTGGTGGGGGAGGGCGCCGTCGTGCGCGCGGACGGCCGCGAGCCGCGCTAGGCGGCCGTCCGCGGGCGTCGTGCGGCAGTTCGGGGAATTGCGAACGCCAGTTCGTGACTCGCCGGTGGTGGCCGTGCTAGACTCTATCCCCGATGTCGCACGCGAGGGGGAGTTGGTGTCCGTGAAGGTTCTCTTGGTTCCAAACTACACCCGTCCGGACGCCCTGGAGGACGCCAAGCGCCTCGCGCGGTGGCTGGGGGAGCAGGGCGTGGAGGCGGACACGCTGCCCGACAAGCGCCTCGAGCAGATCGACGACTACGACCCGGCCGGCCTCGACCTGGTGGTCTCCCTCGGCGGGGACGGCACGCTACTGCGCGCCGCCAACGTCGTCGGCTACACGGAGGTGCCGATCGTGGGAATCTCCTACGGGCACCTCGGCTTCCTCACGAGCGCGGAGCCCGTCGATCTGTACGCGGTCGTGGAGAGCGCCCTCGCGGGCAGGATGCACGTCTCGCACCGCTCCACGCTCGACATCGAGGCCACCTTCCTCACGCCGGAGGGCAGCTGCGTCACCCGCCACGCGTTCGCCCTGAACGAGATGTCCATCTCGCGCGGCGGCCGCGGGGACATCATCGAGTTCGACGTCTGGGTGACGGGCAACCACATCGACAAGCTGCGCGGGGACGGCTTCGTGGTCTCCACGGCCACCGGCTCGACCGGCTACGCCCTCGCCGCGGGCGGGCCCATCGTGACGCCGGAGTTCTCCGGCATGGTCTGCGTCCCCGTGGCGCCGCACACGATCATGGCGCGCGCCTTCCTGACCTCGCCCGCGGACGTGGTGGAGGTATCCATGAGCCCGGAGCGCCCGGCGGAGCGCTGCATCTTCGCGGACGGCCAGCCCGTGGGGGAGGGGGACACGCTCCTCCATGCGAGCTGCCGGCGCGGGCCGGGCGACGTCTTGATGCTCGACAGGAGCGCGCGGAGCTTCTACGCCTCCGTCTCGCGCGTCTTCTACGGCGAGGCGGGCAAGTGATGCTCGACGAGCTGCACGTGAGCAACGTGGCGCTCATCAGGGACGCCACGCTCAGGCCCCACGAGGGGCTCACCGTCCTGACCGGCGAGACCGGCGCGGGCAAGAGCGCCCTGCTGTCGGCCATCAAGCTGCTGATGGGGGAGCGCGCGGACGCCTCCGCGGTGCGCGAGGGCGCAGACGCCCTGAGCGTGGAGGGGCGCTTCTTCCTTCAGGGGACAGACGACCCGGACGGAACGGTCGTCTCGCGGCGCGTCTCCGCGCAGGGTCACGGAAGGGTGAGCATAGACGGCCGCATGGCCTCCGTCCGCGAGCTCGCGGAGGGCGTGGGGAGGACCATCGATCTGTGCGGGCAGCACGAGCACCAGCGGCTGCTGCAGCCGCAGGCGCACGTCGAGCTGCTGGACGCCTGGACGGGCGAGCGGGCCGCCCACGCCCGCGAGGAGTACGGCGTCGCCCTCGCCGAGGCGCGCGCCGCCGCGGCCGAGCTCGAGCGCGTGAGCGAGATGACCCGGTCGGCCGCCGACCGCCTCGAGGAGGCGTCCTTCGTCGTCCGCAAGATCGACGAGGTCGCGCCCGAGGAGGGCGAGCTCGAGAGGATCGAGGAGCTGCTCCCCAAGGCCGAGCACGCCGAGGCGCTCGTCTCGGCCGCGCGTGGCGCCCACGAGGCGCTGACGGGCGATGGGGGCGTGGAGGACGTCGTCTCATCGGCGCTCTCGGAGCTGAGGGCGGCCGAGCGCTACGACGAGGACCTGTCGCCCCTCGTGAGGCAGGTCGAGGGTGCGCTCATAGAGATGGAGGACGCGGCGGCGGGACTGCGCGACTACGCCGACTCCGTGGAGTTCGAGCCGGAGGACCTGAGGCGGATGCAGGAGCGCATGGCCGCGCTGCAGGGGCTTCTCAGGTCCTACGGACCACGCATGGAGGACGTCTGCGAGCGCAGGGAGCGCGCCCGCGAGGTTATCGCCGCGGCGAGCGGTGGGGACAAGCTGCTCGAGCGCGCCCGGCGCGAGCTCGACGCCGCGGAGGCGCGCCTAGCGGAGAAGGCCGACGAGCTCGACCGGGTGCGCGCGGAGGCGGCCCCCAGGTTCGCGGGCGCCGTGACGGAGCAGATGTCGCTCCTCGAGATGGGCTCGGCGCAGCTCCTGATCGAGATGGAGCGCCTGCCACGCGCGCAGTGGGGCGAGCAGGGCCCGAGCAGGGTGGAGCTGATGTACCGCCCCGGCGCCGGCCTGAGCGCCCGCCCGCTGCGCAAGATCGCCTCCGGCGGCGAGATCTCGCGCGTGATGCTCGCCTGCAAGGTCGTCCTGGGAGAGGCGGACGGGACGGAGACGCTCGTCTTCGACGAGGTGGACGCCGGCGTGGGCGGCTCCACGGCCGTGGCGCTCGCGAGGGTGCTCGCACGCCTCGCCAAGACCCACCAGGTCATCGTCGTCACCCACCTCGCCCAGGTCGCCGTCATGGGCCAGGCCCACTACCTCGTGACCAAGTCGGGAGGGGACGTCCCCGAGACGACGCTGCGCGAGATATCGGGCGAGGAGCGCGTGGCGGAGGTCGCCCGCATGCTCTCCGGCGACACCTCGCCGACCTCGCTCGAGCACGCCGCGGAGATGCTCGAGCGGGCCTTTGGGGGGAGCTCGTAGGCAGGGCCGCCCCTCGGTGCGCGCCTCCCCTCCGCCGGCTGCGGAATGTTATGGCCAGTTGGTGTGCGAACGTCCGGCCGGGGCCGCGAGGCGCTAGAATCGAGACCCGTAGAAAAGGTAGGTTCACTACGGGAAGGCCCCCACATGACAAAGCACATCTTCGTAACCGGTGGCGTCGTATCCTCCCTCGGGAAGGGCATCACGGCAGCCTCGCTCGGCCGCCTGCTCAAGGCCCGCGGCTATAAGGTCATGATGCAGAAGGCCGACCCCTACCTCAACGTGGACCCGGGCACCATGAGCCCCTTCCAGCACGGCGAGGTCTTCGTGACCGAGGACGGCAAGGAGACCGACCTCGACCTCGGCCACTACGAGCGCTTCATCGACGAGAACCTCACGCGCGCCTCCAACTTCACCACTGGCCTGATCTACCAGTCCCTCATCTCCCGCGAGCGCGCCGGGGACTTCCTGGGCGGCACCGTCCAGGTGATCCCGCACGTCACCAACGAGATCAAGGGCCGCTTCCTGCGCATCGAGGAGCAGACCCAGGCCGACGTCGTGATCACCGAGCTCGGCGGCACCATCGGCGACATCGAGGGCCAGTCCTTCGTCGAGGCCATCCGCCAGTTCCGCAAGGAGAAGGGCGCCGGCAACACCCTCGTCATCCACGTGAGCCTCGTCCCCTACATCGCGGCCGCGCACGAGGTCAAGACCAAGCCGACGCAGCACTCCGTCAAGGAGCTGCGCTCCATGGGCATCCAGCCCGACTTCATCGTCTGCCGCTCCGACCACGAGGTCGACGCCTCGATCAGGGCCAAGATCGCCCACTTCTGCGACGTGGACGAGGGCTGCGTCTTCGAGAACTCCGACTGCCCCTCCATCTACGACGTCCCGCAGCACCTCGCCTCCCAGGGCTTCGACGTCAAGGTCTGCGAGAAGCTCGGCCTCGACCCCAGGACGAGCGACATGAGCGAGTGGGACGCCTTCACCGACCGCATGCACAGCTCCAACAAGCGCACCGACGTCACGGAGATCAAGGTCGTCGGCAAGTACACGCAGCTGCCCGACGCCTACCTCTCCGTCATCGAGGCGCTGCACCACTCGGGCGTCTACTACGGCCGTCACGTCAACATCACCCTCGTCGACGGCGAGGAGCTCACCGAGTCCAACGTCGACGAGGCCCTCGCGGGTGCCGACGGCATCCTCGTCCCCGGCGGCTTCGGCAGCCGCGGCGTCGAGGGCAAGATCCTCGCCGCCCACAAGGCGCGCGTCGAGAAGGTCCCCTACCTCGGCGTCTGCCTCGGCCTGCAGGTGGCTGTCAGCGAGTTCGCCCGCAACGTCGCCGGCATGCCGGGCGCCAACTCCACCGAGTTCGCGCCCGACTGCGAGTACCCCGTCATCGACCTCATGCCCGACCAGAAGGACATCGACGACAAGGGCGGCACCATGCGCCTCGGCGCCTACCCCTGCAAGGTCGTGGGCGAGCTGTCGCGCGAGGCCTACGGCGCCGACCTCGTCTACGAGCGCCATCGCCACCGCTACGAGGTGAACAACGCCTTCCGCAAGCAGCTCCAGGACGCCGGCCTCGTGATCTCGGGCCTCTCTCCCGACGACCGCCTGGTCGAGATGGTCGAGCTGCCCGAGGACGTGCACCCCTGGTTCGTCGCGTCCCAGGCCCACCCCGAGTTCAAGAGCCGCCCGACCAAGCCCGCGCCGCTGTTCCGCGAGTTCGTGCGCGCCTCGATCGCCAGGCACGAGGGCTGCGACCGCCACCAGGTCGTGCCCGAGGACTAGCGCCTTGGACCTCGAGGCCGCGCTGGGGGAGTTCCTCTCCTACCTCGCGGTCGAGAGGGGTGCCTCCGCGAACACCGTCGAGGCGTACGGGAGGGACCTCAGGAGATACGTCGCCTACCTCGCCGGGCGCGGTGTGACCGCGCCCGGCGAGGTGTCTCGCGCCGACGTCGAGGACTACCTCGCCGAGCTCTCCTCCCTGGGGCTCGCTCCCGCCTCCCTCGAGCGTGCCCTCTCCTCGGCCAAGAGCTTCCACCGCTTCATGGTGGCCGAGCAGATCGCGCCCTCGCAGCCCACCGCCGACGTCCCGCTCCCCAAGAAGCCGCGCCGCCTGCCCGACGTCCTCACGATCGACCAGGCGGCGCGCCTGCTCGACCAGCCCTTCCCGCCCACGCCCGCCGGCGCGCGCGACCGCGCGATCCTGGAGGTCCTCTACGGCTGCGGGCTGCGCGCCTCCGAGCTCTGCGCGCTCGACGTCTCCAGCCTGCTTCCCGAGGAGGGGCTCGTGCGCGTGTGGGGGAAGGGGGGAAAGGAGCGGGTCGTGCCGCTCCTGGGCACGGCGGCCGGCGCCGTCTCGTCCTACCTCGCCTCAGGCAGGCCCTCGCTCGACAGGTCGGGCGCCTGCGCGGCGCTCTTCCTCAACGTGCGCGGGACGAGGATCTCGCGCCAGTCCGTGCACGCGATCTGCGAGCGCTACGGCAGGCTGGCGGGAATCGAGGGGCTCCATCCCCACACCCTGCGCCACAGCTTCGCGACCCACCTGGTCGAGGGTGGGGCGGACCTGAGGGTCGTCCAGGAGCTCCTCGGGCACTCGAGCATCCAGACGACCCAGATCTACTCGCACGTGGACAGGACCCACGTGCGCTGGGACTACCTCACCGCGCACCCGCGCGCCAGGGGCTAGGCCGCGCCTGCGCCGGGCGCCCCGCGTCACCGGACGCCCCGTGGTGGGACGGCCTCCCACCTTCCGGACGCCCCCGTGGTGGGACGGCCTCCCACCCGGGCGCCCCGCCCCCAGGCCCCGCCCCGCCCCGAACCTCCGCCTCTGTTCGATGCGCGTTCGAGGGGGCTTGCCCCACCCTGGCGGCTTTCGTGCGCGCCCCTTGCGCGAGGTTCTTCTCGCACTAGAAAACCGCAGGTAAACGCTATAATTTTGTTAAACGCGCAGGTGAGGGCCCCACACAGTTCCCCCTCCGTGTCGACATAGGGCCTCCACAATTCGTTCTGGTCCCGCCTTTCGGGCCACCTGTGCTCTTGTGCTCCCCGCAGCGTCGCCGACCCCACATCTGGTAGGGGCGATTCCTGCCTTCGTTCGGTCCCGGGACCCTTCGCCCCACCCCTTCGGGGGGCTAAGTGGAGGAGGGTGGGGCTAGGTGTTATAGTTCTTCACACGCGCTCACGGGGTGGGTGTTCGGCCACGGGAGGGGGTGTGAGATGTACCTGACGGGATCCAAGCAGTACAACTTGGACGCCAAGGCACGCCTTACCCTTCCTGCAGCCTACCGCAAGGAGTTCGGCGAGCAGGTCTGCCTCATCCCCCTCAAGAGCTCGCTCTACGGGTTCACCCCCGAGGGCTTCAGGGACTGGGTCGACAGCTTCTTCGAGCAGGACGGCGGTCACTTCAACCCCCGGAGCCGCGACGACGTCCGGCTCAGGCTCCTCCTGACGGGCAGCGCCGTCACCGTGGACATCGACTCCGCGGGGCGCATAGCCCTGGGGAAGCTCGACGCCGCGGACCCCGCGGCGCGCAAGCGCCTGGGGTTGGAGAGGGACGTCACGGTGGTGGGCGCGCAGGACCACTTCGAGGTCTGGAACACCGACAGCTGGAACGCGCTGCACGCCGGCGGGTTCGAGGAGATCGACAGCCTCATGTTTGGCGACGGGGACTAGGGGGCCCGGGGTTGGACGCTGAGTTCAAGCACATACCGGTCATGCTCGGGCAAGTCCTCGCACAGCTGGACCCCAGGCCGGGGGAGGTCGTCTGCGACTGCACGCTCGGAGGGGCCGGCCACTCGGTCGAGCTCGCCCGCCGCGTCGCGCCAACGGGGCTCTCCATCGGCATCGACCAGGACGAGCGCGCCCTCGCCGCCGCGACGGAGCGCTTCGCGCGCGAGGTCCCCGGCGCGCGCCACGCCTTCCTCGAGGGCAACTTCGGCGACCTCGACGACCTTCTCGTCCAGGCGGAGGTGCCCGGCGTCGACTGCTTCCTCTTCGACCTCGGCGTCTCCTCGCCGCAGCTCGACGTGGCCGAGAGGGGCTTCTCCTACAACGAGGACGCCCCCCTGGACATGCGCATGGACCCCGAGCACAACCCGCTCTCGGCCGCCGAGGTGGTCAACACCTACGACGAGGCCGAGCTCGCGCGCGTGTT
Source organism: uncultured Olsenella sp. (assembly GCA_900314575.1). Taxonomy (GTDB): domain Bacteria; phylum Actinomycetota; class Coriobacteriia; order Coriobacteriales; family Atopobiaceae; genus Olsenella_K; species Olsenella_K absiana. The sequence continues at coordinate 1,711 of OMVS01000033.1, read as the reverse complement.
GCGCCTGTACGGCGACGAGTCCCACGCCAGGGCCATCGCCCGCCAGGTCGTCCGCACCCGCGAGCGCGCGCCGATCCGGACGACCCTCGAGCTCGTCGACGTCGTCAAGCGCGCGATCCCCGCGCGCGACCGGCGCCACGGGGGACACCCCGCGCGCAAGACCTTCCAGGCCCTGCGCATCGAGGTCAACCACGAGCTCGACTCCCTCGACCGCGGCCTCAGGGCCGCCGTGCGCTGGGCCAACCCCGGCGGGCGCATCTGCGTCATCTCCTACCACTCCCTCGAGGACCGCATCGTGAAGCACGTCTTCGGCGAGCTGTCCCAGGGCTGCACCTGCCCACCCGACCTCCCCGTGTGCGTCTGCGGACACGTCCCGATCGTCGAGGTGAGGACCAGGCGGCCCCTCACCGCCGACGAGGCGGAGGTGGCCTCGAACCCGCGCGCGAGGAGCGCCCTCGTCCGCGTGGCGGTCAAGCTCGACGTCGCGCAGCCATAGGCACTAACGGCCTCGGCCGAGTGCACGACAAACGAAGCCTCAAGGCACCATCACGCACCACGTAGGACCACCACGCAGCTCAAACGCACCACCATCGCAGCACCGCATCGAAGCATCCAGGGGGACGGGCAGGCATGTTGAACCAGGCACAAGAGGCATACGATCTCACGGGCGGCGCCTTCGCCATGGGCGCGGAGCCGGACCGCGCTGACCGGCGCCGCCGGGCCCCCCTCGTTGTCGTCGAGGGCGGCCACCTCGACGCCGACGCCCGCAGGGGCGTCGCCCCCGAGTTCTGGCGGCGCGTCAGGCTCGTCGTCTGCGCCATCATGGTCGTCTTCGCGGTGGGCTGCGTGCGCGTGGCCCTCACCGTGGGCACGGTCAACCTCATGCAGGGCAACGCAGCCCTCGAGGAGTCGATCGCCGAGGCCGAGGCCACCAACACGGACCTCCAGGTCGAGCGGTCGCTCCTCTCCAGCAAGGACCGCATCAGGAGAATCGCCACGCAGAACCTCGGCATGGTCTACTCCACGGAAGACGAGGCGCTGTCCTAGGCGGTCCGCCCCAGGGGCGCAGGCGGAGGCCTGCCCGACACCGGTCCCCGGTAATGTTGTTGCTACGCAGGCGACGCTGCGGGGGCCGCCTGTCGCCGCGAGAGGGTAAGCTTGAGCCGTGAGCAGAGACGAGAGACATACGCGTGGGGGGCGCAGGCGGCCTCGCGGGGGCGAGGGCGCCGGGAGCGCGCACGGCCCGAGGGGCCCCTTCGGCTTCGGCCCCGGCGCGCACGGCCTGCCCTGGGTCTTCGGCGTCCTGATGGCGCTCTTCGCCGTCGTGGTCGCGCGCCTGTTCTACCTGCAGGTCGTGGACGGCCCCGCCCTCGCCGAGCAGGCCGAGGCGAGGCGCACCAACTCGCAGGTCATCGAGGCCAAGCGCGGCACCATCTACGACAGGAACGGCAACGTCCTCGCCACGAGCGTCGGCTGCTACGACGTCTACTGCAACCCCAAGGAGGTCAACTACCCGGCCGCCGAGGCCCTTGTCCTCCAGGAGGCGTTCTCCGGCGAGGCGTCCACCTACAAGGAGCAGCTGAGCGAGGACTCCACCTTCGTCTACCTCGTTCGCAAGGCGGACAAGGACAAGGCCGAGCAGGTGAGGCAGGAGCTGGCCGACAAGGGCTACACGGGCGTCTACTTCCTCGAGCAGACCAAGCGCGTCTAC
>OMVS01000010.1 GCA_900314575.1 uncultured Olsenella sp. | reverse complement strand
CCTTCTCGCCCGCCTGCGCGGCGCCCACGACGGAGACGACCTTGAACTCGCCCTTGGTGAGCGTGCCGGTCTTGTCGAACACGACCACGCCGGCCTTCGCGAGGGCCTCGAGGTAGTTGGAGCCCTTGACCAGGATGCCGCGGCGGGAGGCGCCGCCGAGGCCGCCGAAGAACGTGAGGGGCACGCTGATCACGAGCGCGCAGGGGCACGAGACCACGAGGAAGGTCAGCGCGCGACCGAGCCACGTGGGGAAGCTCGCCGCGAAGTCGCCCGTGACCAGGGGCGGGACGAGCGCCGTGGCCACGGCGGCGAAGACGACCACCGGCGTGTAGACGCGGGCGAAGCGCGTGATGAAGGCCTCGGAGCGCGACTTGCTCTCGCTGGCGTTCTCCACGAGGTCGAGCACCTTGGAGGCGGTCGATTCGCCGAACGACTTGGTCACGCGCGCGCGGACCACGCCGGAGACGTTGACGCAGCCGGAGAGCAGCTCGTCGCCGACGCCGGCCGAGCGCGGCACGGACTCGCCCGTGAGCGCCACGGTGTCGAGGCTCGTCTCGCCCTCGAGCACCACGCCGTCGAGCGGCACGCGCTCGCCGGGCCTGACGACGATGGTCTCGCCCACCCGGACGTCCGCGGGGCTGACGACCTTCTCCGCCCCGTCACGCACGACGGTCGCGACGTCGGGGCGGATGTCCATGAGGTGCGAGATGGAGCGCTCACTCCGGTCCTCGGCGATGTCCTCGAAGAGCTCGCCGACCTGGAAGAAGAGCATCACGAAGACAGCCTCGGCGAACTCCGGGTCGGAGCCAGGCAGAAAGCCGATCGCGAGGGCGCCGATGGTGGCGATCGCCATCAGGAAGTCCTCGTCGAACGGGTCGCCCTCGCGGACGCCCTCCCACGCCTCGGCGAGCACGTCGTAGCCGGCGACGAGGTAGGGCACGAGGTAGGCGAGCAGGTAGCCCCACATGGGCAGCTCGACCGTGCGCTGGACGACGACGGCGATCACGAGCAGCACGGCCGACGCGACGATGCGTGCGAGCTTCGTCCGGTTCTCTTCCTCTTCCATGGCGCCTCTCCTTCTGGCTTGCGGACGGTCTCCGCGGGTCCGGGCGATCCGGGCGGCCTCCTGGTCTCATTGGTGAACTTATGAGCATCTGTTCATAAGTTGCGATAAAGGATAAGGACCTGCAAGCCCGCTGTCAATGGGCGGCCAGCGTCCTGCGAGGGATTCGCGGTGACCGCACGGACGCCGCTACGAGCGCGGGTCCTTCTCCGCCTGCGCGAGGTCGCCGCAAGACGCCGGCACGACGCAGTCGTAGCGCACGGCCTTTCCGGCCAGCGAGTAGCTCGGCCTCACGCCCGCGAGCCACGGGCCCTTGACCGGCCGCTTCACCACGACCTTGCGCGGGCGCGCGGCCAGCGCGGCGCCCATGAGCCCGGCCTCGTCGGAGCACGGCCGCTCCAGGCGCTGCAGGAGCTGCAGCTTCTTCTTCACGAGCGCGCTCTTCTGCCTGCCGGGGAACATCGGATCGAGAAAGACCACGTCAGGCGCCTGCTCGAGCGACGCGAGCTCGGCCACGCTGTCGGCGCGGACGAGGCGCATGCGCGAGGCGGCCTGCGCGAGGCCCGGGTCCGCGGCGGCGCGCTCGAGCGCGTCTGCCAGGAGCGCGGCAATCACGGGGTCGCGCTCGCAGAGGGTGACCGAGAAGCCCGCGGAGGCCAGCAGGAAGGAGTCCTCCCCCAGGCCGGCCGTGGCGTCGAAGACGGTCGGGTGCGCGACGCCCTTGACCCTCGCCGCGCGGACGAGAAGCTCGTGGGCCAGGTTCTGGGGACGCAGGCGCCTGCGCATGGCGGAGAAGTCACCCGTGAGCTCGAGGCCGTCGTCGCTCACGAGGGCGAGGCCGGACTCGCGTCGCACGAGCCAGAGGCCCTCGCCCACGCACTCCCCCGCCGCGGCGGGCTGGTACCTCTCCGACATCGCCCTCCCCTCCTCACGCATGGCGGGACGGCGCCGCGCCGCCCTCGTCCTGCGACCAAGTCTATTGCACGTCGGAAGGGAAGGCGTCCGCGACCGGGAAATCCTCGCGCTGGGCGCTGCGACGGAGCCGCGGGGGGACCGCAGGGGCCCGCCGCGGGACACGAGTTACGCACGGCTGAAACGCGCTTCCACAAAAGCCCAGCTCATTTGTTTTTATTTTTATGTATTTTCTCACCCGTGCGTAATTACGGGCCCCGCGGCCCCGCGCCGCGTCCCGCGACCACGCACTGCGTCCCGAGAACCCCGCGCACTGCGACCCGCAGCCCCACACTGTGTCCCGAGAATCCCGCGATCAGAGGTTTATTGCAACGGGTGGTCCGATGCGAGCGCGACAGCCGCGCACCGCGGCCCCCGCACTAAGGTGGCATCGTGGAAGCGGCCCCGCCGGACCCATGGCGGCACAATCAACCTGGAGGAGGCGGCCTTGGGGGCCTGGCGTGCGATCGGGGACTACATCGGGCACCACATGATGTGGATCTCGCCCGCCTGCGTGCTGGTGGCCTGCCTCTTCCCCGACCAGGTCTCGCTCCTGCACCCGGCCGTGACGCCGCTCTTCGCGTTCGTCTCCTTCCAGGGCGCACTCTCCAACACCCTCGGGAGTTCGAGGGACGCGCTCGCCCGCCCGCTGCCCATCCTGGTGACGCTCGCGCTCTCCATCGCCGCCCTACCCGCGCTCGCCTTCGCCCTCGCAAGCCTGCTGTTCGGGTTCGACCAGCAGATCGTCTGCGGGATCTTGCTCGAGTACTCCGTCCCCGTCGCCGCGCTGACGGTCATGTGGTGCGGCATCGGCGGCGGCAACCAGGCCCTGAGCCTGGTGATCCTCCTCGCGAGCTCGCTGCTCTCGCCCGTCACGCTGCCGCTCACCCTGAAGCTCCTGATGGGCCAGACGATCCAGGTGGACCTGACGTCGATGATGCTGAACCTGCTCCTGACCGTCGCCATCCCGGTCGTCGTGGGCACGCTCGCGAACGACCTCTCGCACGGCAGCGCCAAGCGCCGCCTCGCGCCCCCGCTCGCCCCGGCCGCCCGCATCGCCATGGTCGCCATCATCACGACGAACGCGTCGGGCATCGCTCCCTACCTGCGCGGACTCACGCCCGTCCTCGTTGCGGTCATGGCCTTCATCGCGCTCTTCTCGGCGACCGCGTACCTGTGGGGCCTCGTCGCAGCGTGCCTCCTGCGACAGCCGCGCGACGTCACCGTCTCCATGACCTTCGGCGCGGGCATGCGCAACATCTCGGCGGGCGCCGTCATCGCGGCCAACTACTTCCCGCCCGAGGTCATGTTCCCCGTCGTCATCGGCACGCTGTTCCAGCAGGTCCTGGCCGCGACCTACGACCGCGTGCTCGCCCGCGCCCTGCCGAGGCGAGAGGCGGGCGCCTAGGCGCCGGCAGGCGAGAAGGACGCGCGGCCCGAGGACGCGCGCCAGCCGGACGCGCGCCCGCGCTCAGTACCCGAGGCCCTCCGCAGGCCCGTCGCCGGCGTCGCCGGCGTCGTCCCGCTCGAGCGCGTCCATCTCGTCCTCGAGCTCGTCGTCCACGTCGGCCGAGCGGATCCCCGCGCGCTGCATCTCGTAGAAGCGGTGATTGGACTCCTCGCTCGCCTTCCGCTCGCTCCAGACGTCGCGCTCGAAGGTGATGGCGAGCAGCTCGTCGGCGATGTCCTCCATCCGGGTCGGACGGACCTCGCACAGGTAGGCGCTCATGCGGCGCAGGGACCCCTCGCCGCGCAGCTCGCGGGCGAGGACCCCGGCGAACTCCGCGGGCAGCCCCAGGCCGACCACGGCGCGCTCGAGGTCGGCGCGGGCACGCACGAGGTCTGCGCGCGGGTCCGCGGCGCCGCCGGACCCCGCGACCCCGCCCGCGGCGCTAGCAGGCATCGAGCGCCTGCGCGAGGTCGGCGATGATGTCTTCCTTGTCCTCGAGCCCGCAGGAGATCCTGACCAGGCCGGCAGGCACGCCCGCGGCCGCCAGCTCCTCGTCGCTCATCTGCCGGTGCGTGCTGCTCGCCGGGTTGAGGCAGCAGGTGCGCGAGTCCGCCACGTGCGTCTCGATCGAGGCGAGCCTGAGCGCGCGCATGAACCGCGAGGCCGTCTCGCGCCCGCCGGTGAGCTCGCAGGAGACCACGCCGCAGCCGCCCTTGGGCATGAGCCTACGCGCGAGCTCGTGGTAGGGGCTGCTCGCAAGCCCGGGGTAGGCGACCTTCTCCACCTTGGGGTGCGCCTCGAGGAACTCCGCGACCGCCTGGCCGTTCTCCACGTGGCGCGCCATGCGCACGTGGAGCGACTCGAGCCCGAGGTTGAGCAGGTAGGCGCTCTGCGGCGACTGCGTGGAGCCGAAGTCGCGCATGAGCTGTGAGGTCGCCTTGGTGATGAAGGCGCCGCCCTGCCCGAACCTCTCGGCGTAGACGATGCCGTGGTAGCTCTCGTCCGGCGTGGTCAGCCCGGGGAACCTGTCCGCGTGCGCCATCCAGTCGAAGTTGCCGGAGTCCACGATCGCACCGCCAATCGCCGAGGCATGGCCGTCCATGTACTTGGTCGTGGAGTGCGTCACGATGTCGGCGCCCCACTCGAAGGGGCGCAGGTTGATCGGCGTTGGGAAGGTGTTGTCCACGACCAGCGGGACGCCGTGCGCGTGGGCGGCGCGGGCGAAGCGCTCGATGTCGAGCACCGTGAGCGCGGGGTTGGCGATCGACTCGCCGAACATGACCTTGGTGTTGGGCCTGAAGGCCGCGTCGAGCTCGTCGTCGGTGGCGTCGGGCGAGACGAACGTGGACTCGATGCCCATCTTGGCCATGGTCACCTTGATCAGGTTGTAGGTGCCGCCGTAGATGGAGCTCGACGCCACGACGTGGTCGCCCGCCTGGCAGACGTTGAAGAGGGCGAAGAAGTTGGCCGCCTGTCCGGAGCTGGTCAGCATGCCGGCCGTGCCGCCCTCCAGGGCGCAGATCTTGGCGGCCACGTGGTCGCAGGTGGGGTTCTGCAGCCGCGAGTAGAAGTAGCCCTCCGCCTCGAGGTCGAAGAGCCTGCCCATGTCCTCGCTCGTGTCGTACTTGAAGGTCGTGGACTGGACGATCGGGACCTGGCGCGGGCCGCCGTTCTCGGGCTCGTAGCCCGCCTGGACGCATTTGGTTCCCAGTCCCAAGGATTCGGGCGTGGACATGGTGCCTCCCCTTCTTGTGGCCCGCAGGCGGGCCCGGCGTGTCAGTCCACCCGAGTGTAGCCCACGCGTGACCAGCGCCGCCCTCTGCGTCCGCCAGCGCCACGGAGAAGGACGTGGGGCCGCTACAGCTCCGCCAGCCGGTCCGCGAGCCAGGTCGAGAGCTTCGTGCCGCCGGAGCGGTTGAGGTGCTCGCCGCCGTCGCGCGTGTCCTGGGACCAGTCGATGCCGACCGAGGGGTCGACGTTGGCGTCCAGGTAGGCGAGGCCGTGCTCGGAGGCCCAGGCCGCGACGAGGTCGTGCTTGGACTGGCTCCACTCCCTCGCGTTGGGGGTCGAGACGAGCACCAGGGTCGCGCCGTGCTCCTCGCAGACGCGCTGGATCCAGCCGAGGTAGGCCCTCGACCAGAACGGGATCTCCCCCGGCTGGGCGTTGGTCGCCATGTAGTCCGTGTTGGTGCACGCCACCACGTCGTCGGAGGGGTAGTAGCCCAGGTCCTCGGTGAGCGCCGAGCCGTCCTGCCCGAGCCCGCCCGTGGCGAGCAGCTTCCAGTTGCTGTGGTCGCGCAGGACGGGCAGGGCCGTTTGCAGCATGCTCTTCACGGCCTTGTCCGTCCCGGTCTCGGTGAAGAGCTCGTTGACCTCGAGCACCACGTAGCGCGGGCTCTGGTGGCCCCACACGTCGCGCACGAGCTCCCAGGAGGTCTCGATGGACTGGTTGGGGCTGCCGGCGTTGTAGGAGGAGATGCCCGTCCGCTCGCCCATGACCTTGGGCGATATGTCGTACATGGCGCTCGAGTCGCCCACGACGAGGGCGTCGATCGAGTCCTCGTCCATCTTGGCGTAGTTGTACACGAAGGGGTAGAGCATGCCCTTGGTCGCGCTCGGGTCGCGCGTCTGGAGCAACCGGCCGAGCCCCAGCAGGGCCGCCAGCGCGACGAGGAGGGCGCAGCAGACGCGCAGCGCGCCGCGGCCGAGCCCGCGCCGTCCGTCCCCTCCGGCAGCGGGCGCCCCCGTCGCCGCAGCGCCCGTCGCCGCAGCGCCCGGCGCCGCCGACGCGCCCTCGGCCTCGCCTGTGGGCCTCACCTTTCCGTCCATGTCATCGCCTCCAAAGGCGCTAGAAGCCTGCATAGATCGAGGCCACCGGGGAGTAGCCCACCCCGTAGGCGCCGAAGACCACCACGGCGCACAGAAGCCCCACGCCCGCGGCCCACCTGAGGGGGGTCCCGTGGTCGAGCACGAGACCGCTCACGCCGCCGGGCCGCCGCTGGAGCACGTCGAAGGCGAGCATGACGGCCGCGCCGGCGAGCGCGACCCTAAGGTCGAGGAGGTCGCAGCCGTGGGCGAAGAGCTCGCCCGAGGCCAGGGGTCCCAGCCCCGCGCCGGCGAAGACCGACGCCACCATCTGCCCGAAGTCCGCGAGCGTGTCCGCGCGGAACAGCGTCATGCCCACGACGACCAGAAGGCACGTGCGCGCCACGGCGACCCCGCGCCAGAGGGGCGCCCTCCGGTCCTGGCCGAGCGCCGACGCGAGCCGCGCGAAGGCCGGCTCGAGCAGCATGCCGAGGAAGACCAGGGCGAAGTAGTACAGGCCGTAGACCAGGTACTTCCAGGAGGCGCCGTGCCAGATGCCACAGGCGCTCCACACGGCGAGGAGGGCGAGCAGCGTCGAGGCGACCCTGGCCGCGTTGCCCCTCAGGTGCGCGTGCGCCCACGTGGTGACGCGCCGCGTCGCGCCCGAGAGCGAGACCGGGAAGAAGACGTACTCCTTGAGCCAGGCGCCCAGGGTCATGTGCCAGCGGCGCCAGAACTCGTTCACGTCGTGCGAGAAGAACGGCTGGCAGAAGTTGGGCGCCAGCGAGACGCCCATGAGCTCGGCCGAGCCCCGCGCCACGTCGACCACGCCCGAGAAGTCCGCGTAGAGCTGCACCGTGTAGAGTACGGCGGCGAGCACCACAACGAGCCCCTGGTAGGAGGCGTGGTTGGCGAAGACCTCCCCGACGAGCGGGTTCAGGCGGTCGGCGACCACGAGCTTCTTGAAGAGGCCCCAGAGGATGAGGTAGGTCGCGCGGGTGAGCGCCCTGCCGCGGGCGACCCGGCCCGCGCGCAGCTGCGGCGCGAGCGCGTCGAAGGTGCCGATCGGGCCCTCGGTCAGGTGCGGGAAGAAGGCCACGAAGGTCGCGACCGTGCCGAGGTTGCGGCAGGCCTCGTACTTGCCGCGGTAGACGTCGATCACGTAGCCCATGCACATGAGGGTGTAGAAGGAGATGCCGAGCGGCATCGCCGCCGCGCTCGCGCCCCCGAAGAGGGGCTGCATCCCCAGGGCGCCGCGGAGGGCGTCGAGGGAGCTCGCGAGCATGCCGCCGTACTTGAGGGCGACAAGGACCGCGAGGTCGGCGAGGACCCCGACGAGCATGACGCGCCTGGCGCGGCGCTTGGTCGCCCGCCGGCGCTCACGGGCCTGCCGGCGCGTCTCGTCCGCGGGCGCCGCCTGCTCCCCCCTGCGGAAGACCCCCTGGACCCAGAGCGCGCTCCCGTAGGTGACGAGGGTGGCGAGTGCCACGTAGAGCACGAGCCATCCGCTCGAGAGCCACAGGAAGCAGTAGCTCGCCGCCAGGACGACCGCCCAGCGCGCCCGCCGGGGGCAGAGCGCGTAGGCGAGGACGGTCGCGGGCAGGAAGGCGAGCAGGTAGGACCAGGAGGAGAGCGACACGGGAGCCCCCTAGGCGAGCTGGCCGTCGACGAAGTCGGCGATCGCCTGCACGGAGGAGAAGTTCTCCGGGACCATGTCGAGCGGCGTCACCTCGATGTCGAAGGCGTCCTCGAGCTCGTTGACCAGCATGATCGAGACCATCGAGTCGATCACGCCGGCCTTGACCAGGTCGGGCGTCCCCTCGACGTCCACGCCCGGCACGAGCCTCTCGAGAATCTCCTTGACCTGCTGCTTGGTGTCCTCCATGGTGCCTCTCCCTCCTCGGCCCCGCGGGGCCCGCCGCCTCCCGGCGGCCATCGACGTGCGACTGTTACTCGAAGCTACTGACTTGCCACCGGCAGGCTGCGGCCGCCCCTTACGCCGAGGCGCCCAGCGCCGCCAGCGCGCGCCGGTCGACCTTGCCGTTGCGGTTGAGCGGCATGGCGCGGACCGTCTCTATCCTGTCCGGCACCATGTAGTGCGGCAGGCGGGCGCGCAGCGCCTTGGCCACCCGGTCCCGGTCGAGCTTGCGGCCGGTGCAGAAGAGCACGATCTGGTCGCGCGCGGCCTCGAAGACGGCGGCGCAGGAGCCCACGCCCTCCACCGCCACGGCGGCAGCCTCGACCTCGCCGAGCTCTATGCGGTAGCCGCTGCGCTTGATCTGCGTGTCCTTGCGGCTCACGTAGCGCAGGTTGCCGTCCTCGCCCATGCGGACGATGTCGCCCGTGCGGTAGACCACCCCGCGGGCGGGGTCGAGCGGGTCGGGCACGAAGGCCTGCATCGTACGGCGGGCGTCGCCCAGGTAGCCCTTGGCCACGAAGGGGCCGCCCACGTAGAGTTCGCCCTCCTCGCCCACCTTCGCCTGCCGGCCGTCCTCGGTGAGGACGTAGGCGCGCAGCCCCTCGCAGGGCCTGCCGATCGGCAGCGGCTCGTCGTCGGCGAGGCGGCGGTCAACCTTGTAGTAGGTGCAGATGTCGGTCGTCTCGGTGGGGCCGAAGAGGTCGGCGAAGCGCGCCTCGGGCAGGTGGTCCATCCAGTAGTTGAGGGTCGGCGTCGGCATGACCTCGCCGGCGAACATGACCTTGCGGACGAACTCGAGCGGCGCCACCGAGAGCACGTCCCAGCGCGAGAAGATCTGGAGAGCCGTGGGCACCCAGTACAGGGTGTTCACGCGGCGCTCGTTCAGGAACTCGACCAGGCGCACGGGGAACGAGAAGAGCGCGCGCGGGACGATCTGCATCGTGGCGCCCTGGCGCACGCAGGCGAACAGGTCCGAGACGGACATGCTGAAGTAGAACGGCGTCTGGCTGCCGAACACGGTGGACTCGTCGATCCCGAAGGTGCCCGCGAACCACGAGACGTAGGAGACGACGTTGGCGTGCGTCACCATGACGCCCTTGGGCGTGCCCGTGGAGCCGGAGGTGTAGAGCACGTAGAGCAGGTCCTCGGGGCTCGAGGCGAGCCGCACGTCGGCGAGGAGCTCGTCGTCGGGCTCGAGCGAGGCGGCGGCGCGGACGTCCAGGCAGCGGCCCGGCAGCAGACCCTCCCCGAGCTCGCGGGTCTCGTCGCAGCAGAGGAGCTGCGCCGGGCGCATCGAGGCCACGATCTTGGCGAGGCGCTCGCGCGGCGAGCCCGAGTCGAGCACGACGTAGGGACCGCCGCTGTAGGCGACGCCGAACATGGCGAGGGGCTGCAGCACGCCGCGCGGAAGGAGGATCGCGACCGGCTCGCGGACCGCGCCGGCGCGGGCGAGCCCCGTCGCCACGGAGCGGGCGCCGCGCTCGAGCCTCGCGTAGGTGAGCTCGGAGGCGTCGTCCGCGAAGGCGACCTTGTCCGGGTGCGCCGCCGCCGAGGCCTCGAGCCACTCGAGGACGTTCGCCACCTGCTGGTTCTTCTCGTCTGACATGTCAGTTCCTTCCTTCTGTGGACGACGTCCGACCATCGGGGGCGCGAAGCGAGAACTCGAGGACGGAGGTGTAGGTTCCGGGTGCGCCGTCGCGGGCGTCCCCCCGCTCGACGCGGTAGCTGCCGCCCATCTGGGACATGAGGGCGCGGACGTTCTCGAGGCCGATGTGGGTGCTCTCGCGCACCTCGGGGGCGGGCTCGACCTCGTTGGTGATCCTGAGACCGCAGACGTCGGCCGGCGCGAGCGCAGCCGCGCGCCCGTCCTCGCAGCGGCGCGCGTCGCGGTAGGCGAGGATGGTGACCTCGGAGTGGCGGGCCGCGTACTTGTAGATGTTGGAGAGCAGGTTGTCGAGGACGCGCGCGAGCGCGCTCTCGTCGACGGGGCGCTCCACGTCCTCGAGCGAGCCCTCCAGGACGACGTCGAAGCCGGCGGCCTCGAGGGAGGACGAGAACTCCGCGAGGAGGTCGCCCATCACGAGGCCCAGCGGTCCGCGCGCGTCCTTCTCGCCCGGCACCTCGTCCTCCACCAGGAAGTGGTGGAAGAGGGAGTCCGAGAGGGTCTTGATCTGCATGCTGCGACCGTAGATCTTGTCGAGGTACTCCCCGAGCTGCGCCTCGTCGGCGTACTTGCCGTCCTTGAGGATCTGCACGTAGAGCAGAAGCGACGTGAGGGGCGTGCGCAGGTCGTGCGACATGGTGGTGACGAGGTCGCGGTTGGCCTGCTTGGCGCGCTTCTCCGACTCGATCTGCTCGGAGAACGAGACGCGCATCTGGTCCATCTGGGAGGCGAGGCTCGCGAGCTCGTCGTCGCCCCGCACCTCCACGGGGGTCTCGAGGTCGCCCGCGCCCATGGCCATGACGGCGCTCTCGAGGCGCCTCACGTAGGCGACGCGGCGCGTGACCCCCCAGAGGAAGAGGACGAAGAAGAGAAGCGTGGCGGCCATGGCGCAGGCGGCCCTCAGGCCGACGAGGAACGCGAAGCTGAAGGACCCGAAGAGGTAGACGGTCACGGGCGTGCCGTCTGCGAGTTCGAGGCCGAAGACGCGCATGCCGTCGTAGGCGGGAAGCTCCTCGGAGTCGAGGCTGGGGAGCTGGCTGCCGTCGAGCATGAAATCGGAGGCGTAGACGAAGCCCTCGTCGCTGAAGACCTCGATCTCCACGTCGCGGTGCTCGTGCACCCAGGTCGCGAGCCTCCCCGAGCTCGCCTCGGTCACGTCGTTGGCGACCATGAAGTCGCCGAGGCTGCGGGCGCTCTCGTCGTAGCGCCTGTTGATGTAGGAGCTCATCGCGCCCGTGTCCCTGCTCACGACGTGCGCGGCCCAGGAGAGGGCGAAGAAGGCCCCGATGGCGACCAGGGCGCTCGCGACGACCAGCTTGACCAGACGGACGCGCAGCGAGCCGCCGAAGAGGAGGCGGCGCAGCCTACTCAAAGCGGTACCCCCTCCCCCAGACCGTCTTGACGTGGACGGGCTGCTTGGGGTCGCGCTCGATCTTGTTGCGCAGGTGCGAGACGTGCACCATGATCGTGGCGTTCGCCGAGTGCTCGTAGGGCAGGCCCCACACCGTCTCGTAGATCTGGCGGGCGGAGTGGGTCGTGCCGGGCGCCTCGGCGAGCAGGCGCAGGATCCCGAACTCGGTGTCGGTCAGGCTGACGGGGGTCCCACCGAGCTTGACCACGCCCGACTCGAGCCCGACCTCGAGGTCGCCGCTCACCACGTCGCAGCCCTTGGGCCGGAAGTCGTCGTCGGGCTTGCCCTGGTAGAGGTGGTAGCGGCGGATGAGCGCCTTCACGCGGGCGAGCAGCTCCGTGTAGGAGAAGGGCTTGCAGAGGTAGTCGTCGCCGCCGGAGAGCAGGCCCGTCGCCTTGTCGGACTCCTTGGTCTTCGCGGAGAGGAACAGGATCGGCACCATGGACTGGCGCCGGCGGATCTCCTTGCAGGTGTCTATCCCGGACATGCCGGGCATCATCACGTCGAGGATGACGAGGTCGCAGTCGTCCGTGAGCAGGGCCAGCCCCTCGGCGCCGTCCGCGGCGCCCGAGACCTCGTAGCCCTCGCCCTCGAGAAGGACCGTGACGCCCTCGCGGATGTCCTGGTCGTCCTCGATGATCAGTATCTTGGAACCCGCCATGCCCTCTCACCTCCCGCCGGCAGCGCGGGGTGGCGCCCCGCGCTGCCTGAATCCTTCGACCACATCCTACGCGGGCGCCCCGCGCGGGAGACCGGCGGCTTCCTTATGAAGTCTTAAGGGGCGGGGCGCCTCCCTAAGGGAAGGGCCCGCCCGCAGCGGCTTGCTGCGGGCGGGCCCGGACCATCCGATGGCGGGTGCTGCCGAGGGCTCGAGGCTAGGCTCCCACCGCGGCCTTGCCGGCCTTGGCGGCGCGCTCGGCCTGGTCGGCCCTCGCCTGGGAGACGTGCTCGCGGCCCATCTCGCTCCACTCGGGCTCCTCGTCGGGCATGGAGCCGGCCTCGGTGCGCACGAGCTCCTTGAGGCAGTTGTAGGCGACGATGACGCCGAGGACCGTGAGCAGCACGGCGAAGACGAGCTGGAGGCCCTTGGTGGCGACGACGGCGAAGGTGAGCCCGCCGGCGAGCGCGGTGACGCAGCCCCAGATGCTCATGGCCAGAGAGGTGAAGGTGCACACGAGCAGGAAGGCCACGGGGGCGTAGAGCATCCAGCCCTTGCGGCCGGTGGCCTTGCAGAAGACGGCCAGCGTGATCATGGTCATGCCGCCGAGCAGCTGGTTGGAGGCGCCGAAGAGCGGCCAGATGTTGAGGTAGCCGCCGTAGCAGAGGGCCCAACCGAGGGCGAGGGTGACCGCGGTCGCGACCCAGGTGTTGGTGACGACGCCCAGGGCGCCGGAGCGCTTCTCGCTGCTCTCCGCCGCGTCGTTAGTGCGGTAGAAGAACTCCTGGAAGGAGGTGCGGCCGATACGGGCGACGGCGTCGAGCGAGGTCAGCGCCAGGGCGGAGACGTTCATGGTCATGAAGACGGTGGCGAAGGTGTTGTCGATGCCGAAGCTCTCCATGCCGCGGGCGACGCCGGCCGCGAAGATCTGGAACGGGGTCGAGGCGACGCCGGCGTTGAGGGCGCCCGTGCCGGCGGTGTTCATGTCGGAGAACATGATGCCGGCGACGACGATGGCGAGCACGCCGACGAAGCTCTCGAGGACCATGGCGCCGTAGCCGACGCTCAGGGCGTCAGCCTCGTTGGAGAGCTGCTTGGAGGAGGTGCCGGAGGAGACCAGGCTGTGGAAGCCGGAGAGGGCGCCGCAGGCGACGGAGACGAACAGCACCGGGAAGAGGTAGTTGCCCTTGGCGGCGAGCGCGCTCATCTGCTCGGAGGAGGCGACCATCGGGGCGCTCATGGTCGCGCGGCCGGTCGCGCCGAGGACGACGAGGCCGAGGACGGCGCAGGCGATCATGGCGACCATCATGATGGCGGTCAGGAAGTCGCGCGGCTGCTTGAGGGTCTGGATGGGCATGGTGCTCGCGAAGACGAGGTAGAGCATCACGACGGCGACCCAGGCGCCGGTGGAGAGGTAGAGCGGGAACCTCATGCCGAGCGCGAACATGACGCCGATCATGAGGACGGCGAGCACGAACTTGGGCACGCCGGCCAGCTGGAACCTGCGGTCGAGCCAGCCGAAGGCGATGGCGAAGAAGGTGAAGAGGATGGAGATGGTGCCCGCGCAGCCGGCGGCGTAGGACTTGCCCGCGTCGAGCGCGCCGTCCACGTAGGTGGCGCCGAAGGTGCCTGCCACCATCGAAGTGAAGGCCGCGACGACGACGCAGCAGAACAGGAAGCTGAAGAGTAGGAAGAGGCGGCGCCCGGTCCTGCCGATGTACTTCTCGATCAGCTGGCCCAGGGACTTGCCGTTGTTCTTGACCGAGGCGTAGAGCGCGCCGAAGTCATGCACGGCGCCGAAGAAGATGCCGCCGACGAGGACCCACAGCAGCACCGGCAGCCAGCCGAACATCATGGCCACGATGGTGCCCGTCACCGGGCCCGCGCCACAGATGGAGGAGAACTGGTGCGCGAAGACGGAGAAGCGCGAGGCGGGGGTGAAGTCCTTGCCGTCCTCCATGCGCACGGCGGGCGTCAGCGCGTCGCGGTCGACGCCCCAGGAGCCAGCCAGCCAGCGGCCGTAGCCCACGTAGCCAATGACCAGGACCACCGCCGCTATAACGATGACTGTCAATCCATTCATGTTACTAACCTCCCCCTGCGGGGCTCTGACGGCCCCCACGCGGGCGCCGCGTCATGCGCAGGGGGCCTCTCCCCCAAACGCGCAATCGCCGCACGCGGACGTTCCACGTGCGTCGGCCGAAATCCTAGTCACTGGGACTTCAGGCGCCTTTCATGCGATGGAGAAAGAAACTGATACGAAATGTTCAGTTATCACATATGTAAAGTACCGAACCACGGACGGCGCCCTTCTCGTGGCGAACGGCAGGTGAGAAGGTCGTGCGGCCCGGGCGCGGGCGCGCCTACTCGTGGGGCGAGACGAACTTCTCGAGGTAGACCATGTCGTACCAGGTGCCGAACTTGCGCGCGCACTTCTCGAACCTGCCGACGAGGCGGTAGCCGAGCGCCTCGTGGAAGGCCGCGCTCGCGTTGGTGAGGTGGGCGTCGGGCGCGCTCGCGTAGGCGACGCAGGCGTAGAGGTTGCAGACGCCCGCCGCGGCGCAGCGGCGCTCGAGCTCGTCGTAGAGCGCGCGGCCCACGCCGTGGCCGCGCTCGCCCGCGGCGACGTAGATCGAGGTCTCGGCGCTCGTGCGGTAGGCCTCGCGCTCGTGGAAGGGGCCGACGTAGGCGTAGCCCACGGGCGCCGGCGCACCCCCCGGCTCGGGCGCGCGCTCGGCCACGAGGTAGGGGTAACGCTCGAGCGTCGAGGCGATCCTCCGGCGGAACTCCTCCTCTGAGGGCGGCACGAGCTCGAAGGAGATGGCCGTCTCGCGCACGTAGGGCGCGTAGATGGCGAGGAGCGCGGGCGCGTCCTCGGGCGTGGCCTCCCTGATCAGGAGCCCCTCTCGCTTCGCCTGCCCCATGGCTAGCCCCAGGGGCCCGCCGTCGGCACGACGCCCAGGCCCTTCGCCACGATGGTGATGAAGTCCTGCACGTTGGTGACGATGGCCGTCGCGGAGAGCGACCCTCTGTCCTGCAGCTTGTTGACCACGAACTCCGCGGCGTCGACCGCGTAGAGGTAGAGCGGGCGGACGGTGCCGTCCTCCGTCACGCGGAACGAAGGGGTGAGGTTGCCCGTCGCGATGGTGTGCAGCATCGTCGCGAGGCAGATGACGGTCGTGGCGCTGCGCACGAGCTCGCGCATGCGGTCCTGCGCCTCGTACACGTTGCCCACTACCTCGGGCAGCGGGCCGTCGTCGCGGATTGAGCCGGCCAGGACGTAGGGAACGTGCGACTTCTCCAGCTGGTACATGATGCCGTTGTCCACGTGGTACTCGTCGATGAACGCGGCGATCGAGCCGCAGCGGCGCACGCGGTTGATCACGTCGAGGTGGTTGTGGTGGCCGCTCGGCATGCAGCGCTGCGTGTAGATGTCCTGGCCGAGCGCCGTGTGCAGGTGGGCGGCCTCCAGGTCGTGGGTGGCCAGCGCGTTGCCCGCGAGCACCCCGTCCACGTAGCCGGCCTCGATCATGGCCTGCATGAAGCGGCGCGCGTCGTAGTCGAAGGCGAAGGCGGGGCCCATCACCCACAGCACGTTGCCGTGCTCGCGCTCATGGCGCAAGAGCTCGATCAGCCTGTCGTAGTCGCGCGCGAAGGAGGTCTCGCGGCTCCTGCCCTGGCGGAAGACGAACTCGCCGCCGCCGGCGTCGCGCGCGCCGCCCTCCTCGTCGAAGCCGTGCGTGTGCACGAGCACACCCTCGCTGCCGTCCTCGCTGCGGCCGAGCACGATCCTGTCGCCCCTCCGGAGCGCGCGGTTGGCCTCGACGTCGAAGGAGGGCGCCCCGTCCGGGCCCTCGCGCACGATCACGGAGGCGTCCATGCGCGTCTCCGCGACGAGGTGCCAGCTCCCGTGCAGCTTCACGTACTCGGGGTACATCGACGTGCTGTGGAAGCCCTCGGGAGCCACGCCGTCCTGCTCGACCACGGCGAGGCGCGCGTCGGGCGCAGACGCGAGCGCGGGTGCCGAGAAGTCGGGCTCGTGGTAGGCGGGGAGCCTGAAGGGGGGCCGCCCCGGGCAGGGCTCTTGCGGGCGGATGCTCTTGTCGGCCGTCATGGGGCCTCCTGGGTGGACGGGAAGGGTGGTCGAGAAGAACCTTAGGCCCTCGGGCCCCGTCGTGCGGAAGCCGTCAACACGCTGTAACGTGCGCGGGCGCGCGGGGCGCGGTCCGCGGCAGGCGCCCTACGCCTCCGTCGAACCGGGCGCAGTCTCGCCGGCGGCGGCCGTCCCGGAGCCCGCCGCCCCGGCACCGCCGGCCTCGCCGGAGCCGCCCTCCAGCGCCGCCCGGGCGGCGCGCGCATCGAGGTAGTGGTCGAACTGCAGCTTCACGAAGGCGCCGACGGGGACGGCCACGAGCATGCCGAGGATGCCCCCGATCGTGCCGCCCGCGATCAGGGAGGCGATGACCAGCAACGGGTGCACCTTGATGGTCGTGCCCAGGAGCCTGGGGTTCACGACGTTGGAGTCGACGACGAGGATGACGGCGAGCAGCACGCCGCCCACCACGAGCCCGTGCAGGTCGCCCGCGGCGAGGCACGAGACGGCCAGCGTGCCGTAGCCCACGAAGCCCGTGAGGTAGGGGATCAGGTTGCCCAGGCCGGTGAGGATGCCGATCATGGCGCCGTAGGGCACGCCCGCCACGGTGAGGGCGACGCTCGCCTCGACGCCCACCAGGACGGCGTCGAGGAACTGCCCGCGCAGGTAGCCGGAGAAGACTTCCTGGGCCTCCCCCGCCATGCGCCTGGCGACCGCCCGGCCCTTCTCGCCCACCAGCACGCGAAAGGCGCGCTTCCAGTAGGCGCCGATGTTCTCGCCGTCGACGAGGAAGTACACCGCGAAGATGACCGAGAAGAGCGCGGTGGAGAGGGCCTCCGGCGCGCCGGAGAGCATCCTGGCGACGCGCGACGTGACGCTGTCCAGCGAGATGCCGGCCTTGGCGAGCTGCTCGACCGCCATGTCCGCGAAGTCCCGGTAGCGGCTGGTCAGCTCGGTGTAGACGTAGTTGAGGTCCTCCAGGCGCACCTCCTGGATCTGCCTCAGGAGCGCGCTCAGGGTGGCGAACATGAGCACGACCACCATCGCGAGCACCATGACGACGGTGAGGGCCACGGCGAGGTCGCGCCTCACCGCCCTGCTCCTGAAGGGCAGGTGCCGCTCGACCATGCCCACCACGGGGCTCAGGAGGTAGGCGACGAGCAGGCCGAGGCACAGCGGCCGCATGATCGAGCCGACGACGTCGAGCAGGACCCTCCAGAAGGCGCCGGAGTGGTAGAGCAGCAGGCCGGCGAGCAGGGTGAGGAGGGCCGCGCAGACGCCGTAGGCGGCGACCTTGAGGTAGCGCCGGTCCACGGCGTCCCGGAGGCTTCGCATGAAGACCGCTTTCTCCCGAATTCGTACCCTGCATTATCCACAGGCGCCTGGGGTAGAGTAGGAGGGTCCCGCGCGCACACAAGGAGTTCACGTCACGCGACGCCGGACCGAGGGCGCCAGGCAACGCGCCCCGGCGCGGCCGCCGCCCGCCAGGGCACGCCGCCCCCACCCAATCCCCGGACCCAGGAGAACCCCGTGGAAAAGGCACTCCAGATCTTCAGGCGCGACCTCAGGCGCATCCTCAGGAACCCGGTGGCCGTCGTCGTCACCCTCGGCGTCTGCGTCATCCCGTCGCTCTACGCCTGGCTCAACGTCCTCGCCAACTGGGACCCCTACAAGAACACCCAGGGCGTCTCGGTCGCCGTGGCCAACAACGACCGGGGCGCCGAGGTCGCCGGGATGGGCTTCGTGGACGCCGGCGACATGGTCGTCCAGGAGCTCGGCGAGAACGACCAGCTCGACTGGCAGTTCGTGGACGAGAGCGAGGCGGTCGACGGCGTGACCTCGGGCCGCTACTTCGCCGCCATCGTACTCCCCGAGACCTTCACCCAGGAGCTCTCCGGCGTGCTTTCGGGCGACGTCTCCTCGCCGAAGGTCACCTACTACGTAAACGAGAAGCTCAACCCCATCGCCCCCAAGGTCACCGACACGGGCGCCAACACGATCGAGTCCAAGATCGACGAGACCTTCGTCGCCACGGCGAGCAAGGTCGTGATCGAGAAGATGCAGGGCGCCGGCGACCAGGTCAGCGCCAGCGCGAACGAGGCCGCGGAGGGGGCGGGGAGCCGCCTGCGCGAGGCGTCAGGCACCCTCTCCGACCTCGAGGAGAAGATCGCGGGCGCGCGGGAGACCATCTCCTCGGCGCGCACCACCGCGTCCTCGGCGGCGGGAACCCTCGACTCCCTCGCCGGGGCCGCCGACGGCGCCAGCACCACCCTCGCCGAGGCGACCGACGAGCTCGCGAGCGCCCGGAGCGGCAGGGCGGGGCTCGCGCGGAGCCTCTCGACCACCCTCGCCGAGGCGTCGTCGCTGGCGACGGGGGTCTCCGGCAGGACCAACGCCGCCATCGGCACCGTCTCCGGCCGCGTGGCCGCGGCCCAGTCCACCGTCGACGGCTACCTCGCGCAGGCGCGCGGGCTGAACGAGGAGAACAAGGCCCTTCTCGACCAGCTCGACGAGATCACGCCCTCCGTGGGCGAGTCGCTGCGACCGAGGTGGGACGCCCTGCTCGAGGAGCTCAGGGGCCGGCAGGAGGCCGACGAGCGGCTCGTGGCGAGCCTCCAGACGGCCTCCGACGGCCTCAAGGCGGACGCCGCCGCGGTCTCGGGCCTCTCCTCCACCATCGACGGCGCCGTCGGCACCACGTCCTCCTCCGTGCTCGACGCCCAGGTCGCGCTGACCTCCACCGCCCTGCCCGCGCTCGACGGGGCGCTCGACTCCCTCTCCTCGGCGGCGGGCGGCCTCGCGGGCGGCCTCGGGGGCGTGCGCCCCACCATCGAGCAGGCCGAGGCGGTCCTCGCGCAGCTCGACGGCACGCTCGCCGACGCCGACGAGGCGCTCGGCCTCACCCAGGACGAGCTCGCGAGCGTCCGCGAGGCG
Source organism: uncultured Olsenella sp. (assembly GCA_900314575.1). Taxonomy (GTDB): domain Bacteria; phylum Actinomycetota; class Coriobacteriia; order Coriobacteriales; family Atopobiaceae; genus Olsenella_K; species Olsenella_K absiana. The sequence continues at coordinate 20,635 of OMVS01000010.1, read as the reverse complement.
CTCGACGGCGTCGCGACCGACGTGGCGGCCGTCCAGTCCTCCGAGGCACTCGCGAGGATCGACGAGCTCGGCCGGACGGACGCCTCCGCCGTCGCCGCGTTCATGTCCTCCCCCGTCACGATCGACGAGCGGCCCGTCTTCCCCGTCGCCAACTACGGCTCCGGCGTGGCGCCCTTCTACACCAACCTCGCGCTGTGGGTGGGCGGCTTCGTGCTGGTCGCCATCTACAAGGTGGAGGTCGACGGCGAGGGCGTGGGGCGCTTCAAGCCGTGGCAGGGCTACTTCGGCCGCTGGCTGCTCTTCGTCGCCCTCGGCGAGCTGCAGGGGCTCATCTGCTGCCTGGGCGACCTGGCCCTCGGCATCCAGTGCGTGAGCCCGGCGCTCTTCGTGCTCGCGGGGCTCGTCGAGTCCTTCGTCTACGTGAACCTGATCTACGCCTTCTCGGTCGCGTTCAAGCACGTGGGCAAGGCGCTCTGCGTCCTCCTCGTCATCCTGCAGATCCCCGGCTCGGCGGGCACCTACCCCATCGAGATGATGCCCGGCTTCTTCCAGGCCATCCACCCGTGGCTGCCCTTCACCTACGGCATCGACGCCATGCGCGAGGCCGTCGCCGGCGCGTACGGCTCCTACTTCGCGACCAACCTCCTCATGCTGCTCCTCTTCCTCGTGCCGGCGCTGGTCGTCGGGGTCGCCCTCAGGCGCCCGCTCATCAACGTGAACGTCCTCTTCGACCGCCGCCTGGCCGACACCGACCTCATGATCTGCGAGCGCTACGGCACCGAGGTCGAGCACTACCGCCTCGCCCTGTTCGCCCGCACCCTCATGCACTCCGAGGAGTACCGCCGGCGCCTCGCCCGCTCGCTCGAGCGCTTCGGACGCCGCTACCCCCAGATCCAGCGGCGCGGCTTCGTCAGCCTCCTCGCGCTGCCGATCGGCCTCGCGGTGGCGATGTTCGTCTCGTCGCAGCCCGCCAAGCTGCCGCTCTTCGTGCTCTGGATCGTCACGATCGTGGCCCTGTGCGCGCTGCTCATCGTGACCGAGTACCTCCACGACTCGCTCGAGAGGCGCATGGCCGTGGCGAGCCTCACCACCGACGAGGTCTTCTCCCTCCTCGGCAGGGAGCTCGACGATCAGGGGGGCGCCTTCGCGGGCGGTCCCACGGCGGCGGGGACCGACGCCACGGTCGCCTGCCGCTACGAGGACGAGGGGGACACCGGCGCGGACGACGCGGCCGGGAGGGGAGGTGACGCGCGATGAGGAAGGTCTGGCGCATCTTCTGCCTGGACGCCCGCAACGCCACGCGCAACGTGATCGCGCTCGTGGTCTGCGTCGGCCTGGTCGTCATCCCCTCCCTCTACGCCTGGTTCAACATCGCCGGCAGCTGGGACCCCTACGGCAACACCAAGGGCCTGCGCGTCGCCGTGGCCAACGACGACGAGGGCTACACCTCCAAGAACCTGCCCATGACCCTCAACCTCGGCGAGGACGTCGCCGCGAAGCTGCGCACGAGCGACAAGATCGGCTACGAGGTCACCTCGCGCGAGGAGGCCGAGGAGGGCGTGCGCTCCGGGAGGTACTACGCGGCGATCCTGATCCCGGAGGACTTCACCTCCTCCCTGCTCTCGGTCGCCTCCGAAGACGTCCACCCCGCCACCCTCACCTACGAGACGAACGAGAAGCGCAACGCCATCGCGCCGATCGTGACGGACAAGGCCGTGGCGTCCGTGCAGTCCGACATCCGCGAGACCTTCACCGAGACCGTGGGCGAGGTCGGCGCGAGCACGCTGGCCAACCTCCAGAACTACCTCAACGACGACGAGGTGCTCGACCTCGCCGCCTCCCTCGAGCGCTCGGTCGACTCCGGCGCGGCCGAGCTGCGCGCGGTCTCCGGGCACGTCTCGGCCTACGCCCGCCTCGTCTCCTCCGCCGCCGACCTCGTCGAGAGCTCCAGCGACCTCGTCGGGGCCACCGGCGAGGCGGCGGACACCCCCACGAGGGCGCTCTCGGAGAGCGCGGAGGGCGTCCGGGGCGCCGGCGACGCCCTGGACGGCTCGGCCGCCGCGATCGCGTCCGCGCTCGACTCGGGCGCGACCAGCCTCGACTCCCTCGACGCCGCGATCGACCGGGCCTTCGACGCCGCCGCAACCTCGGCCTCCCACGGCTCGGACGAGCTCTCCTCCCTCGCGGGGCGCGTCGACGCCGAGCGCGCCGCCTACGCCGGCCTCGCCGAGTCCCTGGACGAGGTCGCCAAGGAGCTCGACCCGCCCGCGCGGCGCCTCGCCGAGGGCGCCGCCTCCCAGGCCGACGCCATCGCCACCAGGCTCTCCTCCCTGCGCGACCGGCTCCTCTCCGCCAAGGACGCCATCGACGGCGGCGTGGCGGACGTCTCCCAGGACCACGCCGCCGCGCACGAGCTGGTCTCGCAGGGGCGCGAGGGCGTCGACAGGCTCAGGCGGTCCTACCGCACGGACCTCAGGCCCTCGGTGGACGCCCTGGCAGACAAGGTCGACGCCGCCGCGGCCGACGCCGCGGGCATCTCCGACGAGCTCGCCTCCACCACGGCCTCCCTGCGGGAGACCTCCGGCAGGGCGGCCTCCGACCTGCGCGGGCTCGAGGAGTCGCTCACCGGCGTCGCCGCCAAGGTGTCGCAGACGGCCGACGACCTCGACGGCCTCTCTGCCTCGCTCAAGGACGCGGCCGGCTCGGGCGACGCCGGGCAGGTGCGCCAAATCCTGTCGGCCGGCCCGCGCGACCTCGCGGAGTTTCTCGCCTCGCCGGTCTCGCTCGACCGCGTCGCCATCTACCCCGTCGCCAACAACGGCTCCGCGATGGCGGGCTTCTACACCACGCTCTCGCTGTGGGTCGGCGCCATCGTCCTGGTGGCCATGCTGCGCGTCGACGTCTCCGACCGCGAGGCCGCGGCAGTGGGCGGGGCGGCCCCGCGCCACCGCTACCTGGGGCGCCTCGGCGTCTTCTGCGTCCTCGGGCTCCTGCAGGCGGCGCTCGTCTCCCTCGGCGACCTCTTCTACCTGGGAATCCAGTGCGAGCACCCGCTCGCCTTCGTCGCCACCTGCCTCGTCGCCTCCCTCGTGTTCGTGAACGTCATGTACGCGCTCACGGTGAGCTTCGGCGACGTGGGCAAGGCGGTCTGCGTCTTCCTGCTGGTCATCCAGGTGGCCGGCTCGGGCGGCACCTTCCCCGTGGAGATGCTGCCGGCCCCCTTCCAGGCCGCCTACCCCTACCTGCCCTTCGTCCACGCCATCTCCGCGATGCACGAGTGCGTCGCCGGCTTCTACGGCAACGTCTGGGCCACGGAGCTCGCGGGGCTCTGCGGCTTCCTCGCCCCTTCGCTCGTGCTCGGGCTCGCCCTGCGCAAGCCCGTCGTGCGCCTCAACCGCTGGGTCGCCGAGCGGCTCGAGAGCACGCGGGTCATGTAGGGGCCGGAGGCGTCAGCGCTCGATGCCGCCCAGGGCGATCCGCACGGCCCGGTCCTCGTCGTCCGTGACCACGAAGAGCTCCGGGTCGAGCGGCGAGATGCAGCCGGACTCCACGACCTCCCCCTCGAGCCAGCCCATGAGCCCGCCCCAGTAGGAGGTGCCGAAGAAGACCACGGGCGTGCGGGCGATCTTGTGCGTCTGGACGAGGGTGAGCAGCTCGAAGGCCTCGTCGAGGGTGCCGAACCCGCCCGGGAAGACGATGGCGGCCGACGAGTACTTGACGAACATGGTCTTTCGCACGAAGAAGTAGCGGAAGTTCATGCCCAGGTTCACGTAGTCGTTGACGCCAGGCTCGGCGGGCAGCTCGATGCCCAGCCCCACGGACTTGCCGCCGACCTGCGAGGCGCCGAAGTTGGCGGCCTCCATGATGCCGGGGCCGCCGCCGGTGATCACGGCCACGCCCTCGCCCGCGATCCTCCTCGCCACGCGGCAGGCCGCGTGGTACATGGGGTCTGACCTCGGGGTCCGCGCCGACCCGAAGACCGCGACCGCCGGCCCCAGCTCGGCGAGCGCACCGAAGCCGTCCACGAACTCCGCCTGGATGCGCAGGACGCGCCAGGGGTCCATGTGGAGCCAGTCCGTGCCGCCCTCGTTGGAGAGCAGGTGGCTCGCCGTCGTGGTGCTGGGGACCATGGGCCCGCGCATGATGACGGGGCCGCGGTGGTAGGCGTCGCGCGCCGGCTCCTCCGTCGGCGCGTCGGGCAGGGCCCCCGGGCCCTCCTCCCCCTCCGCGAGGTCCCGCTCGTCCGCGCGCCTCTCGTCTGCGTTCATCGCATCCCCTCTCCTCGGCCTACGTCCTGCATGACACCACGGCGGACGGACGAGCGGCGGGGTTTCTCGGTGGGCGCACGCGTACGGGCGCGGCGGGCGGCTACAATGGCACAGACTCTGTCGCATTTGTCCGATCCGGCCGCGCCCGCGGCCCGAGAGAGAGGAACCAGCATGGAGAAGCGCTCCGTCACCACGTTCGCCGGAAAGCCCGTCACCCTGCTCGGCCACGAGGTCAAGGTCGGCGACAAGGCGCCCGCCTTCACCTGCGTCAAGCAGGACCTCACGCCCTTCTCGCTCGCCGACGTCGAGGGCAAGGTCAAGCTCGTGAGCGTCGTGCCCTCCGTCGACACCGGCGTCTGCGAGCTGCAGACCGTCCGCTTCAACCAGGAGGCCGGCAAGCTAGCAGACGCCGCGGTGATCACCATCAGCTGCGACCTGCCGTTCGCCCAGGGCCGCTTCTGCGCGGCCAAGGGCATCGACAACGCCGTCGTCGTCTCCGACTACAACGGCCACCACTTCGGCCTGGCCTACGGCTTCCTCATCGAGGAGCTCATGCTGCTGAACCGCGGCATCGTGGTCATCGACAAGGACGACGTGGTCCGCTACGTCGAGTACGTTGCCGAGAACACCGAGCACCCCGACTACGACAAGGCCCTCGAGGCCGCCCGTGCGCTGCTCTAGGCGCCGGGGCGAGAGGGATGCGGGCGCCCGGGGCGAGAAGGACCTGCGCCCCGGGCGCCCCTACGTGCGCGACGCGACCCCGGGCGCGCGGGCCGCGCTCGCGGCCCCGCAGACGCCCGTCGCGCTGGCGCTCCTCTCCCTCGCCACCGGCCTTCTCGTCGGCCTCGTCGCCTGGGGCGCGCTCACGCTGTCGGATCGGCTGATCGAGCTCGTCTGGGGCCTCGCCGGCGGCCGGGGGGCAGACCCCGCCCTCGGGGCCTCCTGCGCCCCCCGGTGGTTCCCCCTGCCCGCCTGCGTCGCGGGCGGCCTCGTCATCGGCCTGTGGACGAGGCGCACGCACGTGGCGCCCGAGTCGCTCGAGACGGTCATGGCCACGCTCAGGCGGACCGGCTCGTACCGCCTCGAGCACCCGAGCGCATCCGTCGTGAGCTTCCTACTGCCCCTCGCCTTCGGCGGCTCGGTGGGCCCCGAGGCGGGACTCACCGGCCTGATCGCCTCCGGCTGCTGCTGGATCCGGGACACCCTCAAGCGCGCGGGCCTGAGGGTCGGCGCCGTCGCGGACGTCACGGTCTCGGCCTCGCTCTCCGCGATCTTCGGGGCGCCCTTCGCAGGGCTGCTCGCCGAGGCCGAGGGCGACGCGGGCGCCCCGGACGTGGACGCCTACGAGATGCGCCGTCCGGTCAAGGCCCTCCTCTACCTCACGGCGGCGCTCGGCGCCCTCGCCGGCGTCAGGCTGCTCTCCGCCCTCGTCGGCGGCGCCTCCGGGCTCCCCCGCTTCGCCGCCTCAGAGGCGGACCTCGCCGACCTCGCCTGGTTCCTCCCCTGCGCCGGCATGGGCTACGCCCTCGCACTCGTCTCGCGCGTCTCCCAGAGGGCGTTCTGCGCCCTCTCCCGCCGCGTCGGCGACGGCGAGGCCGCCCTCCTCGCCAAGCCGGTGGCCGCGGGCGCCGTCCTGGGCGCAACGGCGATCCTCCTTCCCGACGTGCTCTTCTCCGGCGAGGGGGCCACGCGCGCGCTGATCCGCGACTGGGCGGTGACGGCGCCGTCGGCGATGCTCGCATGCGGCCTCGCGAAGAGCGCCCTCACGCAGATATGCATCGCCCTGGGCTGGCGCGGCGGCCACTTCTTCCCCGACATCTTCGCCGGCGCTGCCTGCGGCATGGGGCTCGCCGCCATCGCCGGCGCAGACCCCACCTTCGCCGCCGCCGTCACGGCCTCTACCTTCGTGGCAGCCACGACCAAGAAGCCCCTGCTCACCGTCGGCCTCCTGCTCCTGTGCTTCCCCGCGGGCGGCATCCTGTGGAGCGCCGCGGCGGCCGCGCTCGCCTACGCCCTCCCCCTGCCGGCGGCGCCTGCCGCGGGCGAGGGGGACGCGGGTGACCAGGGCGAGAGTGGCGCTGCCGCCCGGGGCGAGAAGGACGCTCCGCCGCACGGCCCAGGCGCGTCCCGCCTGCGCTAAAGTGTTGCCATCGGCGGAGGGCCGAGGCGGCACGCGACGACGAGGAGCCCACTTTGGCGGCATCGGGAGACGCACGGGGGACCACGTCCGAGGGAGGCGCGGAGGCGACCCCCACAGGGCGGGACGCGGTCCAGAGGGACGGCGCCCAGCTCCTGCCGGAGGGGTCCAAGCGCCAGCGGGGCGTCCTCCGCTTCGCCAACGCGGTGTCGTGGATGCGCCTCGTCACGGTCGTGCCCGCCACGGCGCTGCTCCTCATGTCCGTGAGCTTCTCGCTCGTCACGGTCGCAGACCTCCTCCGGACGCTGGCGGGCATCCTCGCCGGCCACTCCGACCTCGTCAACCTCTCCGTGGAGTTCGTCGAGTACACGGACTTCTTCCTGCTCTCGACCGTCCTCTACATGACCTCGCTCGGCCTCTTCTCGCTCTTCGTGACCGACCGCACGCCGCTGCCCCCTTGGCTCACCTTCCACGACTTCGACGACATCAAGGAGCGGATCGCGCGCGTCGTCGTGGTCATGCTCGTCGTGTTCTTCTTCGGCGAGGTCCTGCGCGGCAAGGCCGGGGAGAGCCTCCTCGTGCTCGGCGTCTCGATCTCGCTGGTCATCGTCGCCATGTCCGTCTTCCTGCGCTGCACCGTGCCGCCCAGGCGCTAGTCCCGCGCCGGCTCGGGCCGGCTCCCCGCGCCCACCCGGCACGTCCGCAACACCCGTCCACGACCCCGGAGGTTCCCATGAGCTGGAACGCGCGCGTCCTCGTCGGCCAGTCGGGCGGCCCCACCGCCGCCATCAACGCGAGCCTCGCGGGGGTGGTGGAGACCGCCCGCGCGCTCGGCGCCGAGGCCTGGGGCATGCGCCACGGCGTCCAGGGCCTCCTCGCCGACGACGTCGTCGACCTCGCACGGACGCTCCCGGACGCGGCGAGCCTCGAGCTCCTCCGCCAGACGCCGGCGAGCTACCTGGGGAGCTGCCGCTACAAGCTCCCGGACGCCGACGCCGATCCCGCCACCTACGAGCGCCTCTTCCGTACCCTCGAGGCGCGCCGCGTGGACGCGGTCCTCTACATCGGCGGCAACGACTCCATGGACACGATCGCCAAGCTCTCCGCCTGGGGGGCGCGCGCAGGAAGCCCCGTCCGCTTCATCGGCGTGCCCAAGACCATCGACAACGACCTCGAGGGCACCGACCACACGCCGGGCTTCGGCTCGGCCGCCAAGTTCGTCGCGACCTCAGTGGCCGAGCTCGGCCGCGACGCCTCCGTCTACGACCTCCCCAACGTCCTCGTGGTCGAGGTCATGGGCCGCGGCGCCGGCTGGCTGGCCGGCGCCTCCTGCCTCGCGCGCCAGGACGGCCTGGGCCACCCCGACCTCATCCTCCTGCCCGAGGCCCCCGTCTCGGAGGACGCGCTGGTCGAGGCCGTGCGGGGGCTTCTCGCCCGCAAGCGCTGCGTGGTCATCGCCGCGAGCGAGGGCGCGCGCCGCCCGGACGGCTCCCTCATGTGCGAGCCCCCGACGGGCGCCGTGAGGACCGACGCCTTCGGCCACGCGGCGGCGCTCTCCGGCACCGGCCGCCACCTCGCCCAGCTCCTCGGCGAGCGCCTGGGCGTCAAGACCCGCGCCGTCGAGCTCTCGACCCTGCAGCGCTGCGCGAGCCACCTCGCGAGCGCGTGCGACCTCGCGGAGGCCGCCGCCCTGGGCGGCGTCGCCGTACGCGCGGCGGCCGCGGGCGAGACGGGCGTCATGCCCGCGATCCGCCGCGAGGGGAACTCCCCCTACCTCGTCTCCTACGGCCTCGCGGACGTCTCCGCCGTCGCCAACGCGGAACGCCGCGTGCCCGCGGCGTGGATCCGCGAGGACGGCATGGACGTGACCAGCGACTTCGCGGACTACGTGCGCCCCCTCGTCGCGGGCGAGGTCGCGCCCCTGTTCGTGGGCGGCCTCCCGCTGCACGTGGAGCCGCTGGCCTAGCCGTCGCTCGCGGCCGGGCGTCGGCCGCGAGCGCTACCATGTGAGCGACGGCGCCCGCCGGCGCGGCCGCCGGACCGGCAACCCACACCCGAGAGTCTGGAGCCCCATGATCCGTCTCGCCCTCTCAGACATGGACAACACCCTCGTGCCCTTCGGCCGAAAGGCGGCCTCCCCGAGGACGGTCGCGGCGATCAGGGCCTGCCAGGAGCAGGGCGTAGACTTCGGCCCCGCGAGCGGCCGCGACCGCGGCGAGATCGCGAGCTTCTTCGACGGCGACAAGAGCCTGTTCAACACCGGCGTCCTCGTGAACGGCCAGAAGGTCTACTACCTCGGCGAGGTCGTGTACGAGAAGACCCTCCCGCGCGACCAGCTCCGCGAGGTCGAGCGCGTCGTCGCGCCCCTCAGGGGCTGCGCCCTCATCACCTACCGTGACAACGCCTTCGGCGACTGGGTCGGCGACACGCGCGACGCCCTGGGCGAGATGTACGAGCGCGCCTTCATCTGCGGCGGCAGCCACCACCGTACCCTGCCCGACTACCCCGTCATCAAGGCCGGCATCATCGTGATGGACGACGACCTGCTCCCGCGCCTGGCGGAGCGCCTCTCCGCGCTCTGCCCCGACCTCGTCTTCCCCAACACGGTCGTGCACTGGCTCGACGTCTCCCCCAAGGGCTGGGGCAAGGCCGAGGGCGTCGCGATCCTCCAGCGCGTGCTGGGCCTCGACGACGAGGAGGTCTGCGTCTTCGGCGACGCCGACAACGACCTCGGCATGCTCGAGCGCTTCCCCAACTCCTGCGCCGTTGCCAACGCCAACGCCAACGCCTCCACGGCGGCCCGCTGGCACGTAGGTGCGAGCGCCGAGGACGGCGTCGCCGTCGCCCTGGAGCAGATCGCGGACGCCGCGCGGCGCCACAACGAGACAGGTGAGGACGCCGTGCCCGCCTTCATGCGCGCGTAGCGCGCGGCCGCTATCATGTGGCCTACGGGTAGCCGGGACGACAACCCCGGCCGGACGTCGAAGGGAGAGCGGCCCATGGCAGGAGACGACGCGAGGCGCGCGGGCGCGCGGCCGGACGAGAAGGACGGCGTTGCCGTCGCGACACCAGAGGGTGCGGGCGATAAGGACGGCGCGCCCGCGGCGGCCTGCGCCGCGGGCGCGCAGGCCGAAGTCGTGACGGGGCGTCAGGGCTTCTCCGCCCTGGCGGGGCGCATGGCGGCCCTCGCCGACACCTCCCTCGACCTCGAACGCGACCGTGCGGCCTCCCTGGGCAGGACCTCCACGACGCTGCTCCTGTGCATACCGCTGCTCGCCGCCGTCGAGGTGGCTCGCCTCTTCACGGGCTCGGGCTCCTACATCCTGGGCATGGTGCCCTTCGCCGCCGCCTACCTCGTGGCGCTGCTGCTCCTCGTCGCGAGCTTCATCCTCGTGGCCGCCTCCAGGCTGAGGCCCGGCGACTCGGGCACCCCCGACCCCAAGATGCTCGCCCGCAGGCTCGACGGGCTCGGCGGCGCCCCCGCGTCCGGGCCCGCAGGCGGGCGCGCGGCGGCCCCGGACGAGGACGTCCGTGCCGCCCAGCTCTACTGCGAGTCGCTCCAGGGCGCCTACGAGGCGCTCCGCAAGACCAACCAGGACGTCTCCGCGACGCTCAAGACGTCGCTCGGGCTCCTGATCGGCTCCATCGGCATCTGCGCCCTGCTCGCGATCGCGAGCTTCGTGTTCTCCCTGGTCGTCTACGGCATACCCCTTCTCTAGGGGTCGCCGCGCGCTTCGAGGGGCGCCCCGCGCGCCCAGTTAGGAGCCTGGTATGAAGTTCGAGCAGTCCAAGGCGGTGCGCCTCGTCGGCGGCGTCATCGCCATCCTGCTGGGCGCGGCCGTCCTCTCCAACCCCTACGGGTCCATGCTGACCGTCACCAAGCTGCTGGGATGGGCCGTCCTCGTGTTCGGCGTCGTCTCGCTCGCCGCGGCCTTCGCGAACCTCGAGGCGATCCTCTCCCAGGCCGAGCTCTACGTCGGCATCCCCTGCACCCTGCTCGGCCTGGCAATCGTGACCCAGCCCGGCTTCTTCGTGACCTGGGTCTTCCTGCTCCTGGGCGTCTTCGTGATGGTGGCGGGCCTCAACTCGCTCTTCGCCGCCAACGCCTCGCGGGCGCTGGGACTGCCCGGCGCGAGCCTGAGCCTCGCGGGCGCCGTCGCGACCGTCGTCTTCGGCGCCCTCGTGATGCTCGCGCCCCGCGCGATGGCGAGCTTCTCGATGGCCATCTGCGGCGTGGCCCTCGTCTTCGCGGGCGTGGTGAGCGCGGCCGGCGCCCTGGGCGACCTCCGCGGACGCTAGCGCGGCCACCCGACGAGCGCCTCTGGCCGCGGGCTCCGGCGCCGGAGCGCCCAAGGCACCCGACGCCACCGGTCTCCGTACGGGCAGGGGCCGGCCGCGGCTAGCGCCGCGGCCGGCCCCCTTCTCCCAGGTCCTTCTCCCCCACGCCTAGCGGGCAATCTCCCGCACGGCGGCGACGGCGGCGTCGACCTCCTCCTCCGTGCTGTACCAGGAGAAGCTGAAGCGCACGACGCCCTGCTCGACCGTCCCCAGCGCGCGGTGCATCCTCGGCGCGCAGTGGGCACCTGGCCTGGTGGCGATGCCGTAGCGCTCGCCGAGCTCGTCGGCCACCGCCGAGGAGCTGTAGTCACGCACGTTGAGCGACACGATCGCGCAGCGCTCCGCCGCGTCGAAGTCGCCGTAGACCGTGACGCCGTCGATGGCGCGGACCTGCTCGTAGAAGCTCCTCATGAGCCCCTCCTCGTGGTCCCCGATGGCCTTCACGCCGACTCGCTCGATGAAGTCGAGCGCCGCGGAGAGCCCGGCGATGCCGTGGCTGTTGAGCGTGCCCGCCTCGAGGCGCGTCGGATACTCCTCGGGCTGGGTCTCCGAGTAGGAGTGGACACCCGTGCCACCCACCTTGAACGGGCGGATCTCCACGCCCTCGGCGACGCAGAGGCCGCCCGTGCCCTGGGGCCCCATGAGGCCCTTGTGGCCGGTGAAGCAGACGACGTCCGCGCCGGTGCCCTCGAGGCTGACCTCGTGGCTGCCCGCGGTCTGCGACGCGTCGACGACCACGAGGGCGCCGGCGGCGTGCGCGATGTCGACGACGCGGGCGACGTCGACCATGTTGCCCGTCACGTTCGAGCCGTGGGTCACCGCCACCAGCCTCGTGCCCGGGGTGACGAGGCGCTCGAGGTCCTCGTAGTCGAGGTTGCCCCGCTCGTCGGCGCGCGCGAAGGCGAGGTCCGCCCCGCGCTCGTCGCGCAGGCGGTAGAGCGGCCTCAGCACGGAGTTATGCTCGAGGTCGGTGCCCACCACCCGCGCGCCCGCGTCGACGAGGCCCATGATCGCCACGTTGAGCGCCTCGGTGGAGTTGCTCGCGAAGGCCACGTGGTCCGGGCGCGGGCAGCCGAGGAGCCGGGCGAGCTGCTCCCTGGCGACGTAGTCGACCCGGGAGGCGGCCAGCGACGCCTTGGTCGCCCCGCGCGAGGCGTTGCCCATCGTCTGGAGCGCCCGCGCGACGGCCTCCGCCACCTCGGGCGGCTTGCGCATGGTCGTCGCGGCGTTGTCTAGGTAGATCATCGCTTCTCCTCCCTAAGAGAAAGGGAGGGCGAGCAGGCCTCGCCCTCCCGTGGGTTCTCACGCGGACGCGCCGCCTGGGCCGCACCCGCACCCGGGCGCGCACCGCCAAGGGGCCGGCCGCTACGGCCTGACGACCACGGAGGCCTCGAGCTGCTTGCCGGCGATGGCGTACATGTTGGTGACCTCGCCGACCGCGAGCTTCTCGGTCAGGCCGTAGTAGTTGAGGCAGATGCCACAGGACTGGATCTCGACCCCGGCGGCGGCGAGCTGCTTGAGGTCGTCGAGCGCGGGCGAGCCCTCGCAGGTCATGCGGACGCCGCTGTTGTAGAACAGGATGGTGGACGGCAGGACGTCCTCCTGCGTCAGGGAGTAGATGAAGTTCTTGAGCAGGCTGTGGCCCAGCTCCTCCTCGCCCGTGCCCATCATGTCGGAGGAGATCACGACGACGGCCTTCCTCTTGGAGGGGTCGGCGAAGTCGGCGTCGGACTCGCTCGCGGGGGCCTCGGAGCCGCTGACGGTCAGGGTCGCCTCGAAGTTGCCGTCCTCGAGCTGCTTGGACTCAAAGCCATAGCCCTTGTCAGACGCGAGCTTGGAGAGGTTCTTGACCGCGATCTCGTTGTCGACGAGGGTCCTCACGACGCCGGCACCCTCCAGACCCTTGATGGCCTTGACGGTCTTGACGACGGGCGTGGGGCACGCCAGCCCAATCGCGTCCACCTCGACGGTCTTCTCGCTCATGTACGTTCTCCCTTCTAGCTGAAGTTTGGCTTGACCAGCACACGGACGCCGTCGACCATCTTGGAAATGTGGCAGGCGTCGAAGTACTCGAGGTAGAGCTGGGCGTACTTGCGCGAGACGCCCAGCTTGGTGCGGAAGTCGCCGATGGCGACGGTGCTCGACTCGGCGAACATGCCCATGAAGGTCGAGAGGGCCTTGGCGTAGGCGCTGCGGTGCACCGAGGTCGTGGGCGAGAGCGCCACGAGCGTTCCCCGCTTGAGCATGTGGGCCATGACCTCGTTGAAGGTGCCGTGCCTGTCCTGGAAGGCCTGGGTGACCTCCTCGTTGGTGGGCGGCTCGAGGTCGGCCTTGAGGTAGAACTCGTCAAGCTGGTCGAGCATCTTGCGCTGCACGTCCGTGAAGGTGGGCTCGAAGCCCGGGATGCGCACGATGCCGCCGGACTGCTCGATGACCCCGTGGGCCTGGAGCCAGTCGATGAGCGCGTTGGCGAGCGACTGGCTCTTGGGGTAGATCCTCTGGCGCAGCTCGCCGAGGCTCATGCCGTCGTCCAGGGTGTGGGTCCTGTGGTAGTTGCCGACCAGCTTGGCCGTGGCGGTGGAGAGCTCCTGCAGGGCCTCCTCGCTCACGTAGCCCTGACCGATCCGCTCGATGGAGCCCTGCTCCACGAACTTGTCGAGGGTGGTCTGGACGCTGCCTTCCGACATGCCGGCGAGCGAGGCCACCTCCGCGACCGAGAGCGGGTGGATGCCCGCGTCGAGCACAATCTGGCGGGCGCGGTCCTCCGGAGCCCACGCGAGGTGGGCGAGGTGGGCGAGGACGCGCTGGTCGTTGCGGCGCAGCTTGCGGCTGGTCGGCTCGAGAATCTCGCCGCCGCCGACGGTCACCACGGGCGAGAAGAACCGGACGATGAACTTGTCCTGGTTCCTCATCGTCAGCTCCTTGTTGAGGGTGAGCTGGGCGAAGCAGCTGTCGCCCGCCTCGAGCACGTCGCGGTCGAGCAGGCGGACCTTCGCCATGAGCTCCTGCGTGCCGTGGTAGAAGTGCAGCTGGGAGGAGTTGCGCACGTCGTAGGGGCTGTCGGGGAGGAGGTTGAGCCTGACCGCGACCTGGCTCGCCTGCAGCATCGACTCCGGCGCGGCCACGGTGCAGCCGCGACGGATAACGGAGGTGTCCACGCCCGTCAGGTTGACGGCGACGCGCATGCCGGCGTAGACCTCCGGCTGGGCGACGTTGTGGGTCTGGAGCCCCCTCACCTTGGCGGTGACCTCCTGGGGGTAGACGTCGGCGACGTCGCCCATGCGTAGCGTCCCGTCTACGAGGGTGCCGGTCACGATGGTGCCGAAGCCCTTCTTGGTGAAGACGCGGTCCACCGGGAGGCGGAAGGGGTTGTCGGTGCGCTTGAGGTCCGCGTGCTCCACGATCTTCACGATCTCGCGCTTGAGCAGCTCGATGTTCTCGCCCGTCTCGGCGGACACGGGGATGACGGGGGCGTTCTCGAGGAAGGTGCCCTTGACGCGCTCGCGGGTGTCCTCGGTCACGACCTGCAGCCAGTCGTCGTCCACGAGGTCCTTCTTGGTGAGGACGATGATGCCGCTCTTGACGTCGAGCAGCTGGAGGATGTCGAGGTGCTCCTGCGTCTGAGGCATGAAGCCCTCGTCGGCCGCGACGACGAGCAGGACCACGTCGATGCCCGTGGCGCCGACGATCATGTTGCGCACGAGCTTCTCGTGGCCCGGCACGTCGACGATGCTGGCGTCCTGGCCGTTGGGAAGCTCGAGCTGCGCGAAGCCGAGGTCGAGCGTGATGCCGCGGCGCTGCTCCTCCTCGAGGCGGTCCGTGTTGACGCCCGTCAGGGCGCGCGTGAGCCAGGTCTTGCCGTGGTCTACGTGGCCTGCGGTTCCGATGACGACGTGCTTCATCGCTCAGCACCTCCCGCGGGCTGCTCCTCGCCACCGGCCTGCGCGATCTCGGCGAGGGCGGCGCAGACGCGCTCGACGTCGCCGTCCATGATGGTGCGGGCGGAGAGGAGCACCTGCTCCTTGCTCACGCGCGCGACGATCGGCGTGGACGCCTCGCGGAGGCGTCGCTCCAGCTCGGCGGGGGCAAGGCCCGCCACGGTCACGCTCACGGCGTAGCCGTCGAGAAGGACGTCGGGCAGCGAGCCGCCGCCGGGCTCGTCCTTCACGGCGACGACCTCGTGCTCGACGCCACCGATGGCGGCGATGGCCTCGTCGAGGGCCTCGGCGCGACCCCTGAGCTCGTCAGCGGTCATGGACAGCATCCGCACGACGGGTACCTCGCGGCGCGCGAGCCTGGGATCGCGGCAGAGCTGCATGGTCATCTCGAGAGCGGCTAGCGAGAGCTTGTCGATGCGGAGCATGCGGGTGAGCTGGTTGGCGCGGATGCGCTCGATGAGGTCGCGCCTGCCCACCAGGATGCCGCCCTGCGCGGAGCCCGCGAGCTTGTCGCCCGAGAAGCACACGACGTCCGCGCCGTCCCTGAGGACGCCACGGATGGTCTCCTGGTTGTCGAGGCCGGCGACCTCGTTGGGGAAGAGGGGCGCCGAGCCCATGTCGTACAGGACGAGGGCCCCGGAGTCGCGCGCGAGGTCGGAGAGCTGCGCCACGGAGACGGACTCCGTGAAGCCGACCATCGCGAAGTTGGAGGGGTGGACCTTGAGGAGGGCGGAGGCGCCCTGTTCGCCGATGGCGCGGGCGTAGTCCGCCTCGTGGGTCTTGTTGGTGGTGCCGACCTCGATCAGGCGGGCGCCGCTCTGCACCATGATCTCGGGCACGCGGAAGGAGCCGCCGATCTCGACCTGCTCGCCGCGCGAGACCGCGACGCCCTGGCCCTTGCAGAGCGTGTTGAGCATCAGGAAGACGGCGCCGGCGTTGTTGTTCACGACCATGGCCGCCTCGGCGCCCGTGATCTCGCAGATGATGCGCTCGACGTGGTTGTAGCGCGAGCCGCGCTCGCCGCGCTCCAGGTTGTACTCGAGGTTGCAGTAGCCGGCGGCGACCACGGCCACGTGCTCGGCCACGGCCTCGCCGAGCGGCGAGCGCCCGAGGTTGGTGTGCAGGACCACGCCGGTCGCGTTGATGACGGGGCGCAGGCTGTAGGCGCCGCGGCTCTCGAGCGTACGGGCCACGGCCTCCGCGACCTTCTCGGGCGGGTCGATCTCTGCGAGCTCGCCGGCGAGCACGCCCTCGCGCAGGGACTGGAGGTGGCTGCGGGCGGCATCCTTGATCTGGTCGTGCGTGAAGTCCGCCTCAAGTCGCACGAGCGGCTCCTCCGCAAGCAGGACGTCCACCTTGGGGATTTGCATCAGAAGCCTTTGATCCATCCGAACCTCCAGACAAGCGCAACTAAAAAAAGCGGTACCCAAATATACTATTTGGGTACCGCTGAGGCTTTGGCGGGAGCAGGTGGGAATCGAACCCACCCGAGCAGCTACAACTGCTCACACTGGTTTTGAAGACCAGGAGGCACACCAGTTACCCTTCTACCCCCAAATGCTCTCCCCCTCCGAACCCAGAGAGCGGCGACGTGCTTTTACACACCGGCACCGACGCTGGCTATACTACCCCAGGAGGTGGAGCACCTGAAATCCGAGAACGATTATATTAAACGCGATGACTATTGCAAGCCCTCGATTACGTCAGCGGCGATGCGGTCCCACGACATCGCGCTCACGTCGCAGTCGGGCGCAGGCATCGCCAGGGCCTCGACGAGGGCACGGGCGACGCGCTCCGAGAAGGCCGGCAGCTCGGCTGCCACCGGCTCGTCGACCCCCGCCATCCGGGGCGGCTCGACCCAGACTATCGGGGCGCCGGGCACGTGGCTCGCGTACCAGGGACGCAGGCCCGGGAGGTCGCTCACCACGTCCTTGCAACCGCAGGCGAGCGCCTCCCCCACCACGAGCGGCAGCCCCTCGTAGAAGGAGGGCAGCACGTAGACCTCGGCAGCGCGGTACTCGTCGGCCAGTCGGTCCTGGGGCAGCTTGCCGAGGAACTCAATCGGCCAGCGGCAGGCCCGGGCCCGCGAGACGATGGCCTCGAAGTCCTCGCGGTCGGCGCCGGCGGCACCCGCCATCCTGACCTCCAGGCCGCGGACGCCCTCCGGCAGCATCTCGGGTGAGATGAGGTCGAGCGCCTCGACGAGGCTCATCACGCCCTTCTTGCTCCAGATCTTGCCCGCGTAGCAGATGCGCCCGCGCCGGCGCGCGGGCGTCCCGGCACCGCCGCGCGAGAAGAGGCGGGTGTTGATGCCAGCGCCCACGACGTGGATGCGCCTCGGATCCACGTCGAGCTCGTCTGAGATGCGGGCCGCCTGCGCCTCGTGCAGGGCGAAGACGGCGTCGAGCGCACGGACGTCCCGGCAGATCCGCTCGCGCTCGAAGGGGATCTGCGCGAGCTGGCGCAGGCCCGTCGAGTGGCATACGGCCCCGACCGGCAGGTCGGGCGCGCACTCGCGCACGAGCGCCGTGACGAGGTAGAGATGGTGGCAGACCACGACGTCGGGGGCGAACTCCTCGAGCGTCTGGCGGATGCGCGCCGTGAAGGCGCGCTCGAGCAGCCCGGCCATCTCCGGCGTGAGGTCGCGGTAGCGGGTCGCCGGGTAGGGCATCACGTCGGACATCCCGCAGACGTGGAAGGGGAGCTCCGGCGTGTCGAACCTCACGGGGTAGACGCGCGCGGCGGCGGGCAGGGTCGGCGTCCCGTCCTCGGCCCCGAGGCCGCAGACGACGGCGGCCTCGTGCCCCATCGCGATCTCGCTCCTCACCGTCTCGGCGAGGTAGATGCCGCTGCCGGTGGTGTCGGGCTTCTGCGCCGAGACGTTGAGGACGCGCATGGGTCTCCCCTTCCTGGCCCGCCTTCCGGGCCTAGACGATGCGGACGAAGCAGTCCCGCTTCTCCTCGAACTCACCGACCACGTTGGAGTCGATGCCCTCAGCGGAGAGCACGTCCTGGAACTCGTCGGCCTCGTCGGGGCCGATCGCGAACATGAGGCCACCCGAGGACTGCGGGTCGAACAGCACGTCGGCCGCCACCTGGGGCAGCGCCTCGGAGACCCTCACGCGGTCCGCGAAGTAGTCGTGGTTGCGGTAGGTGCCGGCCGGGATGATGCCCATGCGTGCGAACTCCTCGACGTCGTCCATCAGGGGCACGTCCTCATAGCGGAGGACGGCCGTGAGGCCCGCGCCCTCGGCCATCTCGCAGAGGTGGCCGGCCAGGCCGAAGCCCGTGATGTCGGTGCAGGCGTGCACGTCGAAGTGGTGGCCCACCTCGGCCGCGTACTTGTTGAGGGTGCTCATCTGGCGGTAGAGCTCGGTCATGTCGGCCTGCTCGAGCAGCCCGCCCTTGACGGCGGTGTTGAGGATGCCGGAGCCGACCTTCTTCGTGGCGACGAGCAGGTCGCCGGGGCGCGCCGCGCTGTTGGCGAGGATGTCCTCGGGCCGGGCGAAGCCGGTGACGCACATGCCGTACTTGGGCTCGTCGTCCACGATGGTGTGGCCGCCGGCGATCGTGCAGCCGGCCTCCACGGCCTTGTCGGCGCCGCCGCGCAGCACCTCGCCGGCCATCTCCACGCCGAGGCAGTTGGGCCAGCACAGGAGGTTCATCGCGATCTTGGGCTCGCCGCCCATGGCGTAGACGTCCGAGAGGGCGTTGGCGGCCGCGATCTGGCCAAAGAGGTAGGGGTCGTCCACCATCGGAGGGAAGAAGTCCACGGTGCCGATCAGGGCCGTCTCGTCGTTCACCTTGTAGACGTAGGCGTCGTCCGCCGTGTCGTAGCCGATCAGCAGGGCGGGGTTGAAGACGTTGGGGAGGTCGCTCAGGACCTGAGCGAGGGCGCCGGGCGCCATCTTGGCGGCTCAGCCCGAGGCCGCGGTCATCTCCGTAAGCTTCTTCGCGACGTGCTTGCTCATGGGTGCTCCCATCTCGCCTCCCGCCGCACGCCTGGCGGCGGGCCTCTATAATCTGTACCTATAAACAGTACCCCATGGATATCATTTCCATGCTAATGGCATCCGCGAGAAGCGAGGACCACCATGCCACTCTCACCCAAGAAGAACACCCTCATCGTCGCCTTCGACCGCACCACTGACGCGATGGCCATGGAGACCGCCTGCGAGCGCGACGGCGTGCCCGGGCGCATCATCCCCATGCCGCCCCAGATCTCGGCTGGCTGCGGCATGGTCTGGAAGGCGGACCCCGCCGACAGGCAGCAGATCCTGGACGAGATGGAGAAGGTCGGCCTCACGCCCTCGTCGCTCCACGAGCTCATGCTGTAGGTCTCCCAAGCGTCACCCTCGCGCATCGTCCCATGTTACGCGCGCCGATCGTCCCCGCACTTCGCGGGGGCGATTACCTTTTGACGCCCCCGCCGGGGCGCCGGTCGAATTCACCCGCGAGCTCCTATGCCAAAGGCGATACTGGCTTGTTAGGACAATATGACAAGGACCTGGGGGTGGTCGCGTGGACATGTGGAAGGCGCAGGTCTTCCTCAAGGCGGTCGACACCGGCAGTCTCTCGAAGGCCGCGCGCTACTTCGGCTACACCCCCTCCGGCGTGAGCCACATGATGGACGCCTTCGAGGGAGAGATCGGCTTCCCGCTCCTGGTCCGCAGCAAGCAGGGCGTCTCCCCCACCTCCAACGCGGTCAAGCTCATCCCCCTCATCCGCGACGCCTGCGGCAAGGACGAGCAGCTCACCCAGGTCATCTCGGAGGTCAAGGGGCTCGCGACCGGCACCCTGCGCATCGCCTCGTACGCAAGCGTGGCGAGCGAGTGGCTGCCCGAGGTCATCGCCGCCTTCCACAAGGACTACCCCCGAATCAAGATCCACCTCTTCGAGGGCGTGTGGCAGGAGGTCGCCAACTACCTCGCCAACCGCCAGGCGGACATCGGGTTCTACAGCTACTTCCCCACCATCCCGTACCGCTGGGTCTTCCTCCGGAAGGACCCCATGATGGTCGCCATCCCGCCGGACCACCCCCTGGCAGCCCAGTCCTCCGTCCGTCTCGACCAACTCGTGGGCGAGACCCTGATCTTCCCGGCGTACGGCGCGGACGTGGACGTGCTGAGGCTCATCGAGGGCTCCGGGGTGAAGGTCGAGTACAGCATCTCCACCCTGTACAACTACCCGGCCTTCCGCATGGTCGAGCAGGGCCTGGGCCTCGTCATCACCAACCGCCTGATCACCCAGGGCCTCTCCACCAGGATGGCGCTCCTCCCCGTGGAGCCTGCGAGCTCGATCGACCTGGGCATCGCCATCCCCGACGAGAGCGAGAACACGCCGGCCGTAGAGCGCTTCGTGACCTACGCGCAGCGGATCATTCCCCAGCTTCCCTAATCCTGAGGCAGGACGGCCCACGTCCCGCGCCGACGCGGAGCGGGGGCTCTTGTGCCGAAATTCTGTAACACATGGTTAGCTAAATAACAAGCGTTCTGTGAAATTTCCTCATAACGTTCGTGCAACCTTCAATATTCCGTAACAATCTGGAAGCACGTACACTTCCAATAGACGAAATTCCTTTCTGATTATTTTATTTCGTCTGGTCTCGGCTAGCGCATTGCCCGTCCAGGTATGCGAAGGGAGGTGTACGAGATGGTGATCACCAACAACCCCCTCCTCAGGAACGCCAAGGGCGTCGAGTTCGTGGAGGGCGGCTTCAGGGACGTCCTCGTGAGGGCGAGGGACCTCACCTACCTGGGGCACGAGCTCATCACCCACCCGCTGTTCGCGAGCCTCGGGATGATGTTCTCCCCCTTCAGGTCCATCGTCGTGAGCGACCGGCCTGAGGGCTTCTCGCCCGAGCAGGCCCAGCTCGCCGAGGACTCCATCGCGAGCTACGACCTCGCGACCGAGGGTCGCAGGCGCATCGAGCGCAACGACGCGGACTACGCCCG
>OMVS01000032.1 GCA_900314575.1 uncultured Olsenella sp. | reverse complement strand
GGTTCCGTCAATAGTCTTTCGCACTTTCGTCAGCCAGGGTCCCGTCCCAGTCGCCGGAGCTAGCTCTGTCTCTTGAGCACCTCCCTCTCGTCCCATCCGTCCAGCAGTTCGGTGTCAAGGTAGCGCCTCGAGCCCCAGCCGCCCTCGGCTACGTACTTGCACCTCGCCGCCGCCAGCATCACCGCGGCGTCCCCCGCGGGGAAGCTCCCCACGGCGTCGGTGCGCCTCTTGATCTCCCGGTTCAGCCGCTCGATGCCGTTGTTGGTGCGGATCCTCCTCCAGTGCTCCGGCGGGAAGAGGGCGTAGGTCAGCGTCTCCTCGACGCCGGACTCGACCACCTTGGCCGCGGACTCGAGCCTCGAGGCCCTGAGCTCCGAGGCGACCTCGCGCGCCTTCGCCAGGCACTTCGCGCGGCTCTCCTGCGCGTGGATCGCCTTGAGCGAGGCGGCGACGGCCTTGCGACGGGTCCTCGGCACCTTGTCGAGCACGTTCCGGTAGAAGTGCACGGTGCAGCGCTGGTACATGGCGTGCGGGTAGACCTCCTGGATGGCGCCGAGCATCCCCGCGGACTTGTCGCCGGTGAACATGCGCACGCCCGAGAGGCCGCGCTCCCTGAGCCCGAGCAGGAAGGCCTTCCAGCTCCCCTCCGACTCCACGTAGCCCTCCTCGCAGCCGATGACCTCGCGGAAGCCCTCGGCGTTCACTCCTATGGCCACGAGCACGGCCACGCCCTCGTAGGCGCCTCCCCAGTTCCTCTTGATGTACGTGCCGTCGAGGTAGACGTAGGGGTAGTCCCCCTCCAGCCTGCGGTGCCTCCACTCGTCGACGGCGCCGAAGGCCTCGCGGTTCAGCTTGGAGACCGTGGCGGGCGAGACGCTCGAGCCCCACAGGATCTCGGAGACGTCCTGGATTCTCCTGGTGGAGACGCCCGCAAGGTACATCTCCATCATCGCCTCCTCGACGGAGCTCTCCCGCCTGCGGTAGCGCTCGACCACCTTGGACGCGAAGGTCGCGCCCCTGAGCTTCGGCACGTTGAGCTCGACCTCGCCGCAGGTCGTCGTCAGGCCGCGCCTGTAGTGGCCAGAGCGGTAGGCCTGCCGCTCGTCGGTGCGTTCGTAGCGACCGGCGTTCGCGATCTGGTCGGCTTCCGCGTCCAGCAGCGCGTTGAGGGCGTCCTCGACGGTCTTCCTTACGAGCTCCCCGAGGTACTCCTGTAGTTTCGGCTCGTCTGGTTTGCTTGGTCGCTTCCAATCGTACCGAGACGGGGCCATGCCTCTTTATGCGGCTATCCGGTTTTCAAAAGTGCGAAAGAAACTGTACGTCATCCGGCGGCCCGCCGCGTCCCCCATGCCGTCGCTCGGGGGTGCGACGGGCTCGCAAAAGGGGAGAGGCCCCTTGGTGGGGCCTCTCGACGTGCGGATATGCGGGCGTCCTGGATCATTCGGCGCTGGGCGCCCATTCGGCGCCGGGCGCCGCCGGACCGGCTAGGCGTAGTTCAGCGCGGTCTCGAGCGAGACCTCCATCATGTCGGTGAAGCTCTTCTCGCGCTCGTCCGCGGAGAGGGCCTCGCCGGTGAAGAAGGTGTCGGAGACGGAGAGGATGGAGACGGCCTTCTTGTGGCTGGTCTGGGCCTCGATGTAGAGGCCGGCGGTCTCCATCTCGACGCAGAGCAGGCCGAGCTCCTTGTAGCGCACGGGCGCATCCTCGCGCGGGTTGTAGAAGACGTCGGAGGAGACGACCTGGCCGACGTGGTAGCCGACGCCGAGGCGCTCGCAGCTCCTGACCGCGTCGATCAGCATGTCCCAGCTCGCGGTGGGCGCGAGCTTGACGGGGGAGTCGTAGAGGCTCGCGATGGCGGAGTTGGTCGCGGCGCTCTGGGCGATCACGATCTCGCCGGTGTGGATGTCCTCGGGCAGGGAGCCGGTGGTGCCCACGCGGATGATCGCGTCGACGCCGACCTGGGTGTAGAGCTCGTGGGCGTACAGGCACATGCTGGGGATGCCCATCCCGGAGCCCATGACGGAGATGCGCTTGCCCTTGTAGGTCCCCGTGTAGCCGAGCATGTTGCGCACGTCGTTGAAGAGGATGGGGTCCTCGAGGTACTTCTCTGCGATGAACTTGGCGCGCAGGGGGTCACCAGGCATGAGGACGACCTTTGCGACGTCCTCCTTGTTGCAGCGGATGCAGGCGGATCCGGTCTCGAACATGGTGCTTCCTTTCTCGCATGACTACTCGCTGGGCCGCCTTCGGGGTGCGGTTTGGTTGCGGTGCCAGCGCCGCGCAGGCGCTACTCCCGCTGGCGCTACTCCTCGAAGAGGGCGGCAAGGCTCTCGGTGTAGGGCGCACGGCAGATGCCCTTCTCCGTGACTATGGCGCTCACGAGCTCGTGGTCGGTCACGTCGAAGGAGGGGTTGTAGCACTTGACCTCGGGCAGCGCCTTGGGCTCTGCGTACCACATGGTCTTGATCTCGTCGGGGTCGCGCAGCTCGATGGTGATGTCGTCGCCCGTGGCGCAGGCGCGGTCGATCGTGGAGGTGGGGCCGAGCACGTAGAAGGGGATGCCGTAGTGCCTGGCGAGGATGGCGACGCCGGACGTGCCGATCTTGTTCGCGACGTCGCCGTTCATCGCGACGCGGTCGCAGCCCACCATGCAGGCCTGCACCCAGCCGTTGCGCATGACGATGGAGGCCATGTTGTCGCAGATGAGCGTCACGTCGACGCCGGCGCGCGAGAGCTCGTAGCTCGTGAGGCGCGCGCCCTGCAGCAGCGGCCTGGTCTCGTCGGCGAAGACGTGGATCTCCTTGCCGTGGTCGTGCGCAAAGAACAGCGGACCCTGGCCGGTGCCGTAGCCGAGGCAGGCGAGGGGACCGGCGTTGCAGTGGGTGAGAACGCCGTCGCCGTCGTGCAGGAGGCTCGCGCCGAGCTCGCTGATGGCTGCGCTCATGCGCACGTCCTCCTCGTGGATGGCGCGGCACTCGCGCCCGAGGGCGGCGAGGACGTCGGCCACGGGCTCGCTGGCGTGCGCCTCGGCGCAGGCCTCCATGCGGTCGAGCGCCCAGGAGAGGTTCACGGCCGTCGGACGGGAGCCGTTGAGGTACTCCTTGTGCGCCCGGAGCGGCTCGCGCACGTCCGCCCAGCTCGTGGCGCCCGCGCTGTCCTGCCGGGCGCACACGTAGTAGCAGTAGCCCGCACACACGCCGATCGCCGGCGCGCCGCGCACCTTGAGGTGCAGGATCGCGTCGTACATCTGCTCGGGCGTCTCCAGGCGGATGTGCTCGAGCGAGTTGGGGAGCTTCGTCTGGTCGATGATGACCACGGCCCCCTCGTCCTTTGCGAGCTCGACCGCGTCGATGCCCACGACGCCCTTGCTTCCCTCTTGCTCCACGCTCTTCTCCTCTCTCGCCGGGACCTCCCGGCGCTCTTGCTGGCAACTGGCCCCGGGTTGGCGCCGCGCTGCCGCGGGCCTGGCGCCCAGCCTACCCCTTCCTGGCCGCGCGCTCGCGGTAGAACGCGCGGAGCCCCTCGAGGTGGGCGACCTGTCCGTCGGTGAGCTCCACCCCGCCGCCGAGGTCGTGGACGGCCTTGTAGATCTTCGCCGAGTGCTCGATCGTCTCCATGAGGTCGAAGGCGGCCCAGACGTCTTTGCCCCAGGCGAGCGCTCCGTGGTTGGCGAGGAGCAGCCCGTTGTAGTCCGCGAGATAGGGCCGGATGCTCAGCGGCACCTCGTCGGTGGAGAGCATCGCGAACGGAGCGACCGGGATCTTGCCGAAGTTGAGCACGAGTTCGGGGAGGTAGGCCTCGTCGAGGTCCTTCCTGAGGATCGCGAAGGCAGTCGCGAAGACGGGGTGGGCGTGCACCACGGCGCGCACATCCGGGCGGGCGCGGTAGACCTCGAGGTGCATCTTGATCTCCGAGGAGGGGAAGCGCCCGGACTCGTCGCAGGTCAGAGGCCGTCCCGAGAGGTCGCAGCGCACGAGCATCCGCGGTTCCATGCGCCCCTTGCTCACGCCGGAGGGGGTGATAAGGACCTCGTCCTCCCCGCATCTCACGCTGATGTTGCCGTCGTTGGAGGCCACGTAGCCGCGCTCGTAGAGGAGCCTCCCCACGGCGCAGACGTCCTCCCTGGCCTCGGCGACGTCGGGCCATGCGACCCCCGGCGTCGCGCCCGTGCGCCCCGCGGCCTGCGGTGTCGCGCCCTCGGGCTGTGCGCTTGCTGCCATGGTGCCTCCCCGCTCTCGTGCCCCGCCGCGCGTACGAGCCGACATTTTTGGTCGATTTGTGGGCGGGGGTAGTTATGGGACAGGAGAGAGTCTACTATCTTGACGACGGACCGGGCGGCACGCTGCGCCATCCGGGCCTCTTGCCGGCCGCGTCCGCTCGCGGCCGTGGCGCAAGGACGGGCGGCGCCCCAGGCGGGGCCCGCGTCCGACGTGCGGTGCCTCGCGTCCCAACCGGCGCCTCGCACCTGACAGGCGGGTGCTCGGCACCCCAAAGCAGAGAAGGGCTATCGATGAAGGATCGACCACACAGTCGATAGCCCCGTGGCGCCTCCTTCCGGAGCCGTCAGGGGCTCGGAACACGACGGCGCGCGACCGTCGCCCGGCAGCTCCGGGCCCACGCGCCCGTGCGGAAGGAAGCACACATGATCTACCTCTCTCAGATTCTGGGCAAGCCCGTCATCGACGTCGACGGCGAGCGCCTGGGGACCATCGACGACCTCGGCATCGCGACGGGCGAGGTCTTCCCGCGCGTGACCTCGCTGGCGTTCCGCGACCGCGGGCACGACCCGCTGATGATCTCGTGGGGCAAGTACGTCGGCAGCTACGACGAGAACGAGGTGCGCCTGCGCGTCAAGGCGGTCGACATCCGCTTCTCGTACCTGCAGCCCGACGAGGTCCTTCTCGCCCGCGACATCCTGAACAAGCAGATTGTCGACACCCACGGCATGCGCGTCGTGCGCGTGAACGACCTCAAGCTCTCCGACACGAGCTCCACCCAGCTGCGCCTCCTCGGCGCCGAGGTGGGCGTCCGTGGCATCCTGCGCTCGCTCTCGCCCGGGCTCGAGCGCATGGTGCTGAGCATGGGCCGCGCGCTCGGCCACCCCATCCCGGAGCGCATCATCGCCTGGTCCTACATGGACCTCGTCGAGCGCGACCTCTCCAACGTGAAGCTCTCGGTCTCGCACAAGACCCTCGACGAGCTGCACCCCGCCGACATCGCCGACATCATCGAGCAGCTGGACCCGCGCCTGCGCGGCCAGGTCTTCGCCCAGCTCGACGACGAGCAGCGCGCCGGCGCCATCGCCGAGCTCGAGGGCGACGACGCGGCCGAGCTCGTGGGCAGCATGAGCGAGCAGGAAGCGAGCCGCATGCTGCAGGAGATGGACCCGGACGACGCGGCGGAGCTCGTCGGCGAGCTCGACTACGAGCGCGCCGAGAAGCTCCTCAAGCTCATGGGCGTCAAGGAGGAGACGGCCATCCGCCAGCTCCTCGGCTACCCCGACGACACGGCGGGCCGCATCATGACCCAGGAGGTCGTGCTCCTGCCGGAGGACGCCTGCGTGAGCGACGCGATCGAGAAGATGCGTGGGCTCGACGAGGACTTCGAGGCCGTCCGCTACGTCTACACCGCCGACGACGAGGACCGCCTCTCCGGCGTCGTCTCGCTCGACCGGCTCATCGTCGCCGACCCGGAGACCAAGCTGTCCGACCTTGCGACCCACGAGCTCGTCACCGCGAGCCCGGACGAGGACCAGGAGGACGTGGCCAACGACATCGCAAAGTACAACCTGCTCGCGATGCCCGTCGTGGACGACAACGGCCACCTGCTCGGCGCCGTCACCGTCGACGACGCCCTCGACGTCATGGAGGACGAGCACGAGGAGGACCTGCAGATCGCGGGCGCCGGTCGCTCGAGCGAGGGCACCGAGGAGCTGCCCCTGCGCGACCTGCGCTGGGCTCTCAGGCGCGAGCTGTGGTTCTTCTTCTGGATGGTCGGCGTCGCCGTGCTGTGGGCGGTCCTCCAGGGGACCCGCGGGGGTACCTTCGCGCTCGTGGACGCCCTTCTCATGGCCGCCGCCCTGCCCGTCGCGCTCATCGTGGCGGACGACTCGGTGGACTACGTCACCAACTTCTACCTGGAGCATGATCCCAACGCGGAGAACACCCCATCCTACCTGGGCTTCGGCATCAAGAGCGCAGGCATCGGCCTGGTGCTTGGCGTCCTCATCCTCGCCTTCGCTGCGGCCGTGGTCTCCATGGTCTCCTCGGGCCAGGCCCTGGGCGAGATCACGAGCGCGATCATGTCCGGCTTCGTCGCCTCCGCGGTCTCCGTGCTCGTCTCCTTCCTGCTCTGCGTAGCCTACCTGAGGGTCCTGCGCCGGCGTGACGAACGCAACAAGGAGACCTCCGGCATCGCCCTCGCGTGCGTGGCGATGGCGGTTGCCCTCTTCCTCTTCGTCCTCGTGGCGTGCCTCGCGCCCGCTCTGGTGTAGCCATGCGCCGCTCCAACAGGTCGAAGATCCTCTCGATCCTCGCGGTGATGGGGCCGGGCCTCCTGACCTCGCTCGCGGGCAACGACGCCGGCGGGATCGCGACCTACTCCAACGCCGGCGCCACCTACGGCTACGGCCAGCTCTGGACCGTGCCGCTCATGTGCCTGCTGCTCGTCGTGGTACAGGAGACCTCCGCACGCATGGGCTGCGCCACGGGCAAGGGCTTCGCCTCGCTGATCCGCGAGCGCTTCGGCATCCGCGTCTCCGCCCTCGCCATGCTCGCCCTCGTCGTGTCCAACTTCGCGGTCACCCTCTCCGAGTTCGCCGGCATCGCCTCCGGCCTCGGCATCTTCGGCGTCCCGGTGGTCTACTCGGTGCCGGTCGCGGCCCTGCTCACCTGGATTCTCGTCATGAGCGGCTCCTACCGCCGGGTGGAGAAGATCCTGCTCGCCATCAGCTGCATCTTCGTGACCTACATCGTCGCCGGCGTGCTCGCCAAGCCCGATTGGGGCAGCGCCCTCACGGCCACGGTCGTCCCGCAGATGTCGTTCGACCCGGGCTACGTGTCGCTTCTCGTCGCCAACGTCGGCACCACCATCTCGCCCTACATGATCTTCATGGTCGCGAGCAACGTGGTGGAGAAGAAGCTCGATGCCGGCGACATCGCAGGCCAGCGTGCGGACAACGTCTCGGGCGCCGTGGTGGCCGAGGTCATCACCTGGTTCATCATGCTCGCGACGGGCACCGTGCTCTTCCCGGCCGGCATAGTCGTGAACGACGCGGCCGACGCGGCGCGAGCCCTGGAGCCGCTCGCCGGTGCCTACGCCGGCGCGATGTTCGCGGTCGGCCTGGTGGGTGCCTCGTTCCTGGCGGCCTGCGTGCTGCCCGGCATCACCGCGAGCGCGGTCTGCGAGGCCTTCGGCTGGGAGCGCGGCAACGACTGCACCTGGCAGGAGGCTCCCGTCTACAAGGGCCTGATCACCGGCATCACGCTCGTCTCCGCGGCAATCATCCTGGTTCCGGGCATGGACCTGTTCGGAATCATGATGGCGGCGCAGGTCATCAACGGCATCCTGCTGCCGGTCCTTCTCGTCTGCCTGGTGCTCATCGCGAGCGACCGCCACATCATGGGGGAGCACGCCAACGGGCGCGTCTGGAACGCCCTGACCTGGTTCACCGTCGTGGCGGTGATCGTCCTCACGGTCGTGATGTTCGCCTTCCAGCTCATGGGGGCCTAGGGTTCCTGCTCGCTCATGGCACCGGTTGGCGCCGGTTGGAGCCGCATGGGCGAGGCGCCCGCCCAGCGTCCCCATTGGCCGGCCGTCGGCCAGCCAGGCTACTCCAGGGGCTGGACGCCCATGCCGACCAGGTCGGGGCCGGTGTGCACGATGAGGTCGGGGGAGAGCCCGGAGCGGATGACCTCGCCCACGTTGGGGACCTCGCGCCGCACGCGCTCCTCGAGCTCGTCCAGGCAGTCGTCGGCCTCCGAGCAGCAGATGCCGACGCGCACGCGGACGAACTTGGCGGCACGCGCTGCGACGAGCTTGACGAGAGAGGCGAGGGCCTTGTCCCAACCGCGCGCCTTCTTGATGACGGCGTAGTAGCCCTCGGCGTCGCAGTAGAGGACCGGCTTGATGTTGAGGACGCTGCCCAGGCGGTAGACCGCCTCGGAGATGCGGCCGCCTTGACGCAGGTAGTAGAGGTCCTTCACGGTGAAGAAGACGTCGCTCCTCTCCGAGAGGTCGCAGAGGCGCCGCTCCAGGTCCTCGAAGGGCACGCCGGACTCCACCAGGCGCACGGCCTCCATGACCTGAAGGCCCGCGATCACGCCGATGCTCTTGGTGTCGACGACCGCGAGCGGGAAGTCCTCGATCTGCTCCCTCACCAGGCGCACGGTCTGGTTGGTGGCCGAGAGCGCGGAGCTGATCGTGACGAAGACGCCTCGCTCGTAGCCATCCGCCTTGGCCTGCTCGCACAGGTCGAGGATCTCCTGGGGGGAGGGGAGGGAGGTCTTGGGGATTTCCTCGGAGAAGCGCTCGATGACCTCCCGCTCCGTGATGTCCACGCCGGAGCGGTAGCTCGTGCCGTCGGAGTAGTTGATGTGGAGGGGGACCACCCGAACGTCGTGGGCGCGGACGAAGTCCGCGGGCGTGTCGGTGCCGGAGTCGGTGAGGATGGCGATGCGCTGGTCGTTCATGAGGCCCCCTAATCGGATGTCGATGACCCTAGCATATCCATCCACCCCCGGCTTACACGCTCGTTCCGCAACGAACGGCAAAACCGCATGTCCGCGCGGGCATGCGGGAGCGCGGCGGAGATGGGCCCGGCGGCGTGCGGGCGCCTACGAGACGGTGCCGAGGAGGTACGCCCAGCCGTGGGCGGTCACGATGGAGTTGAGCTGGTCGCAGAGTCGGGCCCTGTGGTAGGTCCCGGCCGGCAGCAGGTCCACGACCTCCATGACCTCCTCGGAGAGGTCGTTGACCTCCGCGCGCACGACGAGGTCGACGCGCTTGACCGTACCGGTCGCGCTCTCCCGGTAGAGGTCGTCCACGAGCTTTTGCAGCTCGCCGAAGTCCTGGGAGGGGGAGGAGGGGGAGATGCGTGCCATAGGGCCTCCTTGGTGGGGCGCGGGTCTGCCGCGCGGTCTCGGGCCTCCCATGGTAGCAGGCGAGCTGGCGACGGGCCTCGTGCCCGCGACGCCCGCCGGGAGTCGACGTCCTTCTCCGCGCCGCTCCGGCCGGCGTCCCACGTCATCCGGGCGGCGCCCCTCGTCACCCCCAGGTAAAAACTGGGGAGCGGTCTCGCCGACGGGGCGAGCGCGGGGGAGCACGTGGGGTATCGTGGGACGTGCCCGCCCCTGGCCCAGGCGTCCGCGCCGGCGGGTGAGGTCAGCCAACCAAGCGACAAGGAGGCTCCAGGCTATGGCAAACGTCTTCGAGGACATGGCTCCCGAGGAGCTCGACAGGACCATCGTGGAACTCGAGAGGCAGGCGGACGAGGTCCGCGCCCGCCACCTCAGGCTCGACATGGCGCGTGGGAAGCCCTCGCCCGAGCAGACCGCGCTCTCCAAGCCCATGCTCGACCTCATCGACTCCACGACGGAGCTCGTGGACGGCGACGGCGTGGTGGACAACTACGGCTCGCCGGACGGCCTGCCCTCCGCGCGCGCCCTCGCCGCCGAGATCCTGGGCGTCGATGCCGAGAACGTGCTGGTCAACGGCTCGTCGAGCCTCTCTCTCATGCATGCCCTGGTCACCTCCGGCTTCACCAACGGCGTCGCGGGCAACAAGCCCTGGTACCAGCAGGGCAAGGTCAAGTGGCTCTGCCCGTCTCCCGGCTACGACCGCCACTTCGGCATCACGGCGCACCTCGGCATCGAGAACGTCCCCGTGCCGATGGGCGAAGAGGGTCCGGACATGGACATGGTCCAGCGACTCGTGGAGAGCGACCCCTCGGTCAAGGGCATCTGGTGCGTCCCCAAGTACTCCAACCCCACGGGGGTCGTGTACTCCGACCGCGTCGTCCGCCGCTTCGCGATGCTCAAGCCTGCGGCTCCCGACTTCAGGGTCTACTGGGACAACGCCTACGTCGTCCACGGCTTCACGGACGAGGAGGACCCGCTGCTCAACATCTTCGACGCGCTCGAGGAGGCAGGCGCCACCGACCTCGTCTACGAGTTCGGTTCCACCGCCAAGGTCACCTTCCCTGGCTCCGGCATCGCCTTCGTCACCGCCAGCCCCCAGGACATGGCCGAGATCCGCAAGATCTTCCAGGTCGCACGCGTCTCGCCCGAGAAGTTCTCGCAGTTCGCGCACGCGCGCTACCTCAAGGACCTCGACGGCGTGAAGGCGCACATGCACAGGCACGCCGCCATCGTGCGCCCGCGCTTCGAGCTCGTCGAGTCGAAGCTCTCCGAGGGCCTGGGTGGGCTGGGCATCGCCAGCTGGACGCACCCCCGCGGCGGCTACTTCGTCTCCTTCGAGGGTCCCGAGGGCTCGGCGCGCCGCATCGTGAAGCTCATGGCTGACCTCGGCGTGAAGCTCACCTCCGCCGGTGCCACCTGGCCCTATGGCAGGGACCCCAAGGACACGAACATCCGCATCGCGCCGACCTACCCCTCCCTCGAGGACCTCGGCGCCGCGCTCGACGTCTTCGTCGTGGCTGTCAAGCTCGTCTCGGCCAAGCTTGTGAGGGAGCAGCGCTAGCGGTTATCACTGAGGCATCTTGAACGCACGGACCCAGATTTGGATGTGGGTTCTGTAGAATGAACGGGCGTGCCGGCGGAAAGCTTTGCCGGTGCGCCCTTTTCACTCTATATATATGTGTGCCCGGCACGCCCGTGCCACGCCCGCGTAGGAGCTCCCGCGCGAGCTCGCGCTCGATCGAGGGAGGTCCCCATGGCCAGCAAGTCAAAGAAGCGTCCCGGCGGCCCCCGCGGCGCGTCGCGCGCGCACGGCGAGGTCAAGCCCTCGCAGATGAAGACCTCGACGAAGGTCATCGTCATCGTCTTCGCGGTGATCATGGCGGCGAGCATGATGCTTCCCTCCTTCGTGAGCATCTTCGCCAACCAGGCGCAGGGCACGGAGGACTCCTCCGCGGACGCGGACGCCTCCACGAGCGACTCCGGCTCGACGGACGCCTCCTCGAGCGCGGACGCGGACGCGGGCGCGGGCGAGAGCTCCGACGCGAGCCTCGACGGCGTCCCCGAGAACCTGCGGTCGACGGCGGGCAAGTACGCCCCGACCGTCTCCTCCCTGGAGGCCAAGCTCTCCTCGGACCCCAACAACCTCGCGGCCCTGCTGAACCTCGCCCAGGACTACATGAGCTGGGGCTACACCTCGCTCAAGTCGAGCACCACGGACGAGGAGACCTCCTACAGCACGGGCCTGCTCCAGAAGGCCGTCGGGTACTACGACCGCTACCTCGCCCTCAACGACTCCTCGGCCGCCAAGGTCGACCGCGCCCTCTGCGAGTTCTACGCGGGCTCCGCCGACGCGGCCCAGGCGGACCTCGAGAAGGTCACGGCCGAGGACGCGGGCTACGGTCCCGCCTGGGCGAACCTCGGCATGCTCTACGAGTACGCCGGCGACACGGACAAGGCGTCTGAGGCCTACCAGAAGGCGGTCGACGCCGACCCGGACGACGAGTACGGAGCCAAGACCTTCGCCAACCAGCGCCTGATCCAGATCAAGGCGTCCTCCACGGCCTCCTCGGGCTCGACCGGCAGCGACTCCGCCTCCGTCCCCTCGACCAGCGAGCAGGGGCTGAGCGACGCGCTGAGCAGCAAGTCGGGCATCGGCTTCTAGCCAGGAAGGGAACATCATGCCACTGAGCATCACTACGTCGGACAAGGACAACGAGCGCGTCGTGAGCGTCGCGGGCGAGGTGGACGTCTCCAACGCGCCCGAGCTGAGGGAGGCCCTCGACCGGGCCTTCGAGGGCGGCGCCACCGCCGTCGAGGTGGACCTCACCGAGGTCCCCTACATCGACTCGACCGGCATCGGCGTGCTCGTGGGGGCCGCACACCGTGCGCACGACAAGGGCGTGGGCCTCAGCGTCTCGCACCCCCAGCACAACGTGGCGCGCGTGCTCGGCCTGCTCGGGGTCGGGCGCGAGCTCGACGTCAAGGCCGACTAGGCCCATGCGGGTATAAGATGGGACCCCTCGGTCGTGCGGCCGAGGGGTCCCGAGGTTCAAGGACACATCCCGGAAGGGGAGGTACACGCTCGTGTTTGGAATTGGTGAGACGGAGCTGGTCCTCATCCTGCTCTTCGCGTTCCTGCTCTTCGGCCCGGACAAGCTGCCGGGCATGGGCAGGACCATCGGCAGGATGCTGCGCCAGTTCAGGGACGCGTCGGACAGCTTCACCGAGGTCATGCAGACCAACATCATGGACCCTGCGGCCGAGGAGCTGAAGAAGTCGCCCAAGCAGCGCAGGGCCGAGGAGGGCGCCGACACCGACTCCGACATCGAGGGGGCGGGCGAGAGGCGCGAGACGTTCGCGGAGCGCAAGGCCCGCCTGAAGGCCGAGCGCGAGGCCGCCGCCGAGGCGGGCGCCGCCTCCGCCGCGACCGTCGCCGCCGGCGCGGACATCGACGACGCGGACTCGGACGCCGACGCGGACTCCGTCGTCGACCTGCGCACCGTGGCCGACGCGGACTCCGACGACGACCTCGAGCCCGAGGCGGCGCCGGCGGACGACGCGAGCGCGCGTCTCGCCTCGCTCTACTCCACGGCGGGCCGCCGCTCCACGCGCGCCCAGGCGAAGGCCGCCGCGCAGGCCGCCGAGGAGGAGACTGCCGCGGCCCCTGCTGGCAAGGCCGCCGATTCCACTCGAGACTCCGGGGAGGGGGACGGGAAGGCCGAAGCCTAGGCCTCCCTCACACGAATGGCTAAGGACAACAAGCACATGAGCCCGATCGGGCCCGCACGCATGCCCCTGATGGACCACCTCCAGGAGCTCAGGCGACGCCTGACCATCATCGTGGTCTCGGTCGTCGTGACCGCCCTCGTGATCTACTTCGCCACGCCCACGCTCATCGAGTTCATGATCGACCCGATCCGCGAGTCGCTCCAGGGCAACGGCCTCGCGATCCTGGGCGTTCTCGACGGCTTCACGATTCGCTTCAAGGTCGCCATGTTCTGGGGCGTGATCATCTGCACCCCGATCATCATCTGGGAGGTCATGGCCTTCTTCCTGCCTGCGCTCAACGAGCACGAGCGCAAGTGGGTCGTGCCGACGGTCGCGGCGATGGTCGCCCTGTTCTTCCTCGGCATGGTCTTCTGCTACATCGTGATCCAGCAGGCCGCCTTCGGCTGGCTGATCGACCAGTCCCTCGAGTTCGCCACCATCGTCCCCAACGCGGACGACTACCTCAACATCATGATGCTGCTCGAGGTCGGCTTCGGCTTCGCCTTCCAGCTGCCGCTCATCATCTTCTACCTGTCCATCCTTCACATCGTGCCCTACAGCGTCTTCCGCAGCCAGTGGCGCTACATCTACGTGGGCCTCATGGTCGTCTGCGCCATCGTGACGCCCGACGCCTCGCCCATCACGATGATCCTCATGTACGTGGTCCTTCTCGCCCTCTACGAGGTCTCCCTCGGCATCGCCCGCTACGTGATCACCCAGAGGGACGGCAAGGCGGCCCTCAAGTGGAGCCGCGAGGAGTACGCCGAGCACGAGGCGGAGTCTGATTCAAAGTAGGGGGTTCGGGGTTTGAAGCTCGTTGTCACGGAGAAGAACGACGCCGCCCAGCAGATAGCGCGCCTGCTCGGCACGGGGAGGCCCAAGGCGGACAAGGTCTACGACACGCCGGTCTACCGCTTTGCGGTGGACGGCGAGGAGTGGGTCACGATCGGCCTGCGCGGCCACATCCTCGCGCCGGACTTCCCGACCGAGCTCAAGTTCGACGAGAGCCAGGGGTGGTACGCCGTCTCGGACGAGGGCGAGGTCATGCCCGCCGACGTCCCCGACGGCCTCGCCCGGCCGCCCTTCCCGACCAAGCGCAAGCCCTTCCTCGCCGACGGCGTGGACATCAAGGGCTGGAAGGTCCCGAGCCTGCCGTACCTGGTCTGGGCGCCGATCGAGAAGAGGCCCGCCGAGAAGGGCATCATCCGCGCGCTCAAGAACCTCGCCAAGAAGGCCGACAGCATCGTGATCGGCACGGACTTCGACCGCGAGGGCGAGCTGATCGGCTCCGACGCCCTGAACCAGATCCGCCAGGTCGCGCCGGACACGCCCGTCTCGCGCGCCCGCTACTCCGCCTTCACCAAGGCGGAGATCGACCACGCCTTCGCCAACCTCGTCGACCTCGACCAGGACCTGGCCGACGCCGGTGAGAGCCGCCAGTACATCGACCTCGTCTGGGGCGCCGTGCTCACGCGCTACCTCACGCTCGCCCGCCAGGGCGGCTTCGGCAACGTTCGCTCCGCCGGCCGCGTCCAGACGCCCACCCTCGCCCTCGTGGTGGAGAAGGAGCTGGAGCGCGAGCGCTTCGTCCCGGAGGACTATTGGGTCATCTCCGGCCACCTCTCCCACGACGGCTCGGAGCCCTTCCGCTGCACCCACGCGACCGCGCGCTTCAAGGACAAGGCCGCAGCGGACGCGGCCTTCTCGCACGTCCAGGGCGCGAGGCAGGCGACGGTGACCGAGGTCGCCAAGAAGGCCCGCACCCAGCGCCCGCCCGCACCCTTCAACACGACCTCCCTGCAGGCGGCCGCCGCCTCCGAGGGCCTCTCTCCCGCGCGCACCATGCGCCTCGCGGAGTCGCTCTACATGAAGGGCCTCACGTCCTACCCCCGCGTGGACAACACGGTCTACCCGCGCTCGCTCGACCTGAGGGAGTGCGTGCGGACCCTCTCCCACGTGCCGCAGTACGCAAAGGTCTGCGGCGAGATCCTGGGGCAGGAGAAGATCGTGGCCACCCGCGGCAAGCAGGAGACGACCGACCACCCGCCCATCTACCCCACGGCGGCGGCCGACCCCCACGACCTGCAGCCTGCCGAGTGGAAGCTCTACAACCTGATCGCGCGCCGCTTCCTGGCGACTCTCATGGGCCCCTCGACCTCCGAGGGCACCAAGCTCACCTTCGACGTGGCGGGCGAGCCCTTCCAGACGACCGGCAGCGTCCTCACCAAGCCGGGCTTCCGCGCCATCTACCCCTTCGGCCTCAAGAAGGACGACCAGCTCCCCGCCCTCGAGGAGGGCGACGTCTGCGACGTCGTGGACATGGCGCTCGACGCCAAGCAGACCGAGCCGCCCGCGCGCTACAGCCAGGGCAGGCTCATCCAGGAGATGGAGCGCCAGGGGCTCGGCACCAAGTCCACGCGCGCCAACATCATCCAGCGCCTCTACGACGTCAAGTACCTCAAGGGCGACCCGGTCGAGCCCTCCCAGCTCGGCATCGCCGTCATCTCCGCCCTGCACGAGTTCGCGCCGCCCATCACCACGCCGCACATGACGGCGGAGCTCGAGGAGGACATGAACAAGGTCGCCGAGGGCACCGACACCCAGGATGAGGTCGTCGAGCGCTCCCGCGCGATCCTCGCGGGGCTGATCGACAACCTCATCGAGCACAAGGACGATCTCGGCGAGGAGATCGCCGACGCCGTGACCGCCGACGCCAAGGTGGGCGTGTGCCCCAAGTGCGGCAGGGACCTCGTCATGAAGACCTCGGCCAAGAACCACTCGAGCTTCATCGGCTGCATGGGCTGGCCGGACTGCGACGTGACCTACCCCGTCCCCAAGGGGCGCATCGAGCCCCTGCCGGACCCGTGCCCGGTGTGCGGCGCCCCGCGCGTCAAGGTGACGCCGTTCCGCCAGCGCGCGTACGAGATCTGCGTCAACCCCGCCTGCGAGACCAACTACGAGCCCGACGTGGTCGTGGGCACCTGCGCCGCCTGCGCCGCCAAGGGCAAGGAGGCCAAGCTCGTCGCCCACAAGAGCGAGCGGACGGGCAAGCGCTTCATCCGCTGCGAGAACTACGATGAGTGCGGCACGAGCTACCCGCTCCCGCAGCGCGGCGAACTGCACGCCCTGGGCGAGACCTGCCCGGAGTGCGGTGCGCCCATGGTGGAGGTCGTGACCCAGCGCGGCCCGTGGCGCATCTGCGTCAACATGGACTGCCCATCCAAGGAGAAGGCCAAGGCCACGCGCGGCGCTGCCGCCGGCAAGGGCAGGGCTGCCGGCAAGGGCAAGGCGTCCGGGAGCAAGGCTGCCGGCAAGGGCAAGGCGTCCGGGAGCAAGGCGTCCGCCAGCAAGTCTAAGGCGGCCGGCAAGGGCAGGGCGGCCGCGAGCAGGGCCAAGTCGACCTCGAGCAAGGCGGCCACGAAGGCCGGGGCGACCGCCAGCAGGACCAGGCGCACGTCCACCAAGGCGAAGCCGGCCGCGGAAGGCGACGCCTCCGCCGCCGAGCAGGGCTAGGGCGGGGAGCATGGACAGGGTCCAACCAGCCGAGGGCGCCCGCGGCGTCTTCGTCTCGCTCGAGGGGGTGGACGGCTCCGGCAAGTCGACGCAGGCCGCCATCCTGCGCGACCTTCTCGCCCAGGGAGGCGCCGACGTCGTCTCCCTGCGCGAGCCCGGCGGCACGGCCATCTCCGAGAAGGTCCGCGCCCTCGTGCTCGACCCGGCGAACGCCGAGATGTGCGACGAGTGCGAGCTGCTCCTCTACGAGGCGTCGCGCGCCCAGCTCGTGCGCCAGGTGGTCGAGCCCGCCCTCGCCGCCGGCGGCGTCGTGGTCTGCGACCGCTTCCTCGACTCGACCTTCGCCTACCAGGCGGCTGGCCGCGGCCTCGACGCCGGTCTCGTCCGGCGCGCTAACGAGCTCGGGAGCTGCGGCTACCTGCCCGACCGCACCGTCGTCTTCGACATCGACCCCGCCCGCGCCCTCGCGCGCGCCACGAGGGGCGGCGCCGACCGCCTCGAGCGCTCCGGCCTCGCGCTCCAGGAGCGCGTGCGTGCCGCCTACCTCGAGCTGGCCCGCGAGCAGCCCGGCCGCGTACGCGTCGTCGACGCCGCCGGCACGGTCGGGGAGGTCACGGGGCGCCTCGTCGCGTGCCTCGCCGACCTCCTCCCCGGGCTCGGGGGGTGAGCCGATGGCAGCTCCGTCCAAGGTCCCGCACGTGCCGCCGGCGCTCGGGGTCCTCGACATCCAGCCGCGGGTGCGCGACTTTATCGCCGCCGCCTGGATGGAGGGGCGCCTCAGCCACGCCTACCTGTTCTGCGGCGCGCCCGGGTCCGGCATGCTCGAGGCGGCCCTCGCCCTCGCCCAGCTCGTCGTCTGCCCCAACGGTGGCGACGCGACCTGCGACGAGTGCATCCGCGTGCGCCATCGCACCCACCCTGACGTGCACCTCCTCGCGCCCGCGAGCGTGACGGGCTACCTCGTCTCGCAGGTCCGCGAGCTCATCGCCGACGTCCCGCTTGCCCCCGTGCGCGCCAGGGCCAAGGTCTACATCCTCGAGGACGCGGGCCTGCTGCGCGGCGCGGCCGCGAACGCCCTGCTCAAGACCATCGAGGAGCCGGTCGAGGGGGTCATCTTCGTGCTC
The DNA here is from genome assembly GCA_900314575.1 of uncultured Olsenella sp. Taxonomy (GTDB): domain Bacteria; phylum Actinomycetota; class Coriobacteriia; order Coriobacteriales; family Atopobiaceae; genus Olsenella_K; species Olsenella_K absiana. The sequence continues at coordinate 3,501 of OMVS01000032.1, read as the reverse complement.
CTGGCGCGCAGCGCCGAGCAGGTGCTCCCCACGATCGCCTCGCGCTGCCAGCAGGTGCCCTTCCGCCCGGTGCCCCCGCGGCTCGCCGAGGGGGCCGTCGCCGAGGCGTCGGGCCTCGCCGGCCCCGAGGTCGCCATCGCCCTGTCCGTCGCCGGCACGCCCGAGCGGGCGGAGGAGTTCCTCTCCTCGCCCGGCCGCCGGAAGGTGCGCCGACTCGTGGTCGGCACCCTGGGCGAGCTCGCCCGCGACGACTCGTGGGACGTGCTCTGCTCCGCGCGCGACATCGTCGCCGCCGTGCGCTCGCCGCTCGACGACTACCGCAGGCAGCAGTCGGAGGGCGCCAAGGAGAGCGCGGACTTCCTCTCCGCGAAGGCCCTCAAGCAGATCGAGGACGCCAACAAGCGCGAGCTCACCGCCCGGGAGCGTTCGGGTATGATGGAGGCTCTGGCCGCGGCCGACTCCCTCCTGCGCGACGTCCTCATGCGCTGCGAGGACGTGGCCAAAGAGCCCGTCAACGCCGACGTGGCGGACGTGGTCGACCGCATCGCGGCGCTCACGGACACCCGGGGCGCCCTCGCGGCCATAGGCGCCGTCCGGCGCGCCGCGGACGACCTCTCGCACAACGTCTCTCCCCAGCTGGCCTTCGAAGCCATGCTCCTCTGTGTCAAGGAGGCACTCACATGCCCACCGTCATCCCGGTGAAGTTCAGGTACTCCGCCCGCGACCTGTGGTTCAACCCCAAGAAGTCGGGCGCCGTCTGCGGAGACCACGTGATCTGCGCCACCGAGCGCGGCACGGAGATCGGCCTCGCCACGGCCGACCCCTTCGAGGTCTCCGAGGCGGAGCTGGGTGACACCGTCGGCCACTCCCGCCTGGCCGGCGTCCTGCGCGTCGCCACGGACTCCGACCTCGCCCTCGCCGAGACCCTCGCGGAGAAGGGCGAGCGCGCCATGCCCGTCTTCCGCGACCTCGTGAAGCAGAGCGGGCTCGAGATGAAGCCCGTGGGCGTGGAGTACCTCTTCGGCGGCGAGAAGGCCGTGTGCTACTTCGCCGCGGAGGACCGCGTTGACTTCCGCCAGCTCGTGCGCGACCTCTCGCATGCGCTGCGCCAGCGCATCGACATGCGCCAGATCGGCGTGCGCGAGGAGGCGGCCATCGTCGGCGGCTACGGCCACTGCGGCCAGGAGCTGTGCTGCCGCAGGTTCGGCCTGCAGTTCGAGCCGGTCTCCATCCGCATGGCGAAGGAGCAGGACCTCCCGCTCAACTCCAACAAGATCTCCGGCGCCTGCGGCAGGCTCATGTGCTGCCTGCGCTACGAGTTCGAGGCCTACCGCGACTTCAAGGGCCGCGCCCCCAAGCGCAACGCCGTCATCGACACGCCGCTCGGCAAGGCCAAGATCGTGGAGTACGACACCCCCAAGGAGGAGATCTGCCTGCGCATAGAGAACGGCAAGCAGGTCAGGATCCCGCTGGCGGAGATGGTCCCCTCCGAGGCGGCCAAGAAGAAGTCCGAGGAGCTCGGCTGCGCCTGCCGCCCGGACACGGTGACGCGCGACGTCCTCGAGCGCCTGCAGTCGCCCGACGTGCGCATGGCCCTGGCCGAGCTTGACCGCGCCAACGGCGTGACGCCTCCGGAGGGCTTTGATGACGCGGATCTCTTTGTGCAGCCCAAGCGTCGTCGCAGGCGCTCGGGTGACGGAGGAGATGCGGCAGGCGGTGCCGAGAAGCGCCCGGCTGCCGGTGCGCCTTCTCCGGATGCTGCAGGTGCGGAGGGCGAGCAGCAGCCCACGCGCCGCCGCCACCGCAAGGGCCGCACTGCGCGCGTTGAGCTTGCCGCCGAGGAGTTCGAAGTTACGGTGACGAGCGGCGTTGAGCCCGACGCCGACGCCCCCAAGCCCACGCGCCGTCGCAGACACCACCGCGTTGCTGGTGGCACGGGCGCTCCGGCCGGTGCTGAGGACAAGCAGGGCCAGGGGCGTGGCGCGGGTGCCGAGAAGGGCGCCGGTGCCGGTGCCGGGCAGGCGCAGGGCGGACAGCAGCGTCGCCGCACGCGTCACCCGGGGGACCGCGGTGGTGCCGCAGCCCAGGGCAGCCGTCCTGCTCCCAAGCACATGGCGCCTGAGAAGCCTGCGGATGGCGCCGGTGCTGGCCAGACCGCTGGTGACGGAGCCGCCCCCAAGAGGCGTCGCCGCCATCGTGGCGGCCGTGGCCGCCGGGGCGGCGGCGAGGGCGGAGCCAACGGAGGATCCGCCGGCGGCAACACACCGTCGCCGGCGGGGGAGTAGACCGTCGGAGCCACGGCTGCTGCGGGCTTCTCGGCCTGCCGCCGGGGTTGTGACTGCCTTGTGCTTCTCAACTCCTCCTTCTGGCGCTGTCGGGCAGTTTTTGGACACATAACAATGTCTTTATCGGCCAAAATGTCTGAAAACTGCCCGGATTCACCCTGGAGAGGGTTCCTTCGCTTTGGACGTTCAACAACAGGAGGCTTCGCGTGTACACGCTTTCGACTGAGTACTGGTTTGATTCAGCGCACTTCCTCACCGACTACAACGGCAAGTGCGAGAACCTCCATGGTCACCAGTGGCGCGTGACTGCCTATGTGCGGGCGGACGAGCTGGGCACCTCAGGCACCGAGAAGGACATGGTTGTGGACTTTGCCACGCTCAAGCGCATCGTGCGCGAGGAGTGCGATGCCCTTGACCACACCTTCCTTGTGGAGGAGGGTTCGCTTGCGCCCGCGACGCTCGAGGCGCTTAAGTCTGAGGGTTTCAGCCTGACCATGCTGCCCTTCCGCACTACGTCGGAGAACCTAGCGCGCCACCTCTTTGACCGGCTTTCGGCACGCGGCCTTCCCGTTTGCCGAGTCGATTGCAACGAGACGCCCAACAACCGGGCATCATACGAGCCGGACGGGGAGTAGGACCTGGCGTTTTGTGGTCCGGAGTCTCCCGACGCCCGGTGGCCTTCTCGCCAAGGGCGGATACACATTCGTGAACGAATGTGTATCCCGCGCAGGTCGCAACAGATTTGGCCAACGAATGTGTTGCGGGGGCGGATTGCGTTGCTACACATTAGCGCACGAATGTGTATCCCGCGCAGGTCGCCACAGATTCGCACGCCGAATGTGTATCGCTTCGCACCCACGTTCGCGCTCGAATGTGTGACAGAAGCGTCATCACAATAACGCTGGACGGTGCTCCTGGCGCCACAACCTGCGCTACACTCTGAACTAGCGCTGAACTTTGATGGGAGCGAGGTGGCGCATGGCAGAGAACGCCCTTCACGGGGTCAACCTTACTGGCTGGCTTACGCTTGAGCCTTGGGTCACGCCGGAGCTCTTCTCGGGCTCAGGTGCCCTTGACGAGCCCTCGCTCATCACGTCGCTGGGTGCCAAGGGATACCGCGAGGTGGTCCGCCGCCATCGTGCCCGCTTCCTCACCAAAGATGACTTCTCCCGCATCGCCTCGCGCGGATTCAACGCCGTGAGGCTGCCCGTGCCCT
>OMVS01000036.1 GCA_900314575.1 uncultured Olsenella sp. | reverse complement strand
TCGTCCCACGACCGAATCCAGGGCTCCATGTCCATCCAGGGGAAGGACAAACCCCAGCCCCCCGCAGGTACTCCTTCACGTGCTCGGGCACCCAGTACCCGTCCACGGTATTAAAGCTCACGAGAAGACCTCCATCAGCCGTCGTAATCGTCTGGAAGAAGTCTCGTCCATCGTCACAACCTCGCCCGTGCCTTAAGATGCCGAGAAGTTCATTGGAGGTGAAGACTCATGGCGACGTACGAGATGAAGTTCATGTTTGACTGGCTTTCGGGCACATGCGTTTGGAGCGTGAACGATGCCGCGCACGAGAGGTACGACTATCCTGTCAACCTAGCCGAGTTGCCCATATCTCCAGACCTGCTCAAGCGCCTTCAAGACCTGGTCGCACGGCACGATGAAGCCTTGAACTGGGATGACCCGGGCAGAGGCCTTGTTTGGGATGAAGCGCAGATAAGGGAATTCGACGAGAAGGCCATCGCCCTGCATCGTGACCTTTGCGAAGAGCTTGGTGAAGAGTACGAAATCAAACTCTCTGAAGGCAGCCAGGTCTAGGTTCTCACCCGCGCAGTACGTCGTCCATAAGCGCATAGCGCACCGCATCTATGGAATGGTCGTCGCCGTCCGGGGTCCCAAGTCCCCCGAAATGTCCCCTGAAACGGAATCCTCGCGAATGTCCCCTTGACGCTCATGGTCTAGAGAAAAGAAAGCAGGCCAGCCGCATGAAGCTGGCCGACCTGCTGTAACGTTTGGTCGCGGGGGCAGGATTTGAACCTACGACCTCCGGGTTATGAGCCCGGCGAGCTACCAAACTGCTCCACCCCGCACTATGTGTTGCGCATCCGATGCGCGAGTAAGAAATATAGGCTACGGACTCTCAGGTGTCAAGCGGACTGTCTGCGTCATCATTTCTTCATATTAGATACCCCGAGTCCCATGTGGGCGTAGAGGCGCTCGGGCACCGCAACGCGGCCTTGTCTGTCCTGCGCACTGGTAGAGATGGGGGTGAACGCGTCGCGTGGGCGTGATAAGGTCATCTCTCGAAAACGCGTGACTGTCCGCGCGACCCGCCCCCGCGCCGGTCGTGCGGCGACCATGCGTCCGGATCCAAAGAGCACCCAGGTCACGAACACTAAGGTCTGATAGGCATGACTACGACATACACCTGCCCCAACTGCGGCGAGAGCGTGCCCGCGTCCCAGGGCGAGAAGGACCTCGTCTGCCCGAGGTGCGGCGGGCGGGTCCCCACGGAGGCACCGAGAAGGGCGCGGCACTTCAAGACGGACGTCGCGGACCCCTCCGGCGCGGGCACCTCGCCCGCGCCCGCTCCCGCGTCCCGGCAGGCGCCCGCCCCCGCGGCCCGGCCGGTGCCGACTCCGGCACCTGCCCCCGAGCAGGAGCCCGCCCCCACGTACGTCTCCCCGGACAAGGCCGCGGCCCTGGAGCGCCAGAGGTGGTACGCGCGCAGGATCAGCCTGGGCGCCTACCTCCTCGTGTTCGGCGCCCTTCTCTGCGTCGTGGGCGTCCTCGCCGGTGCGGCGGTCTGCGTGCCGGTCGGAGTCGTCGCAGCGGTCGCCGGCGTCGTCGCCCTGGTCGTCACCGGAATCGCCGGGAGGTCCAGGTTCGGCTCGACAAAGGCGAGGTAGGAACGACTCGCCCCGGGTTAGGCCGGCCCCGCCGAGGGCGGCGCGCAACGGAGCCACGGGCCTCGCAGCGCACGCCGGTAGCCGGTGCACCCGGCCCCGGCTCGCGGTGGCGATGTGGTCTACCATAGCGGTGGTAAGAGCCATCTGTGACGCGCGGGCGCCCGGCACCGTCCTGGCGCGAGCCTCGCGCGGAAGTGAGGTAACCATGAGCTATGACGGCATGCCCACCCCCGGCAGGAACGACCCGTGCTGGTGCGGCAGCGGCAGGAAGTACAAGAAGTGCCACAGCGCCTTCGACGAGCGCCTCGAGAAGCTCTGGAGCGACGGCGAGGAGGTCCTGCCGCGCAGCCTCTACAAGAGCGCCGAGGACGTCGCGGGCATCAAGGCGTCCGCCGAGGTCAACACGGGCATTCTCGACTACGTGGGGGAGCACATCGCGGCGGGCGTCTCTACCATGGACATCAACGGCTGGGTCAACGAGTACCTGGCCGCCCACGACGCGGTCTCCGCGGACCTCAACTTCGAGGGCTACCCCTACAGCGTCTGCACCTCGATCAACGACGTGATCTGCCACGGCTTCCCCAACGAGAAGGACGTGCTGAAGGACGGCGACATCATCAACGTCGACATGTCCACCATCAAGGGCGGGTACTTCTCGGACTCCAGCCGCATGTACTGCATCGGCGACGTCGACCCGGAGTGGCGCCGCCTCGTCGAGACCTGCCACGAGTCCGTGAAGGCCGGCCTGGCCGCGATCAGGCCGTGGGGGCACCTCGGCGACGTGGGCGCGGCCGTCTACAAGGTCGCGACCGACGCGGGCTTCTCGGTGGTCGAGGAGTACGGCGGGCACGGCATCGGCAAGGAGTTCCACGAGGAGCCGTTCGTGAGCTTCGTCTCCGAGGAGGGCACCGGCCCCATCCTCGTCCCGGGGTTGTGCTTCACCATCGAGCCCATGGTCAACATGGGCGCGCCCGGCATCACGCTGGACAAGTCCAACGGCTGGATCGTGCGGACCATAGACGGCCTGCCCTCCGCGCAGTGGGAGGTCCAGGTCGTCGTGACCGAGGACGGCTACGAGCTCCTGAGCTGGTAGGAGGGGAGGGGCGCCGGCGCATCCGGCGCCCCTGCGTTGCGAGGGGGTGTGATATGAGAGAGCCGCTGCGCGCCGCCAGGCGTGCGTCCGCCGACGGGCTGCGCGACGGCTCCGCGCCCTCGGGCCTCGCCGGCGTCGTCGACTTCGGCCTGCGCGTGGCGGCCAAGTGCACGGCGGACAGGGTCGGTGCCTTCGCGGCCCAGATTGCGTTCTTCATCATCATGTCGGTGTTCCCCTTCGCGATCCTCTTCCTGCAGCTCATCCGCCTCATGCCCGTGAGCCAGGAGGACATCCTCTTTGCGGTGGACACGATCTTCCCCGCCTACCTGCTCACGTCCGTCCACTCGATCCTGCAGGAGGTCTTCACCACCTCCTACGGCCTGGTGCCCCTCACGGTGGTCGCCATGCTCTGGGCCGCGTCGAAGGTCATGCACGCCATGGCGGCGGGACTCGACGTCATCTGCACCAGGGCGAGGCCGCGCAACTGGTTCGTCGTGCGCGGCTGGTCGCTCGTGTGCACCTTCGTGCTGGCCGTCGTGCTCGCGCTCGCGGTGATGAGCACCGTCGTCTGGCGCACGGTCCGCACCTTCCTCATACGGTACCGGCCGGGCGGCCTGCCGCTCTCCACCTACTCCGACATCGTCGGCGCGGTCTACTCGGTGCTCGTGATGACGCTGGCCTTCTCCGTGCTCTACAAGGTGCTGCCCCGCCGGAGGCTGCGCTACCTGGGGCAGCTGCCGGGCGCACTCTTCGCGGCGCTGGGCATCTACTTCTTCTCGCTCTTCCTGGCCGTTTACGTGCGGAGCTTCAACGGCTTCTCCGCCTACGGGAGCCTCACGATCCTGACCCTCGCGATGTTCTGGCTGTACTTCAGCTGCTACATCATGATGATCGGCGCCGTGGTGAACGAGGTCCTGCGCGAGCTCGGCGCCGGCGGCGCCGTGGGCTACGAGGCCGCGCCGGCGGAGGCGCCCGCCGCGTCCGGCCCGGCGTCCGCTACGCCCTCCCCCGAGGGCTCCGGCTCGAAGATCGAGCACGGGATGAAGACCGCGCGCGAGAGCCCGTCCTTCTCGTCACGGGGATAGGCGTCGAGCCCGGCGAGAAGGTCCTGCCCCCGCTGCGCGTTCAGCACCATGCTGCACATGCAGGCCGCGGCCTCGTCGGGGTCCTGCGAGACGGTGCCCGCCATGACGCCCTGCGAGATGAGCTGGCGTCCCGTTGCGCTCGCGTCCACGCCAAAGACGGGGATGGTGGTCGAGCCGGGCGTGCCGAGGTTGTAGCCCACCTCCTGGAGCGCCTTGATGGCCCCGGCCGCCATGCTGTCGTTGTTGGCGATCACGAGCTCGATCATGCCGTCGCGCCCCGGCCCGAGGCGGAGGAGGTCCTCGCGCATGTAGTCGTGCGCCGAAGTGGCCGACCACGAGCCGGTGAGGTCGAGCTGGTAGTGGTCCACGCTGCCCTCGTCGAAGTAGATGAGGTCCGGCCTGCCGCTCGCCTCGAGGATCTCGTCTGCGCGCTCGACCGCGTACTTGGTGCGGAAGAGCGCCTCGGGGTTGCCGGCCTCGCCCTTGAAGAGCGCGTAGGAGATGCGCCCGTCGCCGTCGAGGTCGACCTCCTGGTAGTGCTCGACGAGGTAGGTGCCGATCAGCTCGCCCTGGAGCCTGCCCGCGGCCTCGGGGTCCGTCCCCACGAACGCCACGTCGTCGTAGTAGTCGAGGATCGCGCCCTCGTCGCCCTCGCCCTCGACGGGGCGGTTGAAGAAGACGACCGGGACGCCGGCGGCCTCCGCCTTGAGGCAGACCTTGTCGGCGACCTCGGCGTTGCCGCTGGTGACGATGTTGACCACGAGCACGCTGGCGCCGCCCTGCAGGGCCTGGTCCACCTGCTGGTCCTGGTTCGACTGGCTGTTTCCGGCGTCGTACTCCTCGTACGGGACGCCGGCGTGCGCGAGGTCGGAGGAGAGCGCCGTCCGGATCGACCCCACGTAGGGGTCGTCGTAGTCGTAGTAGAGCACGGCGACGTTGAACTCGCGCGCGCCCGGCGCGGCCGAGGGGAGGGGCGCGAGCTGGTCCGTCGGCGCGCAGGCGGAGAGCTGCAGGGCGAGAAGGACGGCGAGCCCGGAGGCGAGGACGGCGCCGGCCAGGGCGAGGGTGGCGCGCGCCAGGTGCCTGCGTGCTCGTTGCCAGTGCATGGCCGCCTCCTCGGTCGGGCGCCGGCCCGCCCGCTCGTCTCGTGCGCATCCGAGCGTAGCGTAGCACGCGTCCGGCGCGCCACCTACCGGTCGGCGCGCCAATGGTGCGACGTTTATGACCGGTCAGCCCCAAGGCGTCTGCTCCATAGCCCGTAGGTGATAGCATCCGGGCCGACGGCCCAGGCGGACCCGCTCTGCCACCTCGCGGCGCATGCCGCCCCCTCGTCCATGGCAAGCCTCCTGCCGACCATCCAGAGCTCCTACGATGCCGAGAGGCATCTCAAGGTTTCGGATGAAAGGAGCGTTCCATGAGGTACACCTACGAGGAGCCGGAGCTTGTGCGCAAGGACAATGGCAAGAGGCTGTACTTCAGCAAGTGCAGCTGCCCCGCCTCAGACCCTGAGAGGAACATCCTCCTCGTCCACGGCCTCACGTCCTCGTGCCACGTCTACGACATCGACTACAAGGACTACTCGGTCACCAAGTTCTTCGCGCGCAACGGCTACAACGTCTGGCGCTTCGACATCGGTGGCTACGGTCGCTCGGACAAGTACGAGGATGGCTTCGACGTCGACAGCGACAACGTGGCGAAAGACATCATCTGCGCGCTCGAGAAGATCAACGAGCTCATGGGCGTCACGAGCTCCGACGTCTTCGGCTGGTCCTGGGGCTCCATCACCTCGTCGCGCGCCGACATAGCGCGTCCCGACCTCATCCGCCGGCTGGTGTGGGTCGGCCCGTGCTTCGGCGGCACCATCCCCAAGACCTTGGTGAGCGAGCCGTTCACCACCCTCGACTACCCCTACTGCACCCGCGTGTTCCAGCACGTTCCCGGCAGCAGCCTGGACATCGACTACGAGGTCTGCGAGAGGCCGGTCGTGGGCATCTGGCTCGACGGCGAGTTCAAGTACGACCTCGACCACGGCCGTCCCAACGGCGGCAACCGCGACATCCTCGAGGCCGGCGACGACTGGCTCATCGACGTCAAGTCGCTGAGCGCGCCTGCCTGCTACCTGGCCGGCACGAACGACGCCTACCTCAAGCCGGACAGGGCGAAGGCGGCCCTGGACGTCCTGCCCGCCGGCTCCGAGTACCACCTGTTCCGCGGCGCGGGGCATGCGCTGTGGGCCGAGAAGGACTACTACCGTCCCGTCCGCGAGGCCGCCCTGGCGTTCCTGGAGAAGGAGATCTAGGTCCCCACGTGATGGCTTTTTCGTGACGGGCGAGGGTTGTGAGTGACGGGGCGCCTCGGCGCCCCGTCCGCGTGTAACATCTCCCCCTATTGCGCGCCCGGCGTGGGGACGTCGGGCGGAGGGGAGAGACATGACCATCGCCGAGCTGATCGTGCTGGGCTTCGCGCTGTCCGCGGACGCCTTCGCCGTCACCATCTCGAACTGCTTCGCCTACGCCGGCGACTACAGGCGCCTGCTCCTGATGCCCGTCTTCTTCGGCGCCTTCCAGGCGCTCATGCCCGCCCTGGGCTACGTGGCCGGCGGCGTCGCGGCCGAGCTCATCGAGCGCTACTCAAGCGTGGTCATCTTCGTGATCTTGGGGCTCATCGGCGGCAACATGGTCCGCGAGGGCGTGCGTGCCCTCAGGGGCGCGGGTGGCGCCGCGTCCGGGGAGGGTGGCCCCGAGGGGGACGCCCCCGCGTGCGTGGCCGAGCGCCTCTCGATAAGGATGCTGGTGGCGCAGGCCATCGCGACCGCGATCGACGCCTTCGCCGTGGGCATCGGCTTCCGGGCCTCCACGGTCGACCTGCCCGTCGCCGTGGGCATCATCGGCGCGACGACGTTCGTCTGCTGCCTCGTGGGCATCGCCGCCGGCCGCAGGCTGGGCAAGCTGCTCGGCGACAGGGCTGAGGTCGTCGGCGGCGCGGTCCTCGTCCTCATCGGCGTGAAGGCGCTCGTTGGCCTGTAGGTGCGACGGGGTCGTGCTGTAGTAACAGAATCGGTGACGGACGGCCCCGCGGGTTCTTGCCCGCGGGGCCGTCTCGCGAGGTCGCCGGAAGCCGGGGAGGGCGGCTCTCCAGCCAAGCGGTAGCAATACCTCCGCAAGTGGATGGAAATCACAGGTTATAAAACAAAGTACGATAAACAACCCTATATTATACAATCGTATATCACTCAAATCAATGCATTTCTCGGGTGAATAACGAATAGAACTTGAATGCGCGGAGCCTACAAGCGAGAGGCCCGACCACTTACGGTTACATCACAGGATTTTTGGCATCCCCCCGTGATGGAAGGTGGCTCCCGCATGTACTCCTTGATAGCTGCAGTGCCCATCCTGGCCTGCGTCGTGATGATGGTCTTCTTCAACCAACCGGCGACGCGCTCGCTCATCACCGCGTGGCTCCTCGCCTGCGTCGTGGGCGTCCTCGTCTGGGGCATGAGCCTCCAGGGCGCCCTCGCCCAGACGCTCGCGGGCTTCCTCAACGCGCTCTCCACGATCTTCATCATCTTCGGCGCGATCTTCCTCATGAACACGCTCAAGCAGTCGGGCGCCATGGCCTCGATCAGCACGATGTTCAACTCGATCACGCGCGACGCCCGCATCCAGGCCGTCCTCATCGGCTTCGTCTTCGCCGGTTTCGTGGAGGGCTCCTCCGGCTTCGGCACGCCCGCCGCGCTCTGCGCGCCCATCCTCATGGGCCTCGGGTTCCCGCCGCTCGCCGCTGCGACGATCTGCCTCATCTACAACTCGACGCCCGTCAACCCCGGCCCCGTCGGCGTCCCGCTCATCACCGCCGCGAGCGTCGTGAAGGACCAGGTCGTGCAGGCTGGCGGGGACTTCGACAAGTTCCAGTTCCTTCTCACGCGCTGGGTCTGCATCCCCAACATGATTGGCGGCGTGTTCATCATCTTCATCGGCGTGTGCGTCCTGTGCAAGGTCTATGGCCGCAACCACAGCTTCAAAGACGCCCTGTCCGCCCTTCCGTTCTGCCTGTTCAGCGCTGCCGTCGTGGCCTGCTTCTACCTGTTCATGGCGATCTTCGTCGGCACGCCCGAGCTCGTCTCCATGGTCGGCTTCATCGCCGCGCTGCCCGTCCTCATGCTCGCCGCGCGCAAGGGCTTCCTGATGCCCAGGGACGAGTGGACCTTCGAGGGCGTCGAGGAGTGGGGCGACAAGAGCTGGCAGTCGAGCGTCGAGGTCTCCAAGACCAAGTCCAAGGGTATGAGCACCAAGCTCGCCTGGCTCCCCTACGTGATCATCGGCGTCCTGCTCGTCCTCACGCGCCTGAACGCCTTCGGCCTCAAGGACCTCTTCAACAGCGCCGCGCTCACCACCAACGTGACCGGCATCCTCGGCGTCGAGAACGCCAACTGGAAGTTCTCCTGGCTCTACAACCCGGGCCTCTTCCCCTTCGTGCCCGTCGCCGCCCTCACCATGCTCCTGCACCACATGAGCGGCGAGGAGTGCGCGACCGCCGTCAGGGACTCCTTCAAGCAGGCCAAGGGCGCCGCCATCGCGCTGCTCTTCGGCGTCGCCATGGTGCAGATCTACCGCTACACCAGCTCCGCTGCCATCGGCGCCACCGTGGGCGAGGCGGCCGAGTACACCTTCAAGAACAGCTCGATGCTCTACATGATGGCGACGGGCCTGGCCTCGGTCTTCTCCTCCGCGTACTTCGTCGTCTCTCCGCTCATCGGCGTGCTCGGGGCGTTCATGTCCGGCTCCTGCACCGTCTCCAACACGCTGTTTGCGTCCCTGCAGTTCGAGACGGCCAGCATTGTGGGGCTCCCCCAGATCTTGATCATCGCCCTGCAGACCATGGGCGGCGGCATCGGAAACATGGTCTGCGTCAACAACATCGTCTCCGTCTGCGCTACGACCGGGACCAACGGCGTCGAGGGCAAGATCTTGCGCGTCAACATCTGGCCCTGCCTGATCTACGCCACGATCGTCATGCTGGTGATCGGCGCGGTCATCCTGAGCGGCTTCAACCCCATGCCCGAGATGCTCGCCCGCTAGGCGACCCGCGCCCATCCGCGAGGACTCGGGGGTACGAGGCCCGCGCCAGCCGCTCGTGGCTGGCGCGGGCCTTCTGTTACAACAACGGTCGCCCCGTCCTGCATGCGCCGATTCCCAGGACAGCGCGTCCTTGTCCGCGCCGCTCGCCGCGTGATTCCCCACGCTCGGGGCAATTGTTTCGACGAGAAGAAAACCGCAGGAAAACGCCTAGTTATCTGCCAGCGGAAACCGTCCGTCCCATTTCGTGCAAGTGTGCAATAAATGGGATCTATTCTTCCGCAAAGGGGCAGACGCGTCGTTCTCCTATCCAATTATATTAGTGGCCAAGCGCAGGCATAAAAGTGGATCCGGACCACCTGGCCGGACCACATGGGAACGGAGGAGGTAGCGTCATGGCAGCAAGGAACTTCGAGAAGACGGCGCACAAGAAGGGCCTAATCGTCGAGCCCGACCGCATCCTCGACCTCAACGACCCCAAGTGGGCCCATCCCGAGGGCGCAGAGCTCTGGTACGTGGACCCCGAGCTCAACGCGAGCTCCATCGCGATGTACGATCCGTGCATCTCCGATGAGGATAAGATTAAGCTCGGCAACGAGCGTCAGAAGGCCTACTTCGACCAGTTCTGGGCCGCGGAGCACACCTGCGACATCAAGGAGTACTACGTCCCCGGTTGCCCCGAGGAGCCCGAGACGCAGGCGCAGGTCCTCGTCTACACCCCCAAGAACGCGCGTCCGCGCAAGAACCGCGCGATGTTCTACGTCATCGGCGGCGGCATCTACGCCATCAACCCCAACTCCTACCCCATCGAGGAGCTGTGCGAGAAGCACAAGTGCATCGGCGTCGCCGTCATCTACCGCCTGTCCTGGCAGGCCAAGTACCCCGCGGCCATCAACGACCTGCACGCCGGCTACGCGTGGATGATCGAGCACGCCGACGAGCTCAAGATCCACCCCAACAAGGTCGTGCTCTCCGGCTCCTCCTCCGGTGGCCACCTCGCTCTCTCCACCGCCTTCCGCCTCAAGCGCTACGGCTACAGCCCGCGCGGCATCGTGACGGTCTCCGCGCAGACCGACGACATCGAGAAGGAGGGCGACGGCTGGTACACGGGCATCTGGGACTCCGTCGAGCAGCATGACGGCCTCATGCAGTACCTCGGGCGCAACTTCAACTCCGTGCGCGTCGGGCCGGAGGCCATGCCCAACCACGCGACGGTCGAGGACTGCATCGGCTTCCCGCCGACCTTCATGCACCAGTCCGAGATGGACCCCGACATCCTGCACAACCTCGAGTTCTACAGCAAGCTGATCAAGGCGCACTGCTTCACCGAGCTGCACGTCTACGGCGGCGCAATCCACAACAACTCGGTGTGGGCGACGGTCAAGGCCTGCGGCGAGCGTACGGAGTACTCCGACATGGTGGGCAAGCTCTACGACGACGAGATCGAGTACTGCTACAAGTACGACCTGCGCAGGCCCTGGGTCCTCGAGGACTACAAGAAGCGCCTGTGCGAGAGGTACGGGCTCGAGCCCAAGGCCGGCACCGAGGCCGAGGAGGCCTAGCAAGAGGGGGGCGGGCGTCCGGCCGAGACCGGCGCCCGCCGTGCGGACGCAAGCATCTGCGAGGTCGACCGGGGCTGGTCCCCGGTCCGAGAGGAGAGAGCGATGAAGGTAGAGACGTACGAGTACAAGGACGGCCTCGGGTATGCTGTCGACCCCGAGAGCGATACGAAGCAGCGCACCGTCATCCTCCTGGGCCTCCAGACCGTCAAGTGCAACCCGCGACCGGTCGTGATCTACGTGACGGGCGGCAAGGTCAAGGCGGACTATGAGGGGCTCGAGGAGCTCAAGCAGTACGCAGGCGACAACAAGCTCGTCTTCCTCTGCCCGTACGCGACCGACGTCGACGGCCTGGTCGAGACGTACGAGTACGTGGAGAAGGAGCACCTCGACCTCAATGTGAAGGCGGACGAGGTATCCATCAGGGCGACGAAGGACTGCGAGGGCCTCGCCGAGGACTTCAAGGAGTACCTCGAGGACGAGCTCGACGCAGAGCTGGATGACGTGACGGTCTTCTAGGAGAGGACACACCATGGGTCTTGACAAGTTCCGCAACCGCGACGACGTGAAGTGGGCCCACCCAGAGCTCGAGATGAGCTATCAGATGATGGCCCAGTCCGTCGGCTACTCCGAGGTTCTTCTCAACGAGGATCTTCCGCTCGAGCAGCGCAAGGAGTACGCCGAGCACTGCGAGGACGGCTTCAAGCAGTTCCTACCCGACTACGACTGGTCGCGCACGACCGAGTACGAGGCCCCCGGCTGTGCCGACGAGCCCGACGCACCGGCGGTTAAGCTGCTCGTGGCGCAGCCCAAGGGCAAGAGGCGCTTCCGCAGGAACAGCCCCTGCATCCTCATCATCCCGGGCGGCGCCCTGGCGGTTTGCCTGCGCTTCACGGCACAGATCGAGTCCTGGGCGGACAGGTTCGGCGTACCCTGCGCGACGCTCAAGTACCGCACGATTCCGGAGGGCGCGCAGTTCCCGGCGCCCCTGAACGACTGCGAGGCGGCCTACAACTTCCTCGTCGAGCACGCCGAGGAGCTCAACATCAGCCCCAACAAGATCGTCATCCACGGCAACAGCTCGGGCGGCCACCTCTCGCTCGCGCTCTGCCACAGGCTCAAGAGGCGCGGCATCACCCCGCGCGGCTGCCTGGTCTGGGTACCGGTCGTAGACGACCGCATCATGGACGAGTATCGCTCCGTCCGCATCAACTCCGCCTTCTGGGGCGGCTCCGACCAGCCGGCCATGGTCAGGCAGTACCTGGGCAAGCTCGCCGACTCCGCCGACGTCCCCGCCGAGGCCTTCCCCGGGCGCGCCACGGTCGAGGAGTGCGTGGGGCTGCCGCCGACCTTCATCCACTCGATGATCAACGACTCCGGCTTTGACCAGGCCTGCGCCTACACGAGCAAGCTCACCGCCGCCGGCGTCTACTGCGAGCTGCACGCCTGGGGTGGCAGCCAGCACTGCTCCCTGAGCACCGCCGCCAACATCATCGACAAGGACAACCCCGACGCCAAGTACGCGCAGCTCTTCAACGCCGTCAACGAGAAGGAGCTCGACGACATGTTCCAGTACGACCTCCGTCGTCCGTGGACGGTCGAGGAGTTCAACGAGAAGGACTAGCGTCTGGGAGGCCGCGCCCGGCAGGCCCGAGCGCGGCCGCAAGGAGCGAGCCATGGTCACGTGCAGCCTCTACCAGGACGGCCTGGGGTACCTTATCGACCCCGAGAGCGACACCAAGGAGGTCTTCATCCCCTCCCCACCCTCGATGGTGCAGGTGAAGGTGCACCCGCGCGACGCGATGCTGCTCATAAGCGGTGGCGTGGCGAGGCCGGGATGGGAGGGACTCGAGGCGCTCGAGGCGTACGCCGAGGACAACAAGGTCGCCATCGTGTGCCCCCTCTCCGACGACCCTGAGGAGGTCGCGGAGAGCTACCTCTGGCTGGAGCGCAAGTGCCGCTCGCTCAACATCCGCTACGGTTGCTGGCGCGTGATGGCGACGGAGGGCGAGCTCGAGGCCGCGCAGCGGGTGGTGGACCACCTGGTGTCCCGGCTCGATGCGGACCTCGACAAGGCCGAGGTGCTCGCCATCTGAGGGCGTGAGGGCCGGTCGGCTCCGCTTGGACCGAGCACAAGGAGGGCAGAGAGAAGGGGACGGGCCCCGGCGTGATGCCGAGGCCCGTCCCCTTCCGGCGCGGAGCGCGCCTGCCGGCTGCGGCCCCTCGCGTCCGCCGGCCCTGCGGAGGGGTGACTATCCGCAGGCCGTTACTCTAGTATCTAAAATATTAATCGCCAATTGGATATGTCCGCGCATCGCTCATCGCCCGTCGATTGCGGGCGACGGACTCTCGCGCGTGCGAGGGAAGAGGGGGGTCGTTCGCATGAACGTCGAGGAGCTCCTGGGAATGCCCCTGATGAAGAGCGCGGAGCTGGTCACGGGCTCCGCGGGCCTCGACCGCCCCATCACCTGGTGCGTTCTCGACAAGGTCATCGACTTCGAGACCTGGATCATGCCCGGCACCCTCCTGGTGCTCACGGGCATGCAGGAGGACGACGACTTCGAGAAGGAGCTCTCGTTCTGCTTCTCCTACGAGGTCTCCGGCATCATCGTGATAGGGGCGCGCGAGTTCCTGCGCAAGGAGAACGTCGACGCGTGCTCCGCGCACGCGCTCCCCGTCATCAAGATGCCCGCGGGCACCAACTTGATCAACTTCACGCGGCGCATCTCCACCGCGCTCTCGGGCGACGTGAGCGAGGAGGAGCGCGAGGAGGACTGGCTCAAGGACCTCTGCCTGACCCAGGGCCGCCGGCCCAACGAGGTCGTGGCGAGCTACTACGGGTGGTCCTCCTCGTGCGACTACATGTGCGTGACCTTCGAGGCGTGCCCGAGCGCGGCCGCCCTGCGCATCCAGGTGGAGAACCACCTCATGGTCGCCAAGTCCATCGTGGTCCGCAAGGGGGCCTGCGACCAGGTCAGGCCCCTGACGTTCATCATAAAGGACACGCTCGTGGCCTTCGTGCCCTTCTCGCACGGCTGCTCGCTGGGGCTCAGGCACAAGATGGTCGCCAAGCTCGTGGCGGCCGTGGGCCAGGCCGTGCCCGACACCCGCTGGGAGGTGAGCGTGGGGAGCGTGGCCGCCCTCCTCGAGGACCTCGCGCAGAGCTTCTACGACGCCACGCGGGTGCGGGCCTTCGTCAACAGGATCGGCAGGAGCGCGAACCCCGTCTTCTACGACCAGTACGCCCTCGAGATGCTCTGCCTCTCCCTGCCGCAGACGGAGCTCAGGCGCCAGGCGGACCTCATCCTCGAGCCGATTCACGACGACCCGGAGCTCATGTACACCCTCTCCATCTACCTCGAGATGGGGGAGAACGGCCGCGAGACCGCCCAGAAGATCTACGTGCACCCCTCGACGCTGCGCTACAGGGTCCACAAGATCGAGAAGATCCTCGACGTCGACCTCTCCGACTCGTGGGTGCGCTACCGGCTGCGCATGGCCATGCTCATCGACGCGTACCTGTGCGGCCCGAGCGCGGTTGCCGACGCGGAGGGCCAGGAGGTCCCCGAGGACGCCCGGACCGAGTGAACGCGCTGCTCGAGGCCCTTATCCGTCCCCGCCCGCGGAAGTCTTCGGACCGTCGGCGGCATTCCTCCAAGAGTGCGAAAAGTGGCTCGGATATTCGCAAACTGCGCTATGGCCGTAGGGCTTGCTCCCCCATACACTGAACTTGTGGTGTTACAACAGTTGGTTTCGACAGTGAGGGGTGCAAGAAACATGGCAGATGTCAGCGATGTCGAGCTCGTCGAATTCGACGACGGCGTGGCCGTCGTCCCCGCAAGCGAGATGAAGCAGATCGTGATCCCGTCGCCCCCGACGGTGACCATGGTCCCGACCAACCCTCGCCCCTGCTACATCGTCGTCGGGCCTTTCGAGGCCTCTGACCAGGCGAAGGCCTATGCGAAGGAGAACAAGGTCGTCTTCGTGATCCCCAAGGACACGGACCCCGAGACCATCGCCAACGCCTACACCTACGCGAAGAAGAACGCCTCGAAGATCAACGTGAAGAAGAGCGAGTTCTTCGTGAAGGCGGCTGACGAGGCGAGCATGGACGCCGCCTCCGAGGGCGTCGAGTCCATCTACGACGTCGACGACAGCGTCGAGCTGGACGACCCTGAGGTCTTCTCGCTCTAGGTCGACCGACCGATGGGCTGGAACGGGCCTGGACGGACCTGCTTTGCATTTGGTGTTGTAACAGTTTGTGGTTAGGGAGGCAGACGTATGGATCTTGACAAGCTTGACTGGCGCGACGATCTCAAGTGGTCGCATCCACAGCTGGAGACCATGTATGGGCAGATGGGAGGGGACATCGGCTACGCCTCGGTGGGCCTGAACGACAAGCTGTCCGACGAGGAGCGCAAGAAGTGGGCCGATGACACCAACGAGCAGCTGAACGCCCTCATCCCCCCGATGGACCCCGAGTACACCAGGTACTTCGACGTCCACGGCTGCCCCGAGGAGCCCGACGCGCCGGTCTTCAAGCTCACGGTGAGCATCCCCAAGAAGCCGCGCACCAAGAGGAAGAACTCCGCGATTCTGATCATCCCGGGCGGCGGCCTGTGCCTGTGCATGGGCGCCACGAGCCCGACCGAGGTCTTCGCGAACCGCTACGGCGTGCCCGTCGCGACCTTCGAGTACCGCACGGTCATCGACGCTCCCTACCCCGCCGCGCTCAACGACTGCTTCGCCGCGTTCCTGTGCCTGCAGGAGCACGCCGAGGAGCTCAACATCAACCCCGACAAGATCGTCCTGCACGGCAACAGCTCGGGCGGCCACCTCTCGCTCGCCCTGCCGCACCGGCTCAAGAAGCACGGCATCACCTGCCGCGGCTCCGTGGTCTGGGCGCCGATCATCGACGACCGCCCGATGTACTACTCGAGCAAGGTCGAGAGCGTGTTCTGGGGCAACGGCTCCGCCGCCCTCTCCGCCCGCCAGTACCTGGGCGACCTCTGCGGCTCCTCCCACGTGCCGCCCGAGGCCATGCCCGGCCGTGCGACCCCCGAGGAGTGCGTGGGCCTCTCGCCCGTCTTCATCCACGCAATGACCGAGGACACGGGGCTGTCCGCCGCCCTCCACTACTGCGACACCCTCTCTCATGCCGGCGTCTACAACGAGTGCCACGCCTGGGGAGGCACCAACCACCTCGCCCTCTCGATGAACTCGCTCTACGGTGACCTCGACAACGACGAGTCGGACTACACCAAGGCCTTCCAGGCCGTCCTCGACCACGAGTTCGAGGACCTGTTCCGCTACGACCTGCGTCGCCCGTGGGTCAAGGACATGGTCGAGGGCACGGAGGCGGACGCCGAGTAGGCGAAGCGCCGCGCACCTACGACCAGGGCCTCGGTCGAGGGGTTGCGTCCCCGCCCGGCAGGCCAGTGGTGCGGGGGCACGCCGCAGGTGGCGTGCCCCCGCTGCCAATCCCCCGAGGGGCTTCTCCCCTCCTGGGGGTCGAGGCGCGCCCCGACGGGCGCGCTCCCGACGGGGTTCCCGCCTGGGGAACGCTCATCGCGATTTGCGATTCTCCCAATAACCGACGGCCCAATATCCACCCACTGAGGGATGCCGCGGGGTGAGGGCGCTCTTATAACAACCGTAAAGGCAGAAGCCTTGCGCATGGCGCAAGGACGTCAGACAGGGAAGGAGTGAGGGGCTATGGCGAAGAGGCTCCAGGTCGACTACGTCCGCGTGCGCGACGTGAACTTCGGCGAGGAGACCAGCCTTAGGGACGGTATCCTCACCATCAACAAGGAGGAGGCGCTGAAGGTCGTCCAGAGCGACCTGTTCGGGTCGGTGGACCTCAAGATCGCGAAGCCGGGAGACGACACGCGCATCCTGGGCGTGCACGACATCATGCAGCCGCGCTGCAAGGCGGACCATCCCGAGGAGTCCTACCCCGGCATGTGGGGCAAGCTCGCGCCGGCAGGCGAAGGCAGGACGGTGGCGCTCAAGGGCGTCGTCATCTCCGACATCTACTACGCCAAGTGCAACATCAAGTACTACATGGACATGGGCGGCGAGTGCGCCAAGTACTCCAACTTCACGCGCCACATCAACATCTGCCTCGACGCGACGGTGGGGGAGGGCGTCTCGGACCTCAGCTACACCATCGCGCTCAAGCAGGCGTCGCTCAGCCTCAACGTGTGGCTGGCCAAGCTCGCCATCGGCGTCAAGCCCGACGAGACCAAGGTCTTCGAGAACAAGCCCGTCGACCCCGAGCGGCACCTGCCGCGCGTGGCCTACGTGGTGACGCAGATGGCCTCGAACGACTCGTGGAACTTCTTCTACTACGGGCAGAGCGCGATCAACTTCCTGCCGATCGTGGTGCAGCCGACCGAGATCCTCGACGGGGCGATGATCTGGCGCTACTGGGAGCCCAACTACTACCTGCAGGAGGAGTGCTACATCGAGGAGCTCCTCGAGCGCAACGGCAAGGACCTGGACTTCGCGGGCGTCGTCTTCGCCAACAACGTCATGAAGATCACGGGCAAGGACGCCATGAGCATGATCGCCGCGACGCTCGCCAAGGAGACCCTCGGCGCGGACTGCGTGATGGTCAACAAGTCGGGCATGGGCCACTGCCAGCTCGACTCCACCTTCGTGTTCAACTGGTGCCAGAAGCTCGGCATGCCGGCGGCGGTGAACTTCTCGGCCGTCTCCAACGACGAGCCGGGCGACATGCTGGTCGTCTCCGACCCCAAGGTCGATGCCGTCGTCAACTCCGGCCGCAACTGGACGCTGCACCACCCGAGGGTGAAGACCCTCATAGGCGAGAAGACCAACGTCCCCTGCCTCATCAACGTGGACCCCTGGGGCCCCTTCGACCACACGACCAACTTCTGCTACCAGGGAATCTGGTCGCAGCTCGGCCAGAACTACTTCACGACGGACGCGGACATCAAGAGGCCAGGAGAGGGGGAGTAGGAGATGGAAAAGAAGCGCGTGGTCCACTACATCAACCAGTTCTACGCCGGCATGGGCGGCGAGGACACCGCCAGCGTGGGACTCTCCGTGCACCCCGGCCCGATGGGTCCGGGCACCCTGCTCGCGAAGTGCCTCGGTGACGACTACGAGGTCGTGGAGACCATCGTCTGTGGGGACAACACCATCGCCGAGAAGCCCGACGAGATCCTCCCTGAGGTGGTGGACGCGGTAAGGGACGCGAAGGCCGACCTGTTTGTGGCGGGTCCCGGCTTCAACGCCGGACGCTACGGCCTGGGCTGCGGCTCCACCGTGGCGGCCGTGACCGAGAAACTCGACATCCCCGCCGTCACGGCGCTCTATGCCGAGAACCCCGGCACGGAGCTCTACAAGAACCGCGGCTACATCCTCGAGAGCGACAACAACGCCGCCCACATGCGCAAGATGATGAAGACGCTCGCCGCCTTCGCCAAGAGGCTCGTGGAGGGCGACACGATCAAGGACGGGCGCACCGAGGGCTATCACGGCTCGGGTCCCGCGCCGAAGATCGACTACTCCGTCCCCTCGGCCAAGCGTGGCATCGACATGCTGCTCGCCAAGTATCTGGGCAAGCCCTTCCACACCGAGGTCGTCATGCCCAACCACGAGCAGATCCCGGTGCCCAAGCTCGACAAGCCGCTCTCCCAGTGCAAGGTCGCGCTGGTCACCGACGGCGGCCTCGTGCCCAAGGGCAACCCCGACAAGCAGCCGCCTACCAACTCCCGCGCCTTCAAGGAGTACTCGATCAAGGGCATGGACACCCTCGACCCCGCGGACTGGGAGGTCTCGCACCAGGGCTACGACAACTCCTTCGTGCTCAAGGACCCCAACCGCCTGGTGCCCGTGGACGCCGTGCGCGAGCTGGTCTCCGAGGGCAAGGTCGGCGCCCTCAACGACACGTTCTTCTCGACCGCCGGCGTCATGACGCCGATGGAGAAGTGCAAGAGCTTCGGGGAGGGCATCGCGAAGAAGCTCAAGGAGGAGGGCGTCGACGCCGTGATCGAGACCTCCACTTGAGGCACCTCGTCTCGCGGAGGTTCCGTGATAACGAAGGAGATCCAGCGCGCCGGCATCCCCGTGGTGCAGGTGACCAACCTGACCAAGATCGCCGAGGGAATCGGCGCCAACCGCATCATGCGCGGCAACTCGGTCCTTCACGTCTTCGGCGACCCCACGCTGCCGAAGGCGGCGGAGGAGAAGTACCGCCACGACCGTGCGCTCAAGGCGCTCGACATGCTCGAGGAGATGCCCCCCGAGGGCCAGACGGCCATAATCGAGGACTAGGGAGGCGCCCGGCGGCCCCACAGGCCGCCGGGCC
>OMVS01000044.1:16165-21569 GCA_900314575.1 uncultured Olsenella sp. | reverse complement strand
CGCGGGTTCCTGCCCATCTCAAATATCGGCTCCTGCTCGTTCAGGATAAAACCCCTGCACGAAGTGAATAAGGGCCCTGCTGGTGGCCCCTAATACTCAATGGCAGAATCAAACTAGTGCATGCATATATTTCTGACTTGATTAATAGTAAATCACTACTGCACAACATTCTCCATGCATTCAAAGAAGTAGTCGGCAAAATCTGACAGACCGCATGCGGCGTATGGAAGCATTGCAATATAGAAAGGCATTATGTATTGAGACTTATCCTCCCAAAAGATATATAGTATGAAACCTCCTATCACGAAGATTATCAAGAAGAGATTACTGATATTTGGAATGCCCTGCGAGTACTTGATACGGTGTCCCCTCAGTGAAAAGACAAGTGAGAGGAGCTCGAAAAAGGCACCTATTGCGATAAGGCTCTGGTCTATATCCATTAGTGCGGTTGTCACAATATTCGCTTTACCATAGTAAAAGGACCTCGCAAAAGCAGTGTAGCTTCTTCTCGTACTAGCGCCTATATCAACGCTATCTCGATCCCAGTTTGACTCAATCAGACTTCCAAAAGTTGGATCAGTCCATTCAATCAGGAGCTTCTTACAAAAGAACCTAGCGAACAAATCAGGATATTCTTCGTAGCGTTCGAGTCTTTTCTTGAGATAATACTTATTCGCAACGGAATAATATTCTTCATCTTTATCTAACTGGTTTACATAACCATTATAAAATCCTGGCATCTCCGTTGCAAAAGCTATTTCATCGTTGCCAGTTATCTCGGCTTCCCATTCAAGTCCCCCGCCCGTACCCATTGTCACATGACTCATCAAGGGAATTTCTCCGCTGAAGTCGCATCCCGTAATTGAACCTACATACGCGTTGAGAGCCCCTAATACCAGAGAGTACAGCACGTAGGGCATGACTAGCAGAGGCAACAAGCCGTAACGTTTTCTCTTCAGTCCGAGTAAAAAGAAAGTAATTCCTAGGGCAATGGCCGCAATTGCTAGTGTTGATTTAATTAGGCATGCGAAAACCATGAATAGTACCGATGAGATTGTTTTGGAAATTTGTATTTTGGAACCATCGAAAGCCTCAATGCACTTCACCGCTGAAGCTAGCAACAAGGTATTTCCCAATAGATTTCCATACTCCCAAGTCGAATAGTAAATTGTGCCAAAAAAGCAACTTGACAGAAGTAGTGCTATCAGAGGCGCAACCTTCGAGCTTGACAGTTTATTGGTTATGCGAACTAGCAGTAGGATGGTAAAGGCATTCGCAAAGGCATTAGACAACTGAAGCAGTATGTTGAAATTCTCTCCCGCTATTTTGATTGCAGCAACGATTAGCAGGACATAAGGCGTTTGAAACGAATATCGCCACATATATCCGCCATGCATCCATGTTGTTTGATACTCTTGATTACCCAGCAACGCCTGCGCAGCCTGTATAAGGGAGGCGGAGTCATAAACTGGCTCAGTGTTAGCGATAAAAATCCAGAGAGTCGAAGCAACGAGACCGAACATGAAACCAGCGGCCTCTACTTTCTCTACGGATGGGATTGTTTTCTCATTTTTTTTCACCATCAATATTGCTGCCACACTTATTATGATTCCGATAAGCGTGGGAATACATTTCGCTAATGAAACCGTATAGGAGCTCTCTGAATAATCAGCCGAGGTCGTGACGAGCATGGAGATGACAGAAAGCATCCCAGTGAGGGCTAGTGCAGTGTAGGTGATAATTTTTACAGACAGACAGTACACATATCCTTGTATGCTATCTCTCTTATTCACAGTTTTCCCCTCAACAGGATTAGAAACTAATAACCCTTGCCTAGTTCTGTATCTCAACTCTACATGCTTTGAATCTGAAGCGTAACACTATCATTTCCAGGTTTCACTTTTATAGTTTCGGTTATATTGCGATATAGATTTTTCTATCAGCAATTTCTTTCATTCTAGTTAAGCGCAAAAGGATCTTCCTGTCAGAGCATTCATCGACGCACTGGCAAAGCACTCGGAATGTCTTCCTGACGAAGTACTACTTCCCGTCCTCATAGGCCCTGACGACGTCGATCTCCCACTGGCGTCGCGCGCCCTTCACGATGGTGTCCAGGATCAGGCCGCACGTGAAGAAGAGGCAACCCAGGCCGCAGAAGGCGACGGCGAGGATGGCCGTCGGAATCCTCGGCACCAGGCCGGTGGCCATGAACTCCCCCACCACCGGGATGCCCAGGATCAGGCCGATGACGATGGCGACGAGCGCGAGGATGCAGAAGAAGCTCAGTGGCTTGTAGTCCTTGAGCAGCGAGAAGATCATGCGCAGGACCTTGGCGCCGTCCGAGAAGGTGTTGAGCTTGGACTCCGAGCCCTCGGGCCTGTCGCGGTAGTCGATGGGGACCTGCGAGATCCTCCAGCGCTTGTCCACCGCGTGGATGGAGAGCTCGGTCTCGATCTCGAAGCCCGGGGAGAGGACCGGCAGGGTCTTGGCGAAGACGCGGTTGAAGGCCCGGTAGCCGGTCATCACATCGTTGAACTCGAAGCCGTACAGGACCTTGATGAGCCACCTGACGAGGTCGTTTCCGAAGCCGTGGAAGGCCCTCTTGTTCTCCTCGCCATAGGTGCCGTTGGACAGGCGGTCGCCCACCACGTGGTCTGCCACGTCGTCGAAGAGGGGCTGGAGGAGCTTGGGCGCCTCCTCGGCCGGGTAGGTGTCGTCGCCGTCGACCATGAGGTAGTAGTCGGCGTCGATGTCCCTGATCATCTGCCTCACGACATTGCCCTTGCCCTGACGGGGCTCGAACCTGACGTGGGCGCCGTGGGCGCGCGCTATCTCGCCGGTCCTGTCGCTGGAGTTGTTATCGTAGACCCAGATGTCCGCCTCGGGGAGCACCCTGTGGAAGTCGTCGATCACCTTGCCCACGGTGAGCTCCTCGTTATAGCAAGGCACCAGCACTGCGATAGATGGGTTTCCCATATGCGCTCCGTCACAACCCTAGTTGGACCCGTCCTACGATTGCCTGGCTACAGGCTCTGTCAGCTCACCCATGGTAGCGAAGAAGGTAGCGCCCTTCTCCCATGGGGAAGGCCAGGGCAGGATTCTCCATCAACCGAATGCGTCTCTGAACGGCCGGACGAGCCGGCAGATGGACGCCCGCAGCATCTGCGCGCCGTAAGGCGCCCTCCTACATTCCTGCACCCCAACTGTACCCTTGATATGATGGGATACTGTTTCACAACAAGTTGCCCTGCGCATGGTGCTGAAAGGCGCGACAAGAACGGCGACCTTTACCCATTAGGAGAGCGATGAAGAACGTTGCCTACGGCAAGGGCGCAGGACTCAACGGGATGGGCTCCGTCCTCTTCTGCCTGGTGACGGCCATCACCACGGCAACGTTCTCCTACGTCGCCCTCATGTCAGTCTGCTTCACCGACATATTCCATCCAGATCCATATCTCGAGGCTATATCCTCGATGTCATGGCTTTCGAGCCCGCGCCTGATGCTCGCCGGTCTGCTTTGGCTTGCGCTCGTCAGCGGTCTCCTCTACCTCGTATGTCACCTGTCAGAGCGCCTTAACGAGAGGTCCGTGCTCGTCGGCGTCATTCTAGTAACGAGCGCGCTTGGTTGCCTCGTGGTTCTCTCCGCGCATTCCACGGGCCACATCTTCCCGGATGCACACAGCCTCATCGAGTACGCGTCACGCGCCTCCAGCGGAGACTGGGACAGCTTTCTCCCCACTGCGGAGCATTCTGAATTCGCTCCTGACGTCCCTTCTGCATACACGTACTTTCGGTTCTATCCGTATCAGATAGGCGGCTTCCTCTATTTTCTTGCCGTGTTCAAACTCTTCGGCGCCGGCAACGTAGTCGCCCTCGGGCTTTGCAACGTAGTCGCTAACGAGGTCGCTCTCCTCTCCCTCACGCTCTTGGTGTGGGAAGCGACGGAATCCAAGGCGGAGCGAGTTTGCGCCCCCGTGCTCATGGGGCTCAACGCCCCGTTCTTCATCCTTGCGACCTTCCCCTACGGGAACTCAGTCGGGTTCTCCCTGACCTGCCTGTACCTCCTCCTCCAAGTGAAGTCCTTGCGCGCCGAGGACGGCAGGCGAACCCTACTCTACCAGCTGGTATCAATCGCCCCCTTGGGCGTCGGCCTTGCGATCAAGTCCACGTACCAGGTCATCGCCCTCGGCATGGTCGCGGCATGGTTCGTCCTCGCAGCCAGAAGGGGCAAGTGGCTGGGGTTCGGCCTGTCAGCCCTCGTGCTCGTCCTGGCGCTAGCATTGGCGGGACTGCCCAAGACGTACTTCGAGCATGCCACCGGAATCGACTACGGCGAGGGCCTGCCGACCGTGTCGTGGTTGGAAATCGGCCTCACTGGGTCGACGGGAATCAACGACCAGCCTGGGTGGTAGGACGGTGACGCCCTGGACGCATGGGACGAAACCCAGCGAGACACCGAAGCTACCAAGGAGCTTCTCGGCGAGCGGCTCAGAGACGTGCTTGGTGGCTATGCGGAGAACCCAGGCACGCTCTCGTCCTTCCTCTCGAGAAAGCTCGAGAGGAAGTGGGCAGAGCCCACGTACCAGTCCATCATGTACCTCAAGTACAACACGAACGCAGAGGGGGAACCGGCTGACGTCGGCCTGCTGAGCAGCGGCCCCTCACTGACGTTCCTGGACGGGCTCCAGTCCGCGATCTACATCGGCGCCGTCCTCGAAGCCGTGCGCATGCTGCGGGAACGAAGGTCCGAGGACGGCGACGTCCCCTTCATGCTTTGCTGCGCCGTGATGGCGGGATTCGCCTGCTATTTGCTCTGGGAGGCCAAGAGCGTCTACATCCTCCCCTTCGTGACGCTCATGACCCCACTCGCCGCAGCGGGTTACGCCTGGGCTTTTACCAACGTGTCCGACACGAGGTCCCACCGGCGCTAGCACGCCCTTGCGTCCGGAGCCAGCTAGTCCAGCTCCTCCTCGACGATGTAACGGGGGCGCCGCTTGGTCTCCAGGTATGCCTTCCCAACGTATTCGCCCGTTATCCCCAGGGCGGTCATGACGAGACCGCCGACCAGCCAGATCGAGACCATGAGGCTCCCCCAGCCCGCGACGGCGTGACCCGAAGCCCAGCTCGCGATCGCGTAGACGAGCATCGCGATCGCGAAGAGCATCGAGGCGAGACCCACGGCAGTAACGGCCCTCATCGGCTTGGTCGAGAAGGACGTGATGCCCTCGACCGCCAGACCGACCATCTTGTTGAGGGGATACTTCGACTCGCCGGCAAGGCGCTCCTTGCGCGCGTAGGTGACGGTGTCGGTCTTGAACCCGAGCGACGGGACGATGCCGCGGAGGAACAGGTTGGCCTCCCCGTACTGCGACAGTGCGACAAGCGCCCTCGAGCTCATGAGGCG
>OMVS01000044.1:0-16148 GCA_900314575.1 uncultured Olsenella sp. | reverse complement strand
CGGTAGTAGGACTCCGCGCTCTTCCTCTTGAAGGCGGTGTCCGTGTCACGGTTGTCTCGGACTCCATAGACTATCTCCGCGCCAGCCTGATACTTGTCCACCATCCGCTCGATTACGTCCACGTCGTCTTGGAGGTCGGCGTCGATGGAGACTGACACGTCGCAGCCCAGGTCCAGCGCCTCCATGAGGCCCGCGTAGAGGGCGCGCTGGTGTCCCTCGTTGTGCGCGAGCTTGATGCCGGCGAAGACATGGTCGTCGCCGTTGAGACCACGGATGATGTCCCAGGTCGCGTCATGCGAGCCGTCGTCTACGAAGAGGACCCTGCTCTCCGGGGAGGCCTTCCCCGCAGATACCAGGGAGGTGACCACGTGGGCGAGAACGCGGCTCGACTGCGGGAGCACCTCCTCCTCGTTGTAGCAAGGAACCACGATGCAGAGCATTGGCGGGGTCGTCTCGCCCCTCGCGCCGACGGTGTTGAGATATCGATGTCCCAAGGTCCCCCCTAGCGATTGCAGTACCAATCCGAATTGATGCCTTCCCCACGGAGGAAGACCCGTAGATGACAGTATCGCATGACCTACATGCGGATAACCCGTAGATTGCCGGATGGAACGTCCGGCCTGCGCATCGCGTATCCTAGAATGCTTCGTTAGCAGATAGAGCCGCGAGACGGAGTGAGGTAGCGCATGCAGAAGGTACGGATAGCCAACGTCCTCCTGGAGGAGACCCGCCAGTATCGGACCGCGCCGGCGCTCTACCTCAGGACCACCTGCGCGGCCGAGGAGGCCGAGGAGGGCTGGAGGCTCTCCGGCCCCGGCACCTTCGACTTCACGACCTTCTTCAACGGCCTCTCGGTCATCAAGTACGACCGCTACACCACGGCGAGGTCCTACCACCTTCACCTCGAGCTCAAGGGCGCGGCGGCGCGGGTGACCCAGACCTGCGTCGACACCTACGACTACTACTCCCGCCCGCAGGAGAAGACGCGCGTCGACGTCGCCGCGAGCGACGAGTGGGTCCCCGTGGACATCGAGCTCTCCTACGCCCCGACCGACGTGATCGTGGGCTTCGTGATCGAGACCGAGGGAGAGGTCCTTCTCCGCAACGGCTACTACGCGGCTTCCGTCGAGGACGGGGCGGTGAGGGAGGTCGAGCTCGCCCTCTCCACCACCACCTTCAAGAAGGAGTCCTACATCACCCACAACATCGACCTCGTCCGCGAGCAGATCCTCGGCGGCGACGAGGCGATCTCCCAGCACTTCCGGATGTACGTGATCGACAACGGCCGCACCCTGGACGCGGCGGCGCTCTCCGGCGACGGCGTGACCGTCTACCCCAACAGGAACGTGGGCGGCGCGGGCGGCTTCGCCTACGGCATGCTCCTCGCCCAAGAGCAGGACGTCACCCACGTCCTCATGATGGACGACGACGTTGAGGTCTCTCCCGAGAGCATCAAGCGGACCTACAACCTCCTCACCATCGTGAACGACGAGTATGCGGACGCCTTCGTCTCCGGCGCGATGATGAACTACGACGAGTCGGACATCCACTGGGAGAACCTCGGCTTCATGACCTACAACGGCGTCTGCAAGTCTCTGAAGCCCATCTTCCGCATGAGCCTCCTGCACGACTGCGCGACCTGCGAGGCCTTCGAGCCCGCCGAGGACCTCTACCCAGACACCAAGCAGCGCTACGCCGCCTGGTGGTACTGCTGCATCCCCGTCTCCACCATCCGCGAGAACGGCATGCCGCTGCCCCTCTTCGTCCGCTTCGACGACGCGGAGTACGGCCTGCGCTGCAAGCCACGCTTTATGAACGTGAACGGCATCTGCATCTGGCACCTGGCCTTCTTCATGCGCTACAGCGCCGCGCAGGAGCGCTACCAGACCGCCCGCAACGGCCTCGTGATCCAGGCGGTCACGGGCGTCGCCCCCGAGACCAACTTCTTCGTGGAACTCGAGCTCGGTATGCGCCGCGAGCTCTCAAAGTTCAACTACGCCGACGCCGAGCTCATCTGCGAGGGCCTGGAGGACTACCTGCGCGGGCCCGAGTGGTTCGCCCAGAGGGACGTGGCCGAGCGGCGCTTCATGGACGCCAACAGGAGCAAGGAGAGGCTCCTTCCCCTCTCAGAGCTCGCGGATCTTGCCAAGGAGGTCGGGGTGGACTTCGACCGCCTGCGCGCGGACGACTTCTTCCGCGACATCCCGCTCGGTGGGCAGGGGGTAGCCGGCAGGCTCGCCGGATCCTTCAACCGCCGCCTCTTCGAGAGCTCGCTCAACGGCCAGCTCTTCGGCGACCTCAAGCCGATCGACGGAAAGGTGGCCCTCGTGGAGGCCGTCGGCTGGTCCTACCCCATGGGCGCGCTCTTCGGCGCAGACACCGTCGTCGCCGTGAACATCCAGCTCAAGGCCGGCGTCATCCGTCACAGGGACAACGAGCGCGGCAAGGCGCTCTGGCAGCGCTACCAGCAGGACGTGAAGCGCTGCCAGAGCGAGGGGCCCGAGCTCAAGAGGCGCTACGCGGCGGCTCGTCCGCTCCTCACCTCGGTCGACTACTGGAAGCGCTACCTGGACCTGGACTAGCGCCCGGCGTACCCCCACCGGTACGGCATGGCTGAGGGACCTACGCAAACAGAGAGCGGGCCGGCACCACCGAGGTGCCGGCCCGCTTGCTTCCTCTCGCACTGCCTCAGGAGACGACGTCCTGCTCGACGCCCTGCTCCCGAGGATCGGTCCTTTGCTGACCTCCCGTGGCCAGCCGTCCTCGCCCCTAGAAGATCGCGGGTTGCACGCGGGTGACGCCGGGGACGTGCTCGCGCAGGATGCGCTCGATACCGTCGCTCATGTCGTACTCGGAGAGCGGGCAGCCCGCACAGGCCCCCTGCATCTCGAGGGTGACCACGCCGTCGTCGTCGCAGTCGATGAGCGCCACGTCGCCACCGTCCGCCTGCAGGCTCTGGCGGATGACGTCGATCGTCGCCTCCAGGAGCTCGCGGTTGACCTTGGGCTTGCTTTCCTCTGCCATTGCTTCCCCTTCCGACGCCGCACGCGTGCGGCTGCTAATTCCTACCAATTGCGTAACAGTTTACCCAATCGGGGAGAAAAGATGCCCCGACGTGGCCCCCTGCATACGACCTGCAGGCTTCCTTCCCTCGCGCGCGGCCGTCACCGCGCGCGCGACGCGCTCGACCGCCGCCGCGGTCTCTCGCGGACCCAGCAGCGTCGCGTCGGCGGCGAGGCGGGTCACCCCCGCCCCGACCAGGACGTCCGCCTGCGGCGTGGCGTCGAGCGGGTGCGCGGCGAAGATGCGCGAGCGGCCGTGGACGTCCGTGCGCACCGGCAGCAGGCTCCCGTCCCTGTCGCGCAGCGAGACCCTCCGCTTGCGCCAGGGGCAGCGCGCGCAGTCGTGGCAGCAGCTCCCCGTCGCCTGGAGCACGCAGTGCTCGCTGGTCATGGCCCGCGGGCGGCCGAGCACCACGAGGCCCAGCGTCACCGAGGTCCTTCTCGCAAGGTCGCACACCTCGTCCAAGGTGAGCTCCGGGGAGAGCCAGGCACCCTCCGCCCCGGCGGCCTCGAGCGCGACCAGGGCGGACTCGTTGTGCACGGGGATGCAGGTGCGCAGCTCCGCCCGGGCCCCGCGCTCGCGCGCGAGCACCAGCTCGGAGACGTTGCCCACCGCGACGGGCGCGCCCGGGCGCACGTAGGGGTCGAGCCGCTCGTGGTCCGCCTCGCGACAGACCTCGTCCAGGACGGGCACCGTGGCGGCAAACACGCGCTCGGGCCACTCCCCCGCCTCGAGAGCGTCCGTCGTGGCGTAGACCCTGGTCGCGCCCGCCGCCAGCGCCGCCTCGGCCGAGGCCGCGTCCGAAACGATGGCGCAGACCTCCGGCTCGGCGCGCGGCGAGAAGCCCTCGTGGACCACGCCCGGCCTGGGAACCCCCGCCTCGTCGCGGACCTCGCGCAGGTCGTTGCCCACCTCTATGGAGTCGGGCGCCGGCGAGAGCTCGCGGGAGTCGTAGGCCGCCAGGATCGCCGCCTCGAGCCTGCGGCAGGCCTCGGCGCGCACCTTGTGCACCTGCGAGAAGCCCATGCCGCAGCCTGGGTCGAGCTCCACCTCGAAGGAGGCGGGTGCGAAGGGGCTCTGCCCCATGCGGCCGACGTGCTCCACGAGGTCCTGCTCGCCCACCGCGCGGGTCCTCGCCGCCTCCACCACGAAGCCCGTGGCCTCGGCGGAGAAGGCACCGTCGAGCGTGGAGAGCCCCACGGAGAAGAGCTCGCCGAGGCGCGCCGTCACGTGCACGCGCACCGGGCGCTTGGGCGCGGCCTCGGGGCGCGCCGCGCGGGCGGACTCGTCCATGATCTCCTGGCTCCTGATCACGCGGACGAGGCTGCCCTTCGGCATGGGGCGGGCCGTCGTGCAGGAGATGGTCTCGCCGGCGGCGGCGTCCGCCTCGGCGTAGGTGGTAAGGAACTGCGAGGGGTCGTCCTGGGGACGGACCTCGAGCAGGTCGCCGGCGCCGACGGGCCTCTGGAGCCGAATCCGCGTCTCGGCCTTGCTCAGGGTGCGCAGGCGCGCGCGGCCGCCGTTGGCGCCGCCGCGGACCCTGCGCTCGGAGGCGAGAGCGTGGGAGGAGGCGACCTCGCCGACCAGCTCGCCGCGGTTGTTGGAGCGCTCGTAGCTCATGAGCTCGTCGCCGGAGCGGCCGTGGAGGTAGGCATCGGTGAAGTCGCGGTTGAAGGTGCGCTTGAGGCGCGTGCGGCGCGCGGCGAGCGCTGCCTCGGTGGGGGTGCGGCCGGCGGCGACGTCGTCCATCTGGGCGCGGTAGGCCGAGATGACCGCATACACGTAGTCCGGCGACTTCATGCGACCCTCGACCTTGAGCGAGCCCACGCCGGCCTCGGCCAGCGCGGCGACGTCGTCCAGGCTGCAGAAGTCCTTGGGGCAGAGCGGACGGCCGCGCCCCGGGGCCTCCACGCTCCTCCCCTCCTCGTCCACCAGGTCGTAGGGGAGCCGGCACGGCTGCGCGCAGAGGCCGCGGTTGGCCGAGCGCCCGCCGGCCAGCGAGCTCATCATGCAGACGCCGGAGTAGCAGAAGCAGATGGCGCCGTGGCCGAAGGCCTCGAGCTCCACGCCCGTCTCGGCAATCCTCGCCATCTCGGCGAGCGAGAGCTCGCGCGAGAGCGTCACGCGGCTGGCGCCGAGGCGGCCGCACCAGGCCGTGGCGCGGGCGTCGTGCACGTTGGCCTGGGTCGAGACGTGGACCTCCACCTCGGGCCAGCGGCGCAGCACCTCGGCCATGAGGCCCCAGTCCTGGATGATGAAGGCGTCCGCCCCGAGCAGCCACGCGCGGCGCAGCAGGGAGAGGGCGCGGGGCATCTCCTCCGTCTTGATGACGACGTTCTGCGTGACGTAGACGCGCGCGCCGGCGAGGTGCGCCACCCGGCAGGCCTCGCGGAAGGAGTCGTCGTCGAAGTTGTGGGCGCCGCGACGGGCGTTGAAGTCGTTGCCGAGGCCGCAGTAGATGGCGTCCGCCCCCGCCGCGAGCGCGGCGTAGAAGGGCTCCGGGCCCCCGGCTGGCGCCAGGAGCTCGGGCACGGCGTGGCTGGAACGGAACTGCATGGATGGCATGGGCGTGGCTCCCTCTTGGGTCTCGGGCAGTCTACCAATGTAGCGCTCGAGGCGAGGGGGAGCCACGCCCTTGGGATGCGGAGGCCGAACTCTAGACGAGCTTCACGAAGCGGCGCTTGCCGACCTGCAGCACGGTGCCGGGGACCAGCAGCCCGGGGTCGACGTTGTAGCTCTTGGGCGCGAGCTTCTCGCCGTTGACCTTGACCGAGCCCTGGTCGATCATGCGGCGGGCGTCGCTCGTGGACTTGACGAGGCCGGCCTCAACCAGGAGCTTGGCGAGGAAGACCTTG
Organism: uncultured Olsenella sp.; assembly: GCA_900314575.1. Classification (GTDB taxonomy): domain Bacteria; phylum Actinomycetota; class Coriobacteriia; order Coriobacteriales; family Atopobiaceae; genus Olsenella_K; species Olsenella_K absiana. Next base: position 10,230 of record OMVS01000044.1, on the reverse strand, counting down.
CCCTCGTCGTTGGGCGTGAGGTCGCAGGCGAACTCGGGGACGTCGTCGGGAATCTCGTGCTTCTTGAAGAGGTCGTCGAAGGCGCGCTCGGCCTTCTCGCCCTCGCCGGCGCCGTGGTAGAGGTCCACGATGTTGCGGGCGAGCGCCCGCTTGAGCTTGTAGGGGTCGGCCGTGCCGTCCTTGAAGGAGGCGTCGACCTCCTCGATCTTCTCGATCGGGAAGGTGGAGCACAGGCGGTAGTACATGGGCACCAGCTCGTCGGTGATGCTCATGAGCTTGCCGAACATATCCGCCGGCTCGTCGGTGAGGCCCACGTAGTTCTTGTAGCTCTTGGACATCTTCTTGGTGCCGTCGGTGCCCACGAGCAGGGGCATCGTGAGGGCGACCTGCGGCTCCATGCCCATGGCGCGCATGAGGTCGCGGCCGGCGAGCAGGTTGAAGATCTGGTCGTTGCCGCCCATCTCGACGTCGGCCTTCACGACCACCGAGTCGTAGGCCTGCAGAACCGGGTAGATGAACTCGTGCAGGGAGATGGGCAGGCCGTTGGTGTAGCGGTTGTGGAAGTCCTCGCGCTCGAGGATGCGCGCCACGTTGAACTGGCTCATGAGCTTGAGCATCTGAGCGAGGTCGAGCGGCTTCAGCCAGTCGCCGTTGTGGACGATCCGGGTCCTCTCGGGGTCGAGGACCTTCATGGCCTGCTCGACGTAGGTCTGGGCGTTGGCCTCGACCTGCTCCTCCGTCAGCGGCGGGCGGGTGGAGTCGCGCCCGGACGGGTCGCCGATGAGGGCCGTGCCGTTGCCGATGATCAGCGTGACGTTATGGCCGAGGTCCTGGAACTGGCGCATCTTGCGCAGGGGCACCGCGTGGCCGAGGTGGAGGTCCGGGCTCGTGGGGTCGACGCCGAGCTTGATGTTGAGCGGCGTGCCCTTCTCGAGCTTCCTCTTGAGCTCGTCCAAAGGCACGATCTGCATGGTGCCCGAGGTGATGACCTTCAGCTGTTCTTCTACTGGCAGCAACGCTCTGCCCTCCATGTTCCTCTGGTCCCCTCGCCGTCCGCCGGGGACGTGCTCACAGGCACCTACTTTATCCCAACGGAGCGCGCCGCGGCGGCCGCGCCGCCACCTCTTCCAAGCCTTATGCACAAGCTCTGTTCTCCCGCGCGATTCGCGAGTTTGCCCCCTGCTCTCGTATAATGGTTTCTGGCTGTCAATAAGGAGGCACCATGAGCGTTCGTACCCGCAGGGCACGCAAGCATTCCCGCACGCACATCATCGGCTTCGGCCTGGCAGGCGTGCTCGGATTCATAGCGCTACTCTTCATCGCACTCGCCGTCTCGGTCGGCACGCTCGTCGACTCTTGGCTGCAGGACCTGCCGGACTACAACTCGGCCGACGCCTACCTGGTTTCCGAGCCGACGCAGGTCTACGACGCCAACAACAACGTGATCGCCGAGTACTACCTGCAGAACCGCAGGAGCGTGACGAAGGACCAGGTCTCCCCCTACGTGCTCGAGGGCACGGTGGACACCGAGGACGTCCGCTTCTACCAGCACAACGGCGTCGACCCGCAGGGCATCGTCCGCGCGGTCCTCGTGACCTTCCGCGGCGGCTCCGAGGGCGCGTCCACCATCACGCAGCAGCTCGTGCGCAACACGGTCCTCTCGGACGAGCAGTTCGAGCAGACCCTCAAGCGCAAGGTGCGCGAGGCCTACATCGCCATCCAGATGGAGAAGACGTACTCCAAGGAACAGATCCTGATGATGTACCTCAACACCATCTACTACGGCCACTCCGCCTACGGCATCCAGGCCGCCTCCGTCACCTACTTCAACAAGGACGCCAAGGACCTGACCCTGGCCGAGGCCGCGCTGCTCGTGGGCCTGCCGCAGTCGCCGTCCTACTACGACCCCACCGAGAACCCCGAGGCCGCCATCCAGCGCCGCAACACGGTCCTCGACCGCATGCTCACCGCGGGCGACATCACCCAGGAGGAGCACGACGAGGCCCAGTCCGAGCCGCTCACGCTCAACCAGGGGCAGGTCATCGACCCGCAGGGCACCTACCCCTACTTCACGGACTACGTCAAGTCCCTGCTCCTGCAGGACTTCGACCAGGACACCGTCTTCCAGGGCGGCCTCAAGGTCTACACCACGCTCGACCCCAACATGCAGGAGGCCGCGCAGGACGCCGTCGAGAACCGCCTCTCGTCGTTCGGCAACGCCGAGCTCGACTCCGCCCTCGTGGCCGTGGAGCCCGGCACGGGCTACATCAAGGCGATGGTCGGAGGCAGGGACTACTCGTCCAACCAGTACAACCTGGCGACGCAGGCCGAGAGGCAGCCGGGCTCCAGCTTCAAGGCGTTCACGCTCGTGGCCGCCCTGCGCGCGGGGATGAGCCCAGACATCTACATCAACGCCAACTCGCCCATGCAGATCACGAGCACGTGGAAGGTGCAGAACTTCGGCAACTACAGCTACGGCACCATCACGCTGCGCGAGGCGACGGCGCGCTCGTCCAACACCGCCTACGGCCAGGTGGCCGTGGCCATCGGCGCAGACAGCATCGTCCAGGCCGCCAAGGACATGGGCGTCGACGTCGACCTGCCCTCCTACCCCTCGATCACGCTCGGCACCACGGGCGTACCGCCCATCCAGATGGCCGAAGCCTACGCGACGCTCGCCACGGGCGGCGTCCACCGCGACACGGTGGCCATCACCAAGATCGAGGACCGCAACGGCAACACCGTCTACGAGCACGAGGACAACCCCGAGCAGACCGTGGACGCGGCCGTCGCGCAGACCGCGACCGACGTGCTCGAGGGAGTCATCACCAGCGGCAACGGTACGGCCAACGTGGTCAACAACATGCTCGGCATCAACCAGCCCGTGGCTGGCAAGACCGGCACCTCCGAGGACTACCGCGACCTGTGGTTCGTGGGCTACTCCCCGCAGCTGTCCGTCGCGGTGTGGTGCGGCTACCGCCAGGAGGGCACGGTCTACATCCACGGCACCTACGGGCACCCCAACACCACCTCGTGCCTGATCTGGGCGGACTTCATGAACTCCGCGCTCGAGGGCGCAGACCGCCAGGAGTTCCCGAAGACCGACGAGAAGATCGACTACAAGTCGAGCTCCTCGTTCAACCTCAAGAACACCTACATCAGCGACAACAGCGGCACGCAGTCCTCCACGACCTACGGCAACGAGTCGAGCGGCGCCACGGGCAGCGAGGACGGGTCCTACTCCAGCGGTTACGGCAACAGCGGCAACAGCGGCAGTTACGGCAACGGCGGCAACAGCGACAGCTACGGCAACGGCGGCAGCTACGGTAGTGGGTACGGCACCTACGACAGCAACGGCTACGGCACCGAGAGCAGTGGCAACTACGGCGAGGGCTCCGGCACGGGCGGCGGCTACGGTACGGGCTCGGGGACGGGCTCGGGCACGGGCACGGGCAGCACCGGGACCGGCTACTAGCGCGAGGTCACAGCCTCGCAGCAACCAGGCGGGCGGAGCGAGGAAGCGGGGCCGCGTCGAAGACGACGCGGCCCCGCTTCTCTTGTCGCACGACCTTCTCGCCCGCTTGCGGAAGTGCGGCCCCTGCCTTCGGCCCATGGCCGATTGCCGGCTACTCTCCCTCCGAGTCGGAGGGCTCGCTGTAGCCGGAGTCAGCAAGGCCCTCGAGCACATCGGCGGAATCAGGCTCCGCACTCTCGGCATCGGATTCCACGACCTTCTCCCCTGCATCGGCATCCGTCGCCCCTACCTCGGCCGGCTCCTCGGTTTCGGCGTGCGTCTCCGCCTCGGCCGGCGACTCGGCCTCGGCCTGAGGCGCGGCAGCGGAGGATGCGGGTGCGGTGCCGTCGCTGGTCTCGCGCAGGTCCTCGGGAATGGAGACGGCCGGCCCCTCGCGGCGGTCGCCCATGAGCTTGGACTTCCCGTCCGGATGCTGGAGCTTCTTGATCATGCCCTCGGCTGCCACGGCCTTCTCCTCCGAGCGGCAGATGCCGAGTACGGTGTCGTTGCCGGCGATGGTGGCAACGATCTCCGGCATGTCCGCCGCGTCGATGGCGGCGGCGATGCCGGGGGCCGTACCGGACTGCGCCTTCACGATCACCTCGTTGTTGATGTGCTCGACCGAGAAGACGAACTCTGCGACCATGCGCTGGAGATGCAGGTCCTCCGCGAGGACGTAGACGCCCTCCGGTAGCTTGCGCAACCCCATGTCGGAGATGTCGCGCGAAGCCGTGGCCTGGGTGCAGGCATAGCCCGCCAGGCGCAGCTCCTCCACGAGAGCCTTCTGCGTACGGATCGACTTGTTGCGGACGATCCACTTGATTGCGTCCTGTCGGACATTTCGCTTCTTGACCATCGGACCTACCTCCAAAGCACACGACCTTTCGCCCTGGCGTACCTGAGATAACGTGAATAGGAACCTGAGGCCCCTCAACTTGCTTGATAGGACAAAAACTATTTCTTCTTGCTCGAGTATACAACCAGTCGCATACTCGATTTAATCATGTTGTATTAATTGCTTTACCTATAATTCGAGTATTCGGCCCTTTTCCTTTCCACGCCATCGAGTTGCGCATAAAAGCGCGCGCCGGGACCACGGCGAGGCCTCCCGTCGCCGATTCCGTCACACGAAGGCGGCTTGAATATCCAACGCGGCCTACATCCTGCCGTCCTCCTGCGCCCGCCCTATCCCGCGACCGCCGACGGCCCCGCGCGGGGCAAGTCGCCCGGGCGCGTGCTGGTCACTCCCCACTGGCAGGAATATGATGGTAAATACGCCATTTGCAACCACTCAGCTGACCGCTGCCGAATAGCCTGGAGCAAACATGCAGTACTCGAACGACGGTCGCACCTCCGGGCGCGACGCAAGCAGAAGGACCAGCCCCACGCGCGGGGGTGCCCCCCGCGGCTCCGCTCGAGGCTCCTACCGCGGCCCGTCCGGCCGCAGTGACGCTCGCCGGGGTGCCCCCCGAAGCGGCGCTCGCGCAGTCCAGCGCGAGCCGGGCGGGGCGCGGAGGCGCAGGAGCAACCTCACCGGGCCCGACACCGGCTACACCCTGCACTCGCACCGCGTGAGCTTCTCTAGGCGCGGCTCCTTTGCCGAGCGCCTCGCCACGACCGACTGGCGCGTCTTCGTCGCGCTGGCGGCCATCGTGCTCGTGATCATCGTGTTCGCCGTGGGCATCTCCTCCTGCGTACGCGGCAGCACGCCGGCCAGGTCGAGCGAGGGCGCGGACGACTCCGCCGAAACCACCAGCACGGCAGCCATGAGCGACCAGGACGGCCGCGTGGCGGCGGGTGTCTCCAACTCGATCATCTCGCAGTTCTCGACCGAGCTGGACCGCGACGAGCAGCTCGCGCAGATCGCCAAGCGCGCAAACGAGTACACCGACGAGCGCCTCCTGCAGCTGGCGCTCAATGAGCCGGAGGCGATCGGCTTCGTCGCAAACTACCTCGATGCGGATAAGTCCTCCTCCGCATACACCGACTCTGTGACCAAGGGCTCCGTGCCCAAGCTCTTCGACTGGGACGAGCGCTGGGGCTACGTGACGTACGGCGACGGTCCGATCGCGGTCACCGGCTCTGGCCCGACCACGCTTTCTATGGCCTACATGGGCCTCACCGGCCTCAACAACATGACGGCCGCCAACTTCGCCTCGCTGGACTCCTCGTCCCAGACGAGCGCGAACGGCACCTCCACGGCGAACGGTTCGAGCAGCTCCTCGAACTCCTCGAGCTCCAAGGACTCCGACGGCTCCACCACGAGCTCCGACTCGTCGACCACCAGCACCGGCGACTCCGCACTCGACGCGATGATCAAGATGGCGACGGGCGCGGGCCTCACCGCGAGCCAGCTGTCCGTCTCCTCGAGCAACCTGACCGGCTACCTCTCGGAGTCCTCCGTCATCGCCGTCCACCTCAAGGCCAACTCCCTGACCGCCGACGAGCACTGGGCGCTCGCGGTGGGCGTCGACTCGGACGGCTCCGTCATCCTCTTCGACCCCACGTCCTCCTCGATCTCCAGCCGCACCTGGGCGGCAGGCACCATCGCCAACTACTCGTCCTCCTTCATGCTGCTCTCCGTCACCGACGAGTCGCTGGCGTCGCTGCAGTCCAAGGCGGGGTCGAGCGTCACCAGCACGTCTGGCACCAGCACGTCTGGCAACAGCACGTCAGGCGCCAACGGCAGCGCCACCTCGGGCTCTTCCAGCACCTCCGGGACAAACGCCTCCGGCACGGGCTCCTCCGGGACGGGGTCTTCGGGCAGCGGGTCCTCCACCTCGGGGACCAGCGGGAGCGCCTCCGGTACGGGCAGCTCCTCCTCGGGCTCGGGCTCGAGCTCGGGCTCGAGCGGCACCTCGAGCGGATCGGGCTCCGGCAGCTCCTCCTCCGGTTCGACCTCGAGCGGCTCCGGCAACTACGTGGGCCTGACCAAGAGCGGCAACTAGCCTCGGTGGGAGGCACGTCCTTCGACGTCGCTCGCCTGCGGTGCGGACCTCAGAACGCGAGCCGAGGACAAGCAGCAGCGATAGTAGAGGAAGCCTACCTAAAGGAAGCCCCTCGCGTCTCTGGCGCGAGGGGCTTCTCGTATGGCTCGTGCATGAATGCCCTACTTGAGGATGGCCTCCGAGGCGGCCTGGAGCTTGGCGCGGACCTCCTCCGCCTCGGCGCGCGTGGCGCCCTTGGCGAACAGGTAGGCCTTGACCTTGGGCTCGGTGCCGGACGGACGGAAGATGACCTTGTTGTCGTCCTCGAGGCGGTACTCGATCACGTTGGCGGCCGGCAGGTGCTGCGGGGCCTCCTTCTGCAGGCCGGAGACGCGCGGCATCTCGGGAGCGGTCTCGAAGTCCGTCATGCCCACGACCTTGTAGCCGGCGATCTCCGAAAGCGGGCTCTTGCGGAGGCCGTCCATGATCTCGGCCATGCGCTTGGCGCCGGCAGCGCCCGGGAACTGGGCGTTGACCGTGCCGTTGAGGTAGTAGCCGTACTTCTTGTAGAGCTCCTCCATGGCCTCGTAGAGGTCCATGCCGCGCTCGGCGTAGTAGGCGGCCATCTCGACGCACATCTCGACCGCGACAATCGCGTCCTTGTCGCGCGCGTGCGTGCCGACGAGGTAGCCATAGGACTCCTCGAAGCCCATGAGGAAGCGGTCCTCCTCGCCCTCGTCCTTGAGCTGGTCGATCTGGTCGCCGATGTACTTGAAGCCGGTGAGGACGCGGCGCATCTCGAAGCCGTGGTCGCGCGCGAGCGCGTCGGGCATGACGGAGGAGACGATCGTGGAGACCGCGACCTTGGCCTTGGGGTCCTCGCCGCGCTGCTCGGCCATCTTGACGAGCCAGTCCATGAGCAGGACGCCCATCTCGTTGCCGGTCAGCAGCACGTAGTTGCCGTCGTGCGGGATCGCGGTGCCCATGCGGTCGGCGTCAGGGTCGGTCGCGACGACGAGGTTGGGCTTGACCTTGTCGGCCAGCTTGAGCGCCAGATCGAGGGCCTCGCGGAACTCGGGGTTGGGGTAGGTGCAGGTCGGGAAGTGACCGTCGGGGTCCTTCTGCTCCGGGACGACCTCGACGTCGTCGACGCCGATCTCCTTGAGGATGCGGGTCACGCACTCCATGCCGGTGCCGTTGAGCGGGGTGTAGACGACCTTGTAGCCCTCGGGCGCCTTGAAGCCGGGGACGGAGACCTTCTTGACGGCGGCGATGAAGTTGTCGAGCACGTCCTCGGGCGTCCACTCGATGAGCCCCTGCTTGAGGCCCTCCTCGAAGTCCATCATCTTTGCGCCACCGAAGACCGGGGTCTTGGCGATGGAGGCGCTGATCTCGTCCGCGGCCTCGTTGGCGATCTGGCCGCCGTTGTCGTTGTAGACCTTGTAGCCGTTGTACTGGGCGGGGTTGTGCGACGCGGTGAGGACGATGCCGGCCGACGCGTGGAGGTAGCGCACGGCGAAGGAGAGCGTGGGGACCGGCTCGATGCGCGGGTACACGTAGACGTGGATGCCGTTGGCCGCGAGCACGCCGGCCGCCACCTTCTGGAAGTCCTCGCCCTTGAGGCGCGAGTCGCGCGCGAGGGCGAGCGTGGGGTGGTCGTAGTGCGCGTTGAGGTAGTCGGCGACGCCCTGGGTCGCCTGGGCGACGACGTAGACGTTCATGCGGTTGGTGCCCACGCCCAGCGTGCCGCGCAGGCCGGCCGTGCCGAACTCGAGGTCGCGGTAGAAGGCGTCATTGAGCTTCTCCTCGTCGCCGGCGAGAAGCTCGTCGAGCTCCGCCTTGAGATCGGGCTCGGTGACGTTGTCCTTCCAAAGCTGGACCTTAGCCGCAGTGTCCTTGTCCATCCTGGCAACCTCCTGTCGTGTCCGAGGGCGCCGCCCGTGGCGCGGGCGAGCCCGTGCCGGGGCGCGTCCATGTACCCCTTAACAACCTGATGCTCACATTGTAGACGTGATTGCGCGCGAGGGCGGGCACGTTGTCGCGGCGGCCCTCGGCACGTTGTTGTTGTGGCCGCCCGCGCGCGCGGCGTCGGCCCCGGGGGCGCGACGTATCATGGGTGGCACGATCTTCTCCAAATACGGGCGAAAGGTGTCCCGATGAACTTCTTTGCGACGTGCCCCAAGGGCTTCGAGCGCCTGCTGGCGGCAGAGCTCGCCTCCCTCGGCATCACCCAGGTCAGGCCCCTCAAAGGCCAGGTCTCCTTCGAGGGCGGGCTGGACGGCGCCTACCGCGCCTGCCTCTGGTCGCGCCTCGCCTCGCGCGTGATGCTCACGCTCGCACGCATCGACGCCACGGACGCCGACGCCCTCTACGCCGGGATGGGCTCGATCGACTGGACGCGACACCTCGCGCCCGGAGCCACCTTCGCGATCGACGCGCACGGAACCAACGCCGAGCTGAGGAACACCCAGTTCACGGCCCTGCGCTCCAAGGACGCCATCTCGGACCAGCTGCTCGCGCGCCGCGGGGCGCACCCCGCGCAGGACCCGGCCGACCCCGACCTCACCATCGCGGTGCGCGTCTCGCGCGACCACGCGACCGTGGCCATCGACCTCTCGGGCGCGCCCCTCTTCCGCCGCGGCTACGAGACCGCGCGCGGCAAGGCGGCGCCGATCGCGCCGCTGCGCCCCGACTACGCGGCCGCCCTGCTCGCCGCCGGCGGCTGGTTCCGCTGCGTGCGGCACGACAAGGCCCGGCTGCTCGCGCTCTTCCCGGGGGCCGGCACGGTCCTGGTCGAGGCCGCCTCGGAGGCGCTCGACCGCGCGCCCGGGCTCCTCCGCACGCGCTGGGGCTTCGAGGGCTGGCTCGGGCACGACGCCGCCACCTGGGAGGCCCTGCTCGACGAGGCGGACGAGCGGGCGGAGAAGGGCGGGCGCTTCGGCGCGGCCGCGGGTGGCGCCGCGGGCGGCACGGGCGCAGCAGGGGGCCTCGAGCTCGTCTGCTTCGAGGGCCGGCGCGGCAGCGAGCAGGCCGCGACCCAGCTCCTGCGCGCCGCGGGCATCCACGGCGTCCGTCCGCGCTACCTCTCCGCCTCGGAGCTCGGCGACGCGGCGCGGAGCCTCGGGCCCTCTTCCCTCATCGCCTGCGACCTCTCCTGGGTCGACGCCGGCGACGCGGCCGAGGAGGCGGTCGCCCTCTCCGAGCTGGCCCGCGCCACCCAGAGGTGCGGCCGCGTCCCCCTGCTGGCGACCATCGCGCGCGACGGCGCCGCCGAGGCCGCCTTCGGCGCGCCGGCCACGGAGCGCGAGGCCATCTACCTGGGGCAGGACGAGGGAGTCCTCTGCACCTTCGACCTCGCGGCGGAGCGCGGGGAGCGCCCCGTCGCCAGGCTCAAAGACGGGCGCGAGGTCCCCGTGATGCTCCCCACGAGCCAGCAGTTCGCCGACCGCCTCTGGAAGGTCGCCCGCGAGCGCCGCAAGTGGGCCAAGCGCGAGGACGTCTCGTGCTACCGCGTCTATGACACGGACCTGCCCGACTACGCCGTCTCCATCGAGCTCTACCAAGGGGCGGGCGAGCAGGGCCGGTGGCTTAGGGTCTCCGAGTACCGCGCGCCCAAGGACGTGGACCCGCTGGTCGCGCGCGAGCGCCTGATGGACGCGCTCGCCATCGCGCCCCAGGTTCTCGACGTCGCGCCGCGCAACGTCTTCCTGCGCGTGCGCAGCCGCGCCAAGGGCGGCTCGCAGTACGCGGACGAGGGCAAGCTGGCAGGCGCCGCGGGCGGCCTCGCCG
>OMVS01000026.1 GCA_900314575.1 uncultured Olsenella sp. | reverse complement strand
AAGAAGTCGCTCGGCTGGAGGACGACGGCGGAGTACAGGAGGGACCTGGGCTACGGCTACACGCTGGCGGCCTAGGTCCGGGAAAACGTCCGGGGTCCCAAAGCCCAGTTGGCGCTTAGCCGCAAGCTCAGCCGTGCGTAATTCTACCGGAGGCTAGCCTCGATGGTGGCTGCGTACACTAGGGAAAGACACGCCGATCTCCAGGCGAAGTGTGTGGGTCAAAGGCGTGGACCAAAAGAAAGCAGCCCAGAGACGATGCCTCTGAGCTGCGAATGTATGGTGGGCGTTAGAAGATTTGAACTTCTGACCTCTTCCGTGTCAGGGAAGCGCTCTCCCCCTGAGCTAAACGCCCGAATATGCAGCCGCAAGCGCGGCGAAGAGACACTATAGCCGAACGTCCCGGCAATTTCAACCGCGGTTTCGCGCGGCAGGCGAGAAAACCGCCCGGCCGCGCCTCCTGGCCGGCCGCGCCTCCTGGCCGGCCGCGCCTCCAACCACCAGCGCCTCCCGTCCTGCCAGGCCTCCCAGCTCCGGGTGCCCGGCCGCGGCTACGCGACGATGGCAGCCACGAGCACCGCCACGCCGAGGAGGACGAGCAGCCCGTCGGACGTCCGGAAGCGATACGTCCTGAAGCAGGAGCGGCACGCGCAGGCGTCGTAGCCGCGGTTCCCGACGGCGAGCGCAAGCACCTCCGCGCTTCGGTACGCCCTCACGAAGACCGGCACGACGACCGGCATCAGAGCGCGCACCCGCGCCGCGACGCCGCCCTCTTCGAGCCGGGCGAGACGTGCGGCCTGCGCCTCGCGCACGCGCCCCCACTCCCGCACGAGCACCGGCACGTAGCGCAGCGTGATGCCCATCGCGAGCGAGAGGTCGTTCAGCGTGGACCGTCTGCGCACCAGTGGCGAGAGGAGCGCGCAGGTGGCGTCGGTGAGCTGCGTCGGCGTGGTCGTCCGCGTGAGGCAGGACGCGACGAGAAGGACGAGCACGAGCCGCGCGTCCGCGAGCGCGCCGACGAGGGCGCCCGACAGGTCGAGCACGACGGGCCCCAGGGCGATGACGGCCGTCCCGTCCCGCGCGAGGAGCGCGTCGAAGACGAGCACGAACAGCATGAGCCACGAGAGGGGCCTGAGCGCGCGGAGCGCGGAGCGCGGGCCCATGCTCCCCAAGGCGAGGGCCGCGAGCGTCGCCGCGACGGCCGGCAGCAGGCCGGCGGCGTCGCGCCCGACGAAGAGCGCGACCATCACCAGCAGCACCGCCACGACCTTGGCCCGCGGGTCCGCCCGATGCAGGGGCGAGTTTCCTGCGACGTAGCCGCCTGCGACCATCACGCCCCCTCCCCCGCCGGCCGGGCGCCACCCGTGGGCCGGTTGGTGGCTGCAGCCTGGCCGGCGCCTTCGGCGCACTCGCCCCCGCGACGCTCGCCGGGTACGACCGCATCGAGAATCGCGCCAGCCAGCGAGTCGTACGGGACCCTCGCGAGGCCGCACGCACGTCCGGCCCGCTCGAGCGCGTAGGCCACCTGAAGCAGCCCCGGCGCCTCAAGCCCGGCACGTCGCAGGACCCCCTCCTGGCGAAATACCTGGTAGGGCACCCCCTCGTAGGCCACCTGCCCGTCCGCCAGGACCGCGACCTCGTCCGAGGCGCGCGCAAGCACCTCCATGTCGTGCGAGACGAGCGCGACCCCCACGCCCTTCTCCGCCAGCGAGCGCACGAGGCGGACGAGCTCCTCGACGCGTGCTGCGTCGAGCCCGGCCGTCGGCTCGTCGAGGAGCAGATAGGGCGTCTGGAGCGCGAGGACGCCGGCGATCGCGACCGCGCGCTGCTCCCCGCCCGAGCACTCGAGCGGGCTGCGCTCCAGGGACCAGTCGAGGTCGAGGCCCACCGCCCCGAGCGCGCGCGTGACCCTGCCGAGGACCTCGTCATCGGGAAGGCCCAGGTTGTTGGGGCCGAACGCGACGTCGTCGAAGACCGTGCGCGCGAAGAGCTGCCGCTCGGGGCCCTGCCCCACGAGCCCCACGCGCGCATGCCACTCCCGCCCGCGCACGGACGCGCGCTCGCCCAGGCCGTCCACGGCGACGCTGCCATCGTAGCCGCGCTCGAGCCCGGCGAGGCAGCGCAGCAGGGAGGTCTTGCCTGAGCCGGACGCCCCGGCGACGCCGAGCACCCGGCCAGGTGCCACGTCGAGGTCGACGCCCGCGAGGACCCGCCGCGCGCCGTAGGAGAGGGAGAGGTTCCTGCACGTCAGCGGCATAGCGCCCCCACGAGCTCGAGCGGGTCGGCCGTGAGCGGGACCTCCGCGCCCCGGGCCCTGAGCTCGCCGGCCAGGCCCATCACGGCCGGCAGCTCCAGGCCAGCGCGCTCGAGGAGCGCACCGTCCGCCGCCAGGCTGTCGGGCGGCTCGCACGCGAGCAGCCGCCCGTCGGAGAAGACGCACACGCGGTCGGCGCGCAGGGCCTCCTCCATGCGGTGGGTGACCAGCACGACGCCGACCCCGCGCTCGCGCAGCCCGTCCACGAGCGAGAAGAACCTCTCGGTCGAGGCCGCGTCGAGCATGGCCGTGACCTCGTCGAACACGATCACGTCGAAGTCGCCGGCGAGAAGCCCCGCCACGTTTGCCTTGCTGCGCTGGCCGCCGCTGAGCTCGTCGAGCGGCCGGTCGGCGAGCTCGCGGATGTCGAGGGCGCCGAGCTCGGCGTCGACCCTCGCACGCATCTCGCACGGGTCTGCGCCGCGGTTCTCGAGCGCGAAGGCGACATCATCTTGGACGACGTCGCACACCGCCTGGTCGTCGGGGTCCTGGAAGCAGAGGCCGACGCGGCCCGTGCGCCCGCCGGCGGCGCGGGTCGTCCGGACATCGGCGGCCTGCCCACCCCGGCCGCCTGGACTGGCCGGACCGGCGGCCACTGCTACCTGCGTGTTCTTCTCGGCCGCCCACTGAAGGGCGAACGAGGTCTTGCCCGAGCCGTTCCTGCCGACGAAGGCGACGAGCTCCCCGGGCGCCACCTCCAGGTCGACCTCGGACGCGACGCGCGGGCGTGCGGGCCGGCGGCGCAGCGAGGCGAGGACGCCGCGCGCGACCAGGCCGGTGAGGGCGCCCGTCACGCAGGCGGCGGCGGCGAGCACGGGCAGGGAGAGAAGGACGGCCGGCGCGGAGAGCACGAGCGTGGCGACGAGGACCTGGCCAGCGTTGTGCATGATCGCGGCGACCATGGAGGTGGCGACCTCGCCCGCATCGAGCACGCGCTCCATGAGCAGCATCGACAGGAAGGCGAGGAGGGTGCCGGCGGCGCTGTAGGCGATCATCATCGGGGAGCCGAAGAGGAAGCCTGCGGCCAGAACCTTCACCACGGCGACCAGGGCGGCGGCGCGCGCGTCGACCGTACAGAGGCAGACGAGCACGGCTACGTTGGAGAGGCCCAGCTTGACGCCGGGGACCGCCGTGGGCAGCGGTACCATCGACTCGACGTAGCTCAGGACGAGGCCCACTGCCGCGAGCGTGGCGACCTGGGTCAGGCGCTCGACCGAAGGGCGGCTGGCACGGACCTGGCCCGCTTCTCCCACGACGCTCGCCTCCCCCGCTGCACCCGCACCCTCGGCGGCGGAACGTCCTTGTCCGTCGTGGACGGGACGCCGCCTTCCGACCGCCACGCTCTTCTCGTGGCACGATTTGGGCATAGAACTTACCACAGGCAGCCGCGGGCCGACGCCCACGCGGGACGACAGCAAGGGAGAGGAAGCCATGTCCGCGTTCTCCGAATGGACCAGCACGCACCAGACGCTCTGGGAGTTCATCAAGTTCAACGTGCTGAGCAACATCTCCACCATCACGCGCTTCGCCTGCACCTGGCTGGGAACGGCGGTCTTCATCAACGCGCTGGGGCTGACCTCCCCCTTCCGATTCCTCGTCTTCGACTACACCACGGCGGGCTCCAACGGCGTGGGCGGCTTCGTCACCTTCCTGATCGCCGAGGTCCTGGCGCAGGTCGTGAACTTCTTCGTGCAGATGAAGTGGGTGTTCAAGTCTACGGCGGACTTCTCCGAGGCGGCGCCCAAGTTCGCCGTGCTCGCGGTGTTGATCGTCGTGGTGAACCTCATCCTCCCCGGCCACGTCACGAGCTTCTGCGAGGCCACGTGGGGGCTCGGCGCGGGCGTATCGGGTACCATAGCGTCCGTGCTCAACACGCTCCTTGCCGTGGTCGTCTCGTTCCCGCTCCTCAAGTTCTGGATCACGCCCGCCACCGGCAGGTAGCGTAGGGGCCGGCCGCGAGGGAGCGCGGGCGGCAGGGACGGTCGAATCGAGAGGGGACGTGCGATGGGCAGGAAGATTCTGGTCACGGGGTTCCAACCGTTCGGCGACGAGAGCATGAATCCCGCCTGGGAGGCCGTGAAGCGGCTCCCTGACACGATCGGCGACGCCACGGTCACGAAGGTGGAGGTCCCGGTCGTCTTCGGCAGGGGTCCCGAGGCGGTCGAGCGGGCCGTCGAGGAGGTCGAGCCCGACCTCGTGCTCTGCGTCGGCCAGGCGGGCGGCCGCGCGAAGATCACCCCCGAGTTCGTCGGCATCAACTACGCCGACGCCCGCATCCCGGACAACGACGGCTGCCAGCCCGTCGCGGAGCGAATCGTGGATGGCGGCCCCGACGCCTACTTCGCGACGCTGCCGGTCAAGGCCATGGTCCAGGCGATGCGGGAGGCGGGCGTCCCCGCCGAGGTCTCCTACACCGCCGGCACCTACGTGTGCAACGACGTGATGTACTCGCTGCTCCACACGCTCGCCACGCGCCACCCCGGGGTGAGGGGCGGCTTCCTGCACGTGCCCTACGCCACGGAGCAGGCGACGCACCTGCCGGCCTCGACGCCCTCCATGTCCGTCGACGACATGGCCCGCGGCATCGCGGTCGCGCTCGAGGCGGCCCTCACGCACGAGAAGGACGTGGACGTCGCGACGGGCTCGACGCACTAGCTGATGCGTGACGACCTCCCCCGAGGGACCGAGGCCCGCCTGCGATGCGCCGCATTTCGTCGAGGAAGAATGGGTCCTGCCAGACGGGTTGAGGTTGAGTATTAGGGGCTTCGCGCAGGCTGGGTAGCCTGGAGCGTTCGACCGACGAGCGCTTCGAGCGCGTCTTCGACTACATGGGGGCGCACGAGGCGCCGAGCCGGAAGGCCTTCTTCGAGGGCCAGACCTACGACGCGTTCTGGCACCTGGTCTCGCTCGTGCAGAGGGCAAGGCGCGAGATCGCCCTGGTCGACGACTACGTGGACACGGGGACGCCCAACATCCTCGCCAAGAAGCAGCCGGGCGTCTCCACCGCCGCGGGCGACCATGCGAGCTCCACCTACGCCTCCGGAGCGAAGCGCTCGGAGAAGATGCCTCGAGCTTGCTCGGCCGTGAGGGTCCCGCGCTCGTCAGCAACGCGTTTGCCGTAGTCCAGCTGGGCGAGGAGGGTCTTCTCGGCCTCATAGCGCTCGTAATCGGAGATGTCCTGGATGACGTAGCGCCCGCGGCCGTTCTTCGTGAGAAACACCGGTGACCCCTGCGCCACCTCATCGAGCACCGCCGTGTAGGAGCGGAGGTCGGAAATCGGCTTGATGTTGGGCATGGCGTATCTCCTCTCTGCTGCATATTCGCATGCGTATTTTACAGCGTATAGAGGTGAGGCAATCCCGTTAGGGTAACGAGGAATGGCGACAAGCCGCGGAAACGCTGGATAGTCCGCGCCAGAATCCGACATGTTCATCAACCGCGGAATCCGCACGTCAGGAGGCATCCTCCGGACGGATGAAGAACGGAAGCAGGCCAGAGGAGCGTCCCCTGGCCTGCAGCTTAATAAGGTTCCGACCTGCCACCGGTCGCAACTGGTCGCAATGCGCCTGTACAGCGCCCCTGATCACCCCTCCGCATCAGGAAGCAGGTAGGTGGACTTGTTCCTCTTATAGAGTCCGCGCCGAATGCCAAACGTCAGACCCTTCTGCAGGTACTCCCGCGCGGCAGCCGTGAGCCTTGAGAATTCCAGCTCGTGCAGCACGCCCCTCACCAGGTCCTCCTGCTCGCTCGGCCCGTTACTCTCGATGAACTCCAGTGCCGCGGCGGCGATTTCCTCAAGTGGCAGCTCGTCGAACGAGCGCCGAGCGTCCTCGCCCTGCGGCACGCGGTAGACAACGTAAGACTTGGGATCCTGGCCGCGCAGCCACACGATCGTGCGACCGGCCTGCGTGACACGCTTGCAACGCGAGGCCTTGACGCCCTCCTCGCACTTCGCCCGCACCCTGCTTCCCATGCGAACGCCAAAGTGCCTTGTAATGCGCCTGTAGAGAAGCCCCTCCTCTATTGGCGCCTCGACTTCGAGGATCGCCTCGACGACCGATGCCACATCGGCCTTGTCAAGAGACAGGAAGTCCGTACCCGAGTCCGCAGCTTCCAACTGAGCGAGTTGGTAGGAACGACGACGCCCGGCATCCTGTGGCTGATCAACATCACGCGAAGCGACAACGGATGTGCCTCCGGCGGCCCCAGGTCCCTCGGGAGCAAGGACAACGTAGCTGGACCCGCCATCTCCCACCGCGGCAACCTTGGGGAGCCCCTCGCCACCGGGTGCAGGGGATGGCTGAGGCTCCTCCGGCGCCGGCTCGGGCGCCGGTTCGGACTCTGGCGCCGGCTCGGGCGCCGGTTTGGACTCTGGCTCTGCCGTTTCTCCAGACTCGGATGCCGGCTCAGGCTCTGCCGCGGACTCGGCCCCCGACTCCGCGGGAGCGGGCTCTCCCGCGCGCCCCGCAGCCGGTGCGGGCATGGGGGCAGACTCGCCCTCTCGCGCCACCGCCACGGAGCCAGGGGTCGGAATGGCCTCGCCCTTCTCGCCCAGCTCCTCCTCCAGGAAGCGCCGGACATCGTCCACGACGGCATCCGGGTCTTCCCACCAGTCGATGGCCCAAACGCGGATGACTTTCCAGCCTAGGCCCTCAAGCAGCTCGGGTTGGGCGATCTCTCGGTCTCTGGTGGTCCCGGCCATGCGATAGAAGCGGCCATCAAGAAGAATGCCGGCAAGATAGCGTCCCTCATCCGCAGGATCGACGACGGCGACGTCTACGCGGTAGGCGCTTCTTCCCACGTTGGTCTTGGTGCGATAACCCATCGCCGCAAGACGCTCGCTGAGTTCCAGCGCGATCGTGTCGTCCGTCTCGGATGCCCGCATCTCCGCCACGCTGACCGATCCAAAGCTTCCGCGCCGCGCGTATTCCAGGAAGGCCCTCAGCGAGGCCGGACCGGCAGACGAGGTTCTGTTGAGGTCGACGTCGGTAGGATCTATGGACGAGAAGACCACCATCCCTTGCCGCGCACGCGTGACGGCGACGTTGAGCCGACGCCAGCCACCCTCGCGGTTGATGGGACCAAAGTTCATGCTCATGCGACCGTTTGCATCTGGAGCGTAGGTAATCGAGAAGAGTATGACGTCGCGCTCGTCGCCCTGAACGTTCTCGAGGTTCTTGATGAAGACCGGCTCGTCACCGGAATGGGCCCAGGCGTCCAAGGATGCGTCTGCGGCGCATGCCTGCTGAAAGAGGTCCTCGATGAGGGTCTGCTGCGGGATATTGAACGTGACGACGCCGACGCTCTGGTCCGACAGCGCGGGGTCCTTCTGGCGGCGGACGATCTCTGCAACGACGGCCTCCGCCTCGGCACGGTTCACGCGGGCACCGCCACGCTCGAAGGTACCCTCCACCCTTTGGAACACGACGCGGCTCGTGCGGTCGTCCGCGGACGGGAAGGTGAGCATGCGGTTTTCGTAGAACCTCTTGTTGGAGAAGGCGATCAGGCTCTCGTGCCGGCTGCGATAGTGCCAGCGGAGGTACGTCTGCGGCATGTTGAGCGCAAGGCAGTCCTCCAGCACCGACTCGAGGTCGGAGACCTCCTCGTAGTCCTCCTCCCCCGCCTTGCCTTGGAAGAAGCTGGTCGGGGGCATCTGCTTGGGGTCGCCTACGATGACAGCCTCCCTCGCGCGGCTGAGCGCCCCGACCGCCTTGCAGGTCTGGAGCTGGGAGGCCTCGTCAAAGACGACGAGGTCGAATTGCTCCTTGCCGGGCTCCAGGTACTGCGCGACCGAAAGGGGGCTCATGAGCAGGCACGGGCACAGCGAGAATACGACGTCGCCACACTCCGAGAAGACCGAGCGGACCGTGACGTTGCGGCCACGGCTCCTCAGCGCCCTCTGCAGCCGTACGGCCTGCGGGGTTGCGCCATCCGGGCCGGAAAGGTCGGGCGTGCGCGAGGCGACCTCGTAGTAGATCTCCTGACGCGCCAGATCGCGGAGTTGCGAATCCGCGCGAGAGTACTGGCGAACGACCTCGGAGAAGCGCGAGCCGGTGAACGCGTTCATACCCGGCAGGGAATCGAGGCTCGACATGGTCATGGTACGGAAGACGCCGCATTCGAACGAGTCGAGCGTACCGTCCTCGACGCAATTATCGTCGAGGTAGTCGACGAGCTCCGTAAGGCCGAGCGAGCGAGCGCGGGCGCGGGCGACGTTCCAGCCCATCCACTGTCGAAGGCCGTCCAGGTTGCCCGACACAGACTCGCATGCGGCAATCTGACCGGCGGCCCACCCACGGTCTTCTCCAATGGAGGCAAGGGGACCAAGAAGCGACTCGACCCGGCTACGCGCGTCACGCTCGGCCGCGAGGGCCTTCAGATAGGCTGTGCAGAGGTCGCGCACGTCCGATGCACCAGCCGCGCTGGCGACGAGCTCCCAAGAGGCGCCGTCCGAGGCAAGCAGGTCACGTGCCTCGCCCAGGCGGTCGTCGAGCGCCTCCCAGTCCACCGAATCGTCGGCATGCATGAAGTCCGAGAGGTAGGGACGCATCCGATCAAGCAGCCTCGCAAAGTCCGCACGCGCGGCGCCCCATCCCTCGAGCTCGTCCAGAAACTCGGCCACACCGTCCTTGCCCACCGGCTCGCGCGAGCTGAGCGAAAGCTCGGACAGCACCGATGAGATCGCCTTGCCACGGCGCAGCATCCCCTTGGAGTTAGCCTCCACCCAGCTCGCACGAATCGCGGCAGGGTCGAGCGAGAAGAACGAGTCGGTCCGCCTGAGAGAGATCTGCGAACGCAGCTCCCCAAGATGGTCGTGGTTGTGCACGAGGATCGAGAGGTCGTCCAGGAGCATCTGGAGGTTCCGAGCGTTGGCCCACTCGCCGGGAAGGGCATTCAACCTGGCAACCAACTGCAGGACGGAGGCCAGCTCCTCGTAGTCCTCCCTCTTGGACGGAGCAGACCCGCCCATCGCGTCGACAACCTGCCTGGCTTCCGAATCCAGCGAGCGCAGCGCATTGGAATAGGCCGCAAGCAGCGGGGAGAGTTCCTCTCGCATGCCCTGGGCGTACTCGGTCCCCCGGACGGGCGCGAGCGGGTTGAGGGAGCAGGGCGCAAACTCCCTGCCCTGCGCGAGCAAGCGCTCCGCGGCGTTGATTCTTTCCGCGAAGTCCTCCTGCCCCTCGATGGACTCCGTGAACTCGCGGCTCACGCGCATTGGCTTCGCCCTTCGCGCGAGCTCCTCGTAGCGGCAGATTTGCTCACGAAGCGTGAAGCCGGCACCATTGGCCTGCTCGAGCCCGCGGGCATACGTGTCCAGACGCTGCCGGAGGGCGCGGACCTCGGCCGCCTTGCTGGCATAGGCCGTGGGCCGCTCCACGCGGCCAAGCTCGGCCGCCTCCTTTATCTGCTCGAAGACGTGGTTCTTGGTCGCCTTGGTCGAGTGGACCTCCAGACAGAACGGCTCGAGCCCAAGCGCGCCCAAACGATGCTCCACGACCTCCAGGGCGGCCATCTTCTCAGCCACGAACAGCACCCGCTTGCCACGCGCCAGCGCGTTGGCGATAAGAAGCGAGATCGTCTGCGACTTGCCCGTGCCCGGAGGCCCATGCAGGACGAAGCTCTGGCCGTCCACGACCGCCTTCTTGATGGCGAGCATCTGGGAGGAGTCGGCCTCCGCCGGGAGCAACAATGTGGATGGGTCGACCTTCTCGCCCGGATCGATCGGCGCGGGCGTCCACGTGAGGTGTCCCTCCATCATCGAGCTGACGATCTTGTTCCCGCGCAGGTCGACCTCGCTGTTGCGGATGTCACTCCACATGACGAACTGGGAGAACGAGAAGAGCCCGATCATGCCGTTCTCGAGTACCTCCCAGCCCTTCTGCTCCATCACCTTGTTGAGCACCGTGTTCAGCACGAGGCGCGTGTCCACGCCGGCATCATCGGTAGGCAGGGGGTCAAGCCCGTTGATCGAGATGCCGTAGTCCTGTCGCAGCATCTCTAGGAGCGAGATGTTTATCTGGGGATCCTCGTCGCGCAGCCGCATGACGTAGCCCGCCTTGGCCGACTTTCGAATCAAGTCGACGGGGAACAGCATGATGGGCGCCAAGCGCACCTTTCCGCCGCGTTTCTCGTCCACCCACTTGAGCGTTCCCAGGGAGAGGAACAGGGTGTTGGACCCCGTCTCCTCCATGGACGAGCGTGACGAGCGGTACAGGTTGGTCAGGTTCTTCTGGAGCGCCGCCTCGGTAAACGCGGTGCGCAGGCGGCCCTCGCGAAACTCGTTGCGTAACAGCTGCTTTCCAGATTCCGAGAGGTCGATGATGCTCGAGGCGACGTCGTCCATGTCGGGAAACTCGTTGGGCTTCGGCGCGATCACGATGTCGTTGTCCAGGGCGAGAAAGTCCTCGAGCTCGTCCACGGAGGGTATCAGCAGCGGCATAACGCGCGCGCCGGGCCTCATGTTGAGGAGGTTGTTGTGCATCGAGAGGTCAAGCAGGTTGCGCTCCCACGTCTGCTTGCGCGTGTGCTCGTCCTCCGCAACGTTGAGAACCGCGGTCGACGTCTTCTTGCTGTTGGGTGCGACCGCCTTGCCCAAGTCGACCTTTGGCGCCTCCACGTGCCACCCGTCGTCTCCCATGACGCGGACGGGCAGGGGGATTATCTGGCTGTAGCGCGCACGGCGCACGTCGACCGCACACTGGAAGGTCTCAGGGTCCACCATGGAGCGGGCGGAAAGCTCGGCATCCTCGAACGTGGCCTTGGAGCCCTCCGCGATCATCGTGGCCTGCACCACGGTGAGCTGGTTGACGCCTTGCTGGAAGCGTTTGGACACCGCGGTGGCATCCTCCTCCACCGTCTCCGCAAAGGTCGACTCCTCCAGCCACACTCCCGCGAAGGCGTGCCCCTCTATCAGCACGATGAACGGCCGCAGGTCGACGGCCTCGAGGCACGAGGCATAGAGGCACGAGAAGTCGAGGCAGGTGGCCATATGCTGGCTGAGCACCGCATCGGCCATTCGGACGCGCTGGCCCGCGCTGAAGCTTGCGGGCGCGCCCACGTACACGATGCCCTGCTCTTGCAGGGAGCGGAACAGCGCCGCAGCCTGCATGCGCACCCTGTTGGCGTCGCCCGTCTGATAGCCGTCGAACGATGGGCTGCCGGTCCACTTCTTCAGGATCTCCGACGCCCTCACGATGACGGGAGCAAGTGCCGGGTGATTGGGCGTCACGAACGCCGCAAGCGTCTCGGGGGTCCCAAGCCACTGGTCAAACGCGAAGAAGACTATCTCGCAATCCGCGGAGGCAAGCGTCTCTCCACCAACTATGACATCGATTCTCACGTTGTCTACCATGCGCTCCGTGAGCTGGAGCAGGCGCTTGGCGTCCACCGTCACGCTCGCACAGTCAACCTCGACGCTGGTATGGGGCGGAACGGACGGAAGCTCGAAGTCCCGGTCGGTGAGCAGGTCCGTCGCCGAATCAACTCGCACCAGCACGTTGGAGAGCTCGGAGTCGGAGTCGTTCGTGACGCTCAGGCTTTGCATCGGCCGCCGCAGTGCCTGGATGTTCGAATAGTTGAAGATCGGCAGGACATCTGCCGAGACGGAGATACTGGAAGCCATCGTCACCCCTCGGTCGCATGCGAATGCCTTCGATTCTACGGCCGAGTTTCAGGAGCTTCCCGCGGAAACCGCCACATTACGGGAACGGTTCCGTCCGTCGAGGGGTTAAGGGGCCTGCCAGCGGTTGGCAGAGCACGCGTCTACGACTTCGCCTTCCCCCTCCTCATCAGTCGAATCCCAAGGCAGACCATACCGCAGCCCAAGACAAGGCACGTGAGGATGAGTGCGACCCCATAGCCGTCCAATATGCCGCCGAGCATGCCCAGGAGAAAGAAGGCCCCAAGCGCGATGACGGCGACCCCAAGGATCTTCCAGAGAATTCCCGAGAAACTCCTGCCCCTCTGCTCAGACCCAGCCTCAGCGCGCGATTCGGCATGCCCGCAATGGCTGCACCGATAACGGCGCCGCCGATGCTGGCCCCGCCACCAGACACCTCGGTCGTTGATTACCCTAACGATGGCCTCCGCCGGCTTCCAGCTCAAGCCGAAAGCCGTTCTGAACAAGCATAGTCAATCCTCCAAGGCGTCATCCGGGATTGCCGTCCGCACAGCAGGCGATGCGCCTGGTCGCCCTCGAGGGACTCGGGGGACTCGAGTTGTCCGTCGCCTACCGGCACGGCTCGTCGATGCCAATTACGCTCCATGCGCGCCCTTACATGCGCCACACGAAAACAGGCCAGAGGAGATAGCCTCTGGCCTGCGAATTTATGGTGGGCGTTAGAAGATTTGAACTTCTGACCTCTTCCGTGTCAGGGAAGCGCTCTCCCCCTGAGCTAAACGCCCATGTATGTGGCCGCTCGCGCGGCACTTGGATAAGTATATGAGAAGCAGGCACGAGATTCAAGGATTTTCTCGACAAGATCTCGAGACACCGACCTCTACGCGCACCGGCCCACAAACCCGCACGCCACTCGCCCCGCGCGCGTCGCCACGGGGCGGCTCTCCCCCACCTCCGGCACGGTCGCCAGAAGGCGCCGCGGGCGCGCGCCTCGCGGTGCGCTGACTGCTGCCTCGCCGCCGACTGGCGCCGTGACGGGTAGCATGGTGCAAACCGCGTGCAAGGGGGCTGACATGGCTGCGTTCGATCGCGTACCGAGCGGCATCGAGGGGCTCGACGGGGTGCTCGACTCCATCCGCCTCGGGGACAACGTCGTCTGGCAGGTGAGCTCGCTCGAAGAGTTCCGCCCCATCGCCGCGGCCTTCGTCTCCCGGTCGGTCGCCGACGGCAGGAAGGTCGTCTACCTGCGCTTCGCCTCGCACGCGCGCCTCGTCGCGCGCGACGCGCCGGGCGTGCGCGAGGTCCGGCTCGACCCCCGCCGGGGCTTCGAGACCTTCACGATGCAGGTGCACGACGAGATAACGCGGGAGGGGCGCGAGGCGTTCTACGTCTTCGACAGCCTCTCCGACCTGCAGGTCGCCTGGTCGGCCGACCTCACTATGGGAAACTTCTTCCGCCTGACCTGCCCGTACCTGTTCTCGCTCGACACCGTCGCCTACTTCCCGCTGATCAAGGGCGGCCACTCCTTCGCAGCGATCGCAAAGATCCGCGACACGACCCAGCTCCTGATCGACGTCTCGCCCGACGAGGGAGGGCTGTTCGTCCACCCGCTCAAGGTGTGGCGCCGCTACTCGCCGACGATGTTCCTCGCCCACCGGCTCGACCTCGCGACCGGCGAGGTCTCGGCCCTCACCTCCGGCGTCGACACCAGCCGCTTCTACGCGCGCATGAGCGAGGAGATGAGCGGTGCGGCGGACCGAGACATGGACTCCTGGGACCGGTTCTTCTCGCACGCGCGCGCCAGCTTCGAGCACGGCGAGCGCACGCGGCAGATCTGCCGCAAGATGTGCAACATGATGATGACGCGTGACCCGCGCATGCGCGAGCTCGTGCAGAGGTACTTCTCGCCCACCGACTACTTCGACGTGCGGCGCCGCATGGTGGGCACCGGAATGGTGGGCGGCAAGGCCTGCGGGATGCTCCTCTCGCGCAAGATAGTGGAGAGCCGCCTGCCGGAGCTCGCCGGGCTCCTCGAGCCGCACGACTCGTTCTACGTGGGGACCGACGTCTTCTACACGTTCATCGTCGAGAACGGCCTGTGGCCGCTGCGCATCGCCCAGCGCGGCGAGGGCTACCTGAGCGTGGCGGACGAGCTCGCCCGCGGTATCGAGGGCGGCACCTTCCCCACCGAGATCGAGCAGGGGTTCCGCAGGATCCTGGACTACTACGGGCAGAGCCCTATCATCGTGCGCTCGTCGAGCTGCCTGGAGGACGGCTTCGGCAACGCCTTCGCAGGCAAGTACGACTCGGTGTTCCTGCCCAACGTGGGAGACACGGAGGCGCGGCTGCGCGCGTTCGAGCGCGCGGTCAAGCAGGTCTACGCCTCGACCATGAACCCGTCAGCCCTCGAGTACCGGCGCCGCAACGGCCTGGACGCGGCCGAGGAGGAGATGGCGCTGCTGGTGCAGCGCGTGAGCGGGTCGCGCTACGGCGACAGGTACTTCATGCCCACCGCCGCCGGCATCGGCTACTCGCGGAGCGCCTACCGCTGGCTTCCCGACATGGACCCCGCGGCGGGCATGCTGCGGCTGGTCATGGGACTGGGGACGAAGGCGGTCGACCGCACCGAGCGCGACTACCCCAGGCTCGTGAGCCTGGACAGGCCTACCGCGACCACGATGGTCACCGACGCCGACCGCCACCGCTTCTCGCAGCGCAGCTGCGACCTCATCGACCTGGCCGCGGGCAGCTTCGTGGAGCGGCCTTGCACCGAGGTGGCACCGCTCTTGCCGCCCACCGTGCGCCCGTACGTGATGGAGCACGACCGCGAGGCCGAGAGGATGCTGCGAGAGAGGGGCCAGCGTCGCGAGGTCACGTTCGCCTCGTGCGCGGGGCTGGCCGCCGACCGCACGTTCACGCGGGCGATGCGCGAGATCCTGCGCGCGCTCGAGGAGGCCTACGACTACGCGGTCGACGTCGAGTTCGCCGTCAACGTCGCCGAGGCTCCTGCGGCAGGCGCCGGCGCCGCGGCGACGCGGCAGGCTCCCTCCGCGGTGCGGCAGGCTCCCTCGGAGCCGCGCTTTGTGATCAACCTGCTGCAGTGCCGGCCCCTGCAGTCCTTCTCCGGCACAGGCAGGGTAGAGGTGCCCGAGAGGGTCGCCGGCCCCGTGCTCCTGCGCGCCGCGGGCGACGCCATGGGAGGCTCGGTCGAGAAGGACGTCGACTTTGTGTGCGCCGTCGACGCCGCGGCCTACCGTGCGTGCCCGCACGCGAAGCGGCCGGACGTGGCACGCCTCGTCGGCGAGGCGGCGAGGCTCGTGCGAGCCGCGGGCACGCCGGCCGACGGCGAATCGTCCCGAGACGGCGCGGCCGGCGCCGGTGCCGCCACGGCGATCCTCCTGGCGCCGGGGCGCATCGGGACCTCGTCGCCCGACCTCGGAATACCGGTGACCTTCGCGGAGATCTCCGCCTTCCGCGCGGTCGTGGAGTACGCCGACGCCGCTCACGGCTTCTCGCCCGAGCTCTCCTACGGGAGCCACATGTTCCAGGACCTCGTCGAGGAGGACATCCTCTACTGCGCGGCGCTCGAGCGGCGCTCCGTCCGCTTCGACCGCAGCGCGCTCGCAGGTCTGCCCGAGGTGCCGCTCGCGCGAGACGGCACCGACCCCGACGTCGCGCGCTGCGTGCGGCTGCTCGACGCCCGCGGCCGCGGCCTTGGGATGTGGCACGACCTCGCGAGCGGCCGGACCCTCGTCGCCTTCGCGTGAGGGGCTAGCACGGGAGAGGGTCTAGAGTTGGACGTCCTTCTCCCACAGCCTGTCGACCGCGAGCTTGAAGCAGACCTTGCGGATGGGCTCGGGCTCGCCACCGGGCACGACGACGGTCGGCATGTGGGGCTCGCCGACGACGAAGAGCGCGAAGCGGCCCGGCCCCAGCGTAGCCGCCAGGTAGTCGTCGGGGTCCTCGGGGTGGAGCAGGGCGAAGTCGTCCTTCTCGTCGAAGGCGCCCTCGAGGACGGTCGGGCCGGAGGTCGTGCGGAAGGACTCCGCCCCCTCGAGGTCCATCTGGACGTCCATGTAGTCGTGGTGCACCTCGTAGGTGGCGTCCTCCGGCCGACGCGTGGTCGGGCGCATGACGTTCGCGAAGAGCAGGTCGCCACGCAACTTGGTGCAGCCGTCGGACAGGTCGGCCGGGTCGTTCTCGGCCAGCCAGTCGATGAGTGCGTCGAGCCCGCGGTAGAGCCCGCGGTAGCGGTCGATGGCAGCGGTTCCGTCGTAGATCATGGGTTGCCTCCAGTCCTGCGCCGCCACGTCGCGGCGCTGCACAAGCATACCCGTCCGCGGCGGGCGGGGCCGCGACGACCCGGGACGGGCGGGACAGCACCGGCCAGTGCCACGCTCCACGCCGAAGACCGGGTGCGTGACGCCGGCGGGAGCTCAGCTCAACGCCGGGCCGTTGCATCTTGCCAAGCCGAAGGATAGCCTGAGGGGTTACGCCACGGCGCAGGCGCCTTGCCGCTGCCGACCCGCATCGGCACAGAGGCGCCGCACCGCCGGATCGTCGAGCCGCGGAGTCCTTGGGAGCAGAGCGGATGCATCTATCGAGCGAACAGGTCACGGACGGTACCCTGGGACCACGTGGATCCCTCGCGGTGGGGGTCGCCCTCTTCTCGATGTTCTTCGGGGCGGGCAACCTCATCATCGCTCCGCTGCTGGGCGTGCAGGCGGGCCCCTGCGTCGTACCGGCGACCCTCGGCTACCTCGTCTCCGGCGTCGGGCTGCCCATCGCGACCATCGTCGCCATCGCCCGCGCTGGCACCGCGGACGCACTGCTCGACCGCATCGGCCACGGGTTCTCGCGCGTGTTCACCATCCTCGCCTACCTCGCGATCGGCCCCCTGCTCGCCATACCGCGCACCGCCTCGACGTCCTTCGAGATGGTGAGGCCGCTGATCCTGGGCGCGCAGGCCGGCGCGGGGTCAGCCGCCGCCGCGGGTGCGGCGGCAGGTGCGGCTGTCGCCCTGCCCCAGCTGCTCTTCTCGCTCGCCTTCTTCGCTGCGGCGCTCGCGCTCGCGCTTCACCCCGCCAGGATCGTGCGACTCATGGGCAAGGTCACGGGACCCCTCCTGATCGGCCTCCTGGTGGTGATGGTCGCCGCACAGGTCGTCGCCCCCGCCGGCGACCCTCTGGCAGAGGCGCAGCAGGCCTACGCCACGGCGCCCGCCGTCGCGGGCTTCGTGCAGGGCTACCAGACCCTCGACCTTCTCGCCTCCCTAGCCTTCGGCGTGGTGATCACGAGCAGCGTGCGGCGCCTCGGCGTCACCGACCCCGGCGCCCAGGCGCGCCAAGTCGCGCGCTCGGGCGTGGTCGCCGGCGCGCTCATGGCGCTCGTGTACTGCGCCCTCAGCTACCTCGGCGCGCGCATGGGCACCGTCGCCCCCGAGGCGGCCAACGGCGCCGAGGTCATCTCCCTCTCCTCGACGCTGCACTTCGGCACGGCGGGCACGGCCCTCACCGCCGCGGTCTTCCTGGTGGCCTGCTTCAACGTCTGCGTGGGGCTCGTCTCGTCGATCGGCGAGTACTTCTCCAAGGCCTTCCCGAAGGTCCCCTACCGCGGCTGGGCGACCCTCATCGCCTGCATCTCCTGCGTCCTTGCCAACGCCGGTCTGACCTCGATCCTCGCCTACTCCGTCCCCGTGCTGATGGCGCTCTACCCCATGGGGATCTGCGCCATGCTCATGGGCCTCCTGCCCGGCTCGGAGGCGCACGCAGGCGCATGGCGGCTCGCGATGGCGTGCGTCGGCGTGGTGAGCACGGCCGGCGCCCTCCGCGACGCCCTCGTGCCCGGGCTCTCCCTGCCCTTCGACGCGCTCCCGCTGGCGGACATCGGCCTGGGCTGGGTCGTGCCAGGACTACTGGGACTTATTATTGGCTATATCATCGAGGCGGCACGCCACGGGCGAGAAGGACGCGGGGACTCCCGCGGCTAGCGCCCGCCCGGGCCCCCGACGCCCGGCGCACCTCCGCGCTTGACGTCATCGACGAACCGGACGGTCTCCTCCACCTGCCGCGACGGACAGATCATCGCCTCGCCATCGGCGAGCTGCGCGCCGTAGCTGCCGAACTGCGCGTGGTTGCCGCCAGGTATGACGAGCTCGTGCGCGTCGCGGGGCAGGTTGCCGAAGTCCTCCTGGTAGGTCTCGCGGTTGAGGACCCCGTCCCGGGAGCCGTACGCGCTCAGCACCTCGAGGCCGGAGTCCCTCAGGTCCTTGGTCGAGTACGCGGCGAGAAGGACCAGTCCGTCGAGCTCGTCCGCGTGGTCCGCTGCGAAGTCCGCCGCCATTGCGCCGCCGAGCGAATGGCCGGCGACGTACCAGTGCTCCACCTGCGGGAACTCCGCCATCGCCCGCGCCGCCGCACCCTCGTCGAGGATGGCGAGGTCGAGTGGCATGGAGACGTCGACGCAGACCCAGCCCTTCGCCGCAAGCCCGTGCATGAGCGGGGCGTACGCCCGCTCGTCCACCTTCGCTCCAGGGTAGAAGACCAGGCCGTAGGTGTTGTCGGGGTCCTCGTCGGGACCCACGAAGGCGTAGCCGTCCTCGACCTGATCGACCCGCACCGCGTCGTCGCCCACAAGCGCCGCGAGCGCGGTCGCGTCGGGCCGGTAGTGGCCGAGGAGTCCGAAGGCCGCCGTGCAGGCCGCGGCAAGGAGAAGGACCACGGCCACCACGCGCGCGCCGCGCCACCTGACGGGTCGTCCCTTCTCCCCTGTCATCCTCGCAACCCCTCTCCGCAATCCGCACAGGAGGTAGCCTACCATCACCCGCGCCACGGAGCCCGCGACCCCCCGAGTTTCTCCCCCAGCCGGCCTCACCGCGGAGCCCGCGACCACCCGGGCTCCCCCAGGCGGCGCGCGCCGTGCCCCCGTTCCACAATCTCATTGTGTGCAATCGGTTGTGTCCCATCTTTTTGCAAGCGCACCTCCCGCCTCGGCGGATACTGGACGCGTAACCAAGCGCCGGGCGAGGCCCGGAGGAGGGAGCCACCATGGCATCCGACAAGACCGTGGACTACCACGACTTCAGCGTGACCGCGCAGGACGGCAGCGCCGTCAGCCTCCACGACTACGACGGCAAGGTGCTGCTCGTCGTGAACACGGCGACCGGCTGCGGCTTCACGCCCCAGTACGAGGACCTCGAGCGCATCTACGCCGCCCACCGCGACCAGGGCTTCGAGATCCTGGACTTCCCCTGCAACCAGTTCGCCGGCCAGGCGCCCGAGTCCGACGAGGAGATCAACCGGTTCTGCTCCCTCAAGATCAACACCGAGTTCCCCCGCTTCAAGAAGCTCGACGTGAACGGTGACACCGCCGATGCGCTCTTCGCCGCGCTCGCGACGGAGCGCCCCTTCCAGGGCTTCGGCAGCGGTATCAAGGCGAAGGCACTCGAGAAGTTCGCCCGTATGAACAACAAGAAGTACGGCGACAAGGCCTACGTCATGTGGAACTTCACCAAGTTCCTCGTCGCGCGCGACGGCCACCTCGTGGCGCGCTTCGAGCCCACCGCCGACATGGCCGAGGTCGAGCGCGCAATCGAGGCGGAACTCTAGTGGGCGCGACGTCCGAGAAGGACCTGGGGCCGACCGGCCCCGGCGCCCCGGGCGCCGAGGGGGCGGCCGCCGCCTCCCGCGACGACCCCTCCTGTGAGGCGCTCCTCCTCGACAACCAGCTGTGCTTCCCGCTCTACGCCTGCTCCAAAGAGGTCGTGCGCAGCTACCAGCCTCTTCTCGCCCCCCTCGGCCTCACCTACACGCAGTACCTCTGCATGATGGTTCTCTGGGAGGAGCAGGTGACGAGCGTGCGGAGCCTCGGCGAGAGGCTCTACCTGGACTCCGGCACGCTCACGCCGGTCCTCAAGAAGCTCGAGGACCGGGGATACGTGACCCGCGAGAGGAGCGTCGCCGACGCCCGCGTCCTCGAGGTCAGCCTCACGCCCGAGGGCCGCGCCCTCCGCGACCGCGCCGCTTCCGTCCCCACGGAGATGGCCTGCCACGTGCACCTCTCTCCCGAGGAGGCCGTCGAGCTCAAGCGCCTCCTGGCCAAGGTGCTCGCCGACGTCCGCGGCGGCGGGGCGGGCGGCACCGGCACATGCGCGCAGACGGAAGGAGAGGACGAAGAATGAGCGTCATGAACACAGAGGACAACGAGAGGGGCAAGGCACCCGCGCCCGGACGTAAGGAGGGCAAGACGCCCTCGCCCATCCCGACCACCGACCGCGAGAGGACCATCGTCCGCACCAGCATCCTCGGCATCGTGGCCAACGTGCTGCTCGCCGGGTTCAAGGCCGCGGTGGGCGTCCTCTCGAACTCCATCGCCATCACCCTCGACGCAGTGAACAACCTCTCCGACGCGCTCTCCTCGGTCATCACGATCGTGGGCACCAAGCTCGCCGGACGCGCGCCGGACAAGCGCCACCCCATGGGCTACGGGCGCATCGAGTACCTCACTGCGATGGTCATCTCGGCCATCGTGCTGTATGCGGGCATCACCTCCGGCGTGGAGTCCGTGCAGAGGATCATCTCGCCCGAGGCGCCGGACTACTCCGCCGCCGCGCTGGTCGTGGTCGCCGCCGGCGTCGTTGCCAAGGTGCTCCTCGGCCGCCACGTGCAGTCGGTCGGCCGACGCGTCAACGCAGACTCGCTCGTGGCCTCGGGCCAGGACGCGCTCTCGGACGCGGTGCTCTCCGTGTCCACGCTGGGTGCCGCCGTGGTCTACCTGGCGTGCGGCATCTCGCTTGAGGCCTGGGTTGGCGCCGTCATCTCCGTGTTCATCGCGAAGGCCGGCCTCGAGATGCTCTGGCAGACGCTCAGCCAGATCCTCGGCGAGCGCGTGAGCCCGGAGCTCGCCGAGAGGGTCAAAGGCATCGTTGCCGAAGAGGACCGCGTCCTGGGCGTCTACGACCTCATCCTCAGCAGCTACGGGCCCGAGCGCAGGGTCGGGTCGGTCCACGTCGAAGTCCCCGACACAACCACGGCCGAGGAGGTCGACGAGCTCGAGCGGCGCATCGCCGAGCACGTCTTCGAGCGCACGGACGGCCAGGTCATCATCGCGGCCGTGGGTATCTACTCGAGGAACACCAGCAAGGCCGTCGCCGACATGCGCGAACGCGTGAGGCGCATCGTCATGGGCCACGACCACGTGCTGCAGTTCCACGGCTTCCACGTGGACGAGGCCCGTCACCTGCTCGAGTTCGACGTGATCATCGCCTTCGAGTCGCCCGACCGCCAAGGCGAGTTCCACCAGATCGTGCGCGAGGTCGAGGATGCCTTCCCCGACTACACCGTGCGCGCCGCGCTCGACAGCGACGTCACGGACTAGCCTCCCCGGGCGCTCGCCTGGCAGGCGCGGGCGAGAAGAGCGCGGCGGTGCGGGCTTGCCCCGCGCCGCCGCGTTGCGTCTACGTAGAAGCCGCGGATGTCCCTAGCCTGCCAGATGTCACTAGCCTGCCAGCCTTGCTCCGAGTTCTCCTATGCGCGCGAGATGTTGTAGAACGCGGAGCGGCCGGCGTATTCGGCGGCGTCGCCCAGCTCCTCCTCGATGCGGAGCAGCTGGTTGTACTTGGCCACGCGGTCGGAGCGCGCGGGCGCGCCGGTCTTGATCTGGCCCGCGTTGGTCGCCACGGCCAGGTCGGCGATCGTGGTGTCCTCGGTCTCGCCGGAGCGGTGCGAGACGATCGTCGCGTAGCGGGCGCGCTGCGCGGTCTGCATGGCCTCGAGCGTCTCGGTCAGGGTGCCGATCTGGTTGACCTTCACGAGCAGCGCGTTGGCGGCGCCCAGCTCGATGCCGCGGGAGAGGCGGGCGGTGTTGGTGACGAACAGGTCGTCGCCCACCAGCTGCACGCGCCTACCGAGGCGCTCGGTTAGCTGGCGCCAGCCGTCCCAGTCCTCCTCGGCAAGGCCGTCCTCGATCGAGATGATCGGGTAGGACGAGACGAGCTTGTCCCAGTAGTCGACCATCTCGGCGCTCGTGAGCGTGCGGCCCTCGCCCTTGAGGACGTAGGTGCCGGTGGCGGCGTCGTAGAGCTCGCTCGTGGCGGGGTCCATGGCGAAGACGAAGTCCTCGCCGGGCTTGAAGCCCGCCTTCTCGACTGCCTTCATGAGGTACTCGAAGGGCTCGGCGTTGGTCTTGAGGTCGGGGGCGAAACCGCCCTCGTCGCCCACGCCGGTGGAGAGGCCCGCGTCCTTGAGCACGCCCTTCAGGGTGTGGTAGACCTCGGCCGACCAGCGCAGCGCGGTGTGGAAGTCGGGAGCACCGACGGGCATGATCATGAACTCCTGGAAGTCCACGTTGTTGTCGGCATGAACGCCGCCGTTCAGGATGTTCATCATGGGCGTGGGCAGCGTGTGGGCATTGGGGCCGCCAAGGTAGGCGTAGAGCGGCAGGCCCGCGGACTGCGCTGCCGCGCGGGCGGTTGCCAGGCTCACGCCCAGGATTGCGTTGGCGCCGAGCTTGCCCTTGTTGGGGGTGCCGTCGGCCTCGACGAGCGCGGCGTCGACGGTGCGCTGGCTGCGCGCGTCCAGGCCGAGAACCGCCTCGCGCGCCTCGCCGTTCACGTGGGCGACGGCCTTCTCGACGCCCTTGCCCTGGTAGCGGCCGGCATCTCCGTCGCGCAGCTCCACGGCCTCGAACTCGCCGGTAGAGGCGCCCGAGGGGACGATGGCCCTGCCGACGGAGCCGTCCGCGAGCGTGACCTCTGCCTCGACCGTGGGGTTGCCGCGGGAGTCCAGGACCTCTCGCGCGTGGACCTTCTCGATGGTGCTCATGGTGTGCCACCTTTCGTGTCGTCGTCGGACGGGACCGAGTTCTCGTCCCCTCGTCCGCACGTATGTTTACCTAACCTTACTTAGGTGTACCCATCCTGGGCGACAATAACGCGGGGCTCGCCTCTTTATGTCCCTTTTGTTACGGCCCTTTTTGGGACCTGGTGGACAGCACGCGCCGCGCTCTTCGGGAGGCCGGCGCGGCTCTTCGGGAGGCCGGCGCGGCTCGGCCACCTGGATTCCTTGGCCCCGCCAGTCGTCTCTTCGGCCTCCCACTAGGAACGGGACCCCGGACGTTTTCCCGGACCTAGGCCGCCAGCGTGTAGCCGTAGCCCAGGTCCCTCCTGTACTCCGCCGTCGTCCTCCAGCCGAGCGACTTCT